>JAIEPK010000501.1 GCA_019749875.1 Candidatus Binatia bacterium | reverse complement strand
TTCGCCGGCTTGTTGGCGGGCTCCGGCGCGGCAGGCAGCGCGGCCACCACCGGAGCCGGCGCGCCGGTGCCGGAGACGCCACGCGTCGCCGGGGACGATTCGATGAGCCGTGGGGCGAGGACGAGCGCCGCAACACCGGCGGCGAGCGCGAGACCCGCCGAGGCACCCGCCCAGAGCCAGCGACGACGCTTCGGCAACGCCCTGAGCACGGCGCGGGGCGGGGTGCCGTCGCTGTGCGACACGCCGGGCTGCCGTGAGCTCTCCCTCGCGACGCGCGTCCAGACGGTCTCGAAGCGCGGCTCCGAGACCTGCTCGCCGATCGCGACCAGGTGGGCGGTGACGATGCGACGGGTGGAGCGCAGCTCGTTCAGGTCGCGTGCGCACGTCGCGCAGCGCGCGAGGTGCTCCTCGACCCCAAGGCGCTCGGCATCCGCCAGCTCCCCGTCGAGCAGGGCCACGATGGACCCGATCACCGTCTCGCAGCTCATCGACCGTCCTCGAGATACCCCTTCAAACCCGCCTTGAGGCGCTGCGTTGCGCGGAAAATCAGGCTCTTCACCGCCTGCTCGGAGCAGGACAGGATCTCCCCGATCTGCTGATAGCGAAGCTCCTCCACGCGGCTCAAGACGAGCGCGGTCCGTTGCGCGTCGGGCAGCTGCCGGATCAGCTCGGCCACCCGCTCCTCGAGCTCGCGCTGTGCGCTGTAGGACTCGCCCTCGCGCGGCACGGGGTCGGTCGGATCCCAGGCCGGGTCGTCACCGTCGCGGCCGGCATCGAGGTCCACCCGGCTGCGGTAGTCGTGCCGGCGAACCTCGTTCAGGCAAAGATTGTGCGCGATCGTGTAGAGCCAGGTGGAGAACTTGGCCCTCGGCTCGTAGCGGTCCCGCGTCCGGTAGACCTGCAAGAAGACGTCCTGGGCGAGCTCGTCCGCCCGCGCCGCCGAGCCCACGAAGCCGGCAGCGAAGCGCGCCACGGCGCTCGCGTGCTTGTCGAACAGCGCCCGGAACGCGTCGCGGTCACCTTGCTGGACACGAAGCATCAACTCCGTGTCGCCATCTGCGCTCGGATCCAAGTGGGGTGGTCCTAGCAACCCCGACGACCGGCCAAGGTCGCGCGCGAAGGCTGCGGATCGGATGGCATGGGTTCAGTTTGCCGCACTCGGATGTATATTGGCGAGCCATGCCCAAACGCGGCAACGATCCGGCGCCAGACGGCGGTGCCGCCGCCTTTCCCTCGTTGCCCGAGCATCTGGAACGGATCCAAGGCTATCTGCGCGGCTGTGGGCTGCTGGCCTTCCCGGGCAACGAGTCGCCGCTGCGCCGCCAGCTCGCGGACTTTCTCGACCAGCACGAGGGCGAGATCGTCTCCACCTGGACCACCACGATCTCGGAAGCGCTCGAGATCGACGTGGGACGCAGGGAGGAGCTCGCACACGACATCGCGGTGGCACAGCGTCGCTGGAGCGCGCACATCCGGGATCCCGAGCAGATCGACACCTACGTCGTGCTGCGCGAGCATGCACGCGGCGGCTTCATCTCGAAGCACGCGCCGTCGCGCTTCCTCGCGAGCCAGCTCAAGATACGCCAGATCATCGCCGACCTGCTGCGCCGCGAGCTGCGCGGCAGCCCGGATCTTCCCGAGCTGCTCGCCCTGCTCGACCAGGAGTTCTGGGAGCGTGTCCTGCACATCACCGACTTCTTCGTCGAGGCGCGCCAGCGCGAGGTCGAGGACCAGGCGGAGAGCTACCGGCGCTCGGTCGACTCGGCGCCGACTCCCATGCTCATGCTGCGTGCGGAATCGGGTGTGATCTACAGCGCGAATCAGGTCGCCGAGCGCGAGATCGGCAGCGACGTGCGTGGCCGTGCGCTGTGGGAGCTGCACCCGGAATCCGAGCGTGCGACCGTACGGGAGCTGCTCGCCGAGACGCGGCGACGCGGCCAGGCGGCGCGCGGCAACCTGCACCTCGAGCGGAGCGGACGCAGCCTGCTGCCGGTCGACGTGCGTGCTGCGCTGATCGAGTTCGGCGATCACCACACGCTGCAGATCATCTACGTCGACCTCTCCGATCGGCGCCAGCTCGAGTTCCAGCTCATCCAGTCCGAGAAGATGGCCGCGATCGGACAGCTCGCGGCCGGCATCGCACACGAGATCCGCAACCCGCTCGCGATCATCACCAACGCGCTGTACGACCTCGGCGCCCTGCTCGACGATCCCTGTCCCGACGTGCGCGAGGACCTGCAGATCGCCAATGCCGAGATGGCGCGTGCACAGGAGATCATCAGCAACCTGCTCGAGTTCTCGCGCGACAACAAGACCGAGATCCAGGCCGTCGATCTGAACGCTCTCATCGAGCGCACGCTCAAGCTGATGAACAAGTACCTGCAGAACAACGGCGTGCGTGCGAACCAGGTGCTGGGCGCGGTCGAGGCCGTCGACGTGAACGAGAACGGCATGCGCCAGGTGCTGCTCAACCTGATCACCAACGCGGTGCAGGCGATGCCGAAGGGCGGCGAGCTCAAGATCGCGACCAGCGCGCCTTCGCGCGGGCGCGTTCGTCTGCAGATCTCGGACACCGGAATGGGGATCCCGCCGCAACGCCTGGGGCGGATCTTCGATCCGTTCTTCACCACCAAGGCACCCGGTGAAGGGACCGGGCTCGGCCTCTACGTCGTGCACACCGTCGTCAAGAACGCCGGCGGCAGCATCGAGGTGCACAGCACGCCGGAGCGCGGCACGACGTTCGTCATCGACCTGCCGATCCACCAGCCGAGCCTGATGCTCGACCTCGACGACACGGCGGGCTCCCGCAGTGCGAATCCCGGGGAAGACGCGTGAGCGCGAAGATTTTGCTCGTCGAGGACGAGGCCAACATGGTGCGGACCCTGAGCCGCATTCTCGAGCGCGCCGGCTACGAGGTCGCGACGGCGGCGAACGGCAAGGAAGCGCTCGAGATCCTCGACCGCGAGGTCGTCGACGTGCTGATCACCGACCTCAACATGCCGGTGATGGACGGAATGGCGTTGCTGCGGTCCATGCAGGAGCTCGTGTCGCGCCCGGCGACCGTGGTGCTCACCGGCTACGGCACCATCCAGAGTGCGGTCGACGCGATGAAGCTCGGCGCGTCGGACTACCTGATCAAGCCCTGCAATCCGGACGACCTGAAGATCGTGATCGACCGACAGCTCGAGTTGCGCTCGCTGCGTCGCGAGGTCGCGAATCTGAAGCGCGAGGTGCAACGCTATCAGCGCTACGGCGAGCTGATCGGCGACGATCCCGCGATGCAGCGGATCTACCAGATCATCGCGACCGTGAGCCAGAACAAGAGCACCGTGCTGATCACCGGCGCGAGCGGCACGGGCAAAGAGCTCGTCGCGCGGACCCTGCACGCAAAGTCGCCGTGGTCGCGAGCGCCGTTCGTCGCGGTGAACTGCGGAGCCTTCACCGAATCGTTGCTCGACAGCCAGCTGTTCGGGCACCGGCGCGGCGCCTTCACCGGTGCGATCAACGATCAGGAAGGCGTCTTCCAGGCCGCCACCGGCGGGACGCTGTTCCTGGACGAGATCTCGGAGATCCCGCTCGGTCTGCAGGGCAAGTTCCTGCGCGCCATCCAGGAGCGAGAGATCACGCCGCTCGGGACGACGCGTCCGGTCAAGGTCGACGTTCGTCTCGTCGCCGCGAGCAACAAGGATCTCCGCGAGCAGATCCGGCGCGGCGAGTTCCGCGAAGACCTCTTCTACCGCCTGAACGTCGTCAACATCCACCTGCCGCGGCTCGCCGAGCGGCGCGGCGACATCCCGGCGCTGATCGACCACTTCATCACGGAATTTTCGCGCCAGTACGCCGTCGCACCGAAGCATCTCTCGCCGGCCGCCCGCGACCGGCTGATCGGGCACGACTGGCCGGGCAACATCCGCGAGCTGCAGAACACGATCGAGCGAGCGTTCGCGATGACCACGGCGGACACGATCGAGCTGGAGGACATCGCGCCCGGCTTGCCCGCCGCGCCCGACACGCGCTCGGCGAGCCCCCCGGCGACCGACGTCTCGTCCCCGGACGCGAGCGCGCTCTCCCCGATCGACGAGGCGCTCGCAACGGACGTGGGCATGGCCGCCGAGTCCGTCCCGCCCGCGACGTACGACCTGGCGACGGTCATCACCCTCGAGGAGGCGGAACGGCGTGCGATCTCTGCCGCACTGCGCCAGGCGCGCGGCAACAAGAACGAGGCGGCTCGCCTGCTGCACATCGATCGGCAGCGGCTCTACCGCAAAATGGAGAAGTATCGTTTGTCGTGACTTGCCTGTAACTTGCGACAGCCATGCCCGCGTGCGAAGGCACGAATTGGCACCGATCTGTCGGCACACGCACTGCAGAAACCGATCGAGAGCGCGATCTACGTGGCACGAAACCTGCGGAACCTTCTCCCCCGATGACCAGCTGCATGAAGGTCCTCGTCGCGACCGCGAGCAGTAACCTGCAGAAGCTGATCTGCCGGATGCTCCAGCGCAGCGGTTACGTCACCGACGAGGTCGATTCCGCCGCTGCCGCCCTCGAAGCGGCGCGCACCTCCAAGTACGAGGCGATCGTCACCGACATGCACCTGCCCGACTGCTGCGGCGCCACCCTGGTCAACGCGATGCGCGAGGCCGGCGTCGCCACGCCGGCGATTCTCCTGGTCGAGGCCGAGACGCCGCGAGTCCGCGAAGCGGCGAGCCTGCTCGACGCGACCCAGTGCCTGCGCTCGCCGGACCTCGACCGGCTCGGCCAGATCATCGCCCTCGCCCGCTCGCAGGACGAGACGGCCGACCCGACCGTCTCCCGCGAAGCTTGAGAGCGACGCCGATCGGACGCTCTCAGGTCGAGTAGGCCGAGTTCAACTCGACGTAGTCCTTCGACAGGTCGCTGCTCAAGAGCCGCGCCTCGCCGGGGCCGCTCCCGACCACGATGCCGACGTCGAACTCGGCGTTGGCCATCACCGCGCGCGCCTTCTCGCGCGCCGGCCCGATCCCCGCACCACGGCGGAACACCTCCACCGCGCCGACGCGGATCGAGACCTTGCGAGGATCGACCGACACGCCGCTGTACCCGACGGCACAGGCGATGCGGCCCCAGTTCGGATCCGCCCCGAAGAAGGCCGTCTTGACGAGCTGGGACCGCCCCACCGCGCGCACGATGCGCTGCGCATCGCGGTCGGTCGCAGCACCGCGGACGTGGATCCGCACCGCCTTGGTCGCTCCTTCGCCGTCGAGCGCCACCAGCCGAGCGATCTCGCCGGCCACCTCGCCGACCGCGCGAGCGAGAGCCTTCCGCCCCGGGCCATCGCCACGAATCGCGGCGTTGCCGGCAGCGCCCGACGCGAGCAGGAAGAGACTGTCGTTGGTGCTGGTATCGCCATCCACCGTGAGCTCGTTGAACGGTCGCACGGCGACCTCTCGAGTGAGCCACGAAGCCGTCCGACGATCGATCGCCGCATCGGTCACGACGTAGACCAGGAGGGTCGCCATGTCGGGCGAGATCATGCCCGCGCCTTTGCCGATGCCGGCGACCGTGACCTTCTTGCCGTCGACGCGCGCCGTCGCGCTGGCCACCTTGGGGAACGCATCGGTGGTCATGATGGCGCGCGCGAAGCGCCACAGCCCGTCCGGCGTCGCGTCCGCGGCAGCGCGCGCGATGCCGGGCCCGAGGCGGTCCATGGGCAGCTCGACGCCGATCATGCCGGTCGACGACGGCGCGACCAGCGCGGGCGCGATCCCGAGCGCCCGGCCGGCGAGCGCGCACATCGCGCGTGCATCGGCGAGGCCCTGCTTTCCCGTGCACGCGTTCGCGTTCCCGCTGTTGACCACCACCGCCTGCAGCCGGCCGCTCGCGACGCGCTCGCGGCCGATCAGCACCGGAGCGGCGCAGAACGTGTTGCGCGTGAACACCGCCCCGGCCGCGGCCGGACGATCGGCGACGACGATGCCGCAATCGGGCAGCCCGCTTTTCTTGACGCCGGCCGCGACACCCCCGAAACGAAAGCCGGGGACGACGATCTCGGTCTCGACCACCTCGCGCTTCACGGCGCACCCGCCCCGCGACGTGCCCCTTCGCTGCATGCCGTGCGCGCGGCGCGGCGCCCCCTCGTCAAGCTCACTTCCGATTCCCCCCGAGCCGATCCGCCGTTGCGTGAGCCGTGTGCCGGTCCGTCCGCCGTCGGGCGGGCCGGTCGTCGGCAATGGGCGCAGCGCGATCCCAACGATCGCGGCAGATCATCACCAAACCGCTTCCGTTCGCAAGCCTCGGCGAGCGCCGCGACGGCGCGGCCCGACGGGCTCTTCCGTTCTCACGCGTCGGGCGGGTCGTCGTCCCAGGCCGACGCCGCGCCCGCGGGCATCTCGCAGAGCAGCACCGGGACACCATCCGCGTCGCGCACGAGGCACGAGCGTACCCCGGGTGCGTGTCCGATCAGCGTGTGCTCCTCGATCATCACGCCGCGGTCGCGCAGCGAATGCAGCGTCGAGGCGAGATCGTCGACGGCGAGCGCGAGGTGCGCACCGAGGGGTGACGTGTGCATTGCGCCGTCCGACGTGGCGGAGCGCTGCAGGAGGTGGAGCAGAAAGCCCTCGCGCCGCAGCAGGACGGCTTCGACCGAGCCTGCACCGACACCGAGCACGCGACCGATCCGCGCACCATCGAAGCGATCTCGCGCGAGCACCGAGAAGCCGAGAGCGTCTCGATAGAACCGCAGCGCGCGGTCGACGTCTTCGACACCCAGCGCGACGTGCAGCATGCGGACGATCGCCACGAGGCGCGGTGTAGCGCATCCGCGCTCGCGCGGATACGCGTGAGCGCCCGCGCTTCCACATCCGCCGGCGGTGCGCGCGCCCCACGACCGGTCCGAGCGCGACCCGATGCGCGACCACGCGCCGTCGACGAGCCGGAACGCCCGTGCGCTCAGAGTGCGAGGCGCGCGGGTGCGGGGCCGACGCCGCGCGCAAGCTCGAGCCGGTAGGCGTCGAGCTGGGCGCGCAGCGCCGCGATGGGGAAGCCGTGCCAGCAATCGGCGGCGGCCGAGAGCTTCGCCGCCGCGGCCGACGCCGTGCGCATCGCCGGCGCCCGGCGTCCGCTCGACCCGTGGTGCCAGGCGACCGCGGCCTGGATGATGCCTTGGAGAACGAGCCGCTCGGCGCCCGCTGCGCGGCGCCACCACGGCTCCAGCACCTCGTGCACCTCGAAGAAGAGGTGCTGCGCGAACAGCGCACGCGCCTGCGCGAGGCGGGTGGTCGAGCCGTCGCCGCGCGGCGCGGCGCCGAGCGCGACTCGGTAGCGCTGCACGCGGTCGAGCGCGATCCGCCGCAGCTCGAGCAGATT
>JAIEPK010000200.1 GCA_019749875.1 Candidatus Binatia bacterium | reverse complement strand
ACGCGGACGCCGAGCGCGCCGCGATCGCCACGACGTCGTCGCCGGACGGCGCGGCGGCGGTGGGACGCGCGGGAACGAGACCCGCGCGTCCCACCGCTCCTCAGAAGTCGAGCAGGCTCGACGTGTCGGTCAGGAACGCGCGCGACGCCGACCCGGTGACCGGCAGCGGCGGGCAGGTCGCCGGTGCCGCCGTGTGCGGCGCGCCGACGAAGTGCGACACGTCGTCGTTGCGCTCGCTGCTGGGCGTCGCCTTCGCGGGCACGCTGGCGCAGAACTGGACCTCGGTGCCGAGCTGGATCCGCACCGCCACCGAGCCCTGCGGGGCCTCGGCGAGCGAGAACAGCTCGGTGCCGACGCCGCGCAGCGACAGACCACGCGACGTGATCTGCAGCGAGCGGATCGGCCCCGCGGTGCCCTTCGGGTCGGAGTACAGGTAGCGCTTCGCCGGCGTGCCGCCGCTCGCGCGCCACAACCCGCTCGGCAGCGGGATGGTGACCAGCGTGCCGCCGCCGTCGGGCCGGTAGACCGTCAAGGTCGCTCCGTTGAGCGTCGGATCACCGACCCCGCCCTGCGCGGGAACCACGACACCGCTCGCGGCTGCGCCGCGCTTCGCCGAGCGCAGACGCATCTTGCGCTTCAGCGGATCGACGGGCGGTGCCGGGTCGTCGTTCAGCACGAGGCTCGTCGCGCGGATGCCGACGACCTGCACGGCGCCCGGGTAGCTCGCCGGATCCGCCGGATCGGTGCCGGCGTCGAGCTCGTCACGATCGAAGAAGCCGTCGTCGTCGCGATCGACACCGATGCGCTGTCCCGAGCCCGGCGGCACGCAGGTGAAGGTGATCTCCTGACCGCTGGTCGCGGCGAGCGCACGCAGCGCCGCGTCGCCGAGCGGGGCCTCGGTGGCGCGGTCGCTCTGGAACGATCCCGCCGCGAGCACCCAGCCGCGCGGCTCGCCCGCAATGCTGGCCTTCGCGACCAGATCGCAGTCGCCCGCGGTGGCGCGTGCCTTCAGCACGTCGATGCGCGGACCCGCGACGGCCGCACCCGCCGCGTCGAGCGTGACCTGCTGGCCGACTGCCGGAGCGAGGTTGGTGTCGAAGGCCAGCATGAACTGCTCGACGTTGCGGCGCTGGGTGTTGTTCTGGAAGCCGACGGCCGAGCCGCCGAAGCTGTGCCCGCTGAACACCACGGCGTTGAAGAACGTGAACAGGGTGTCGATGCTGCCGTCGTGCAGGAAGCCGAAGCCGCGGATCTGATCGCCGCGGAAGGGCTGGTTCAGCGGATCCTCGAACGGCACGTCGGCGACGCCGAACATGCCGACCTTCTGATACAGGTTGCGCAGGTGCGGGATCTTGAAGATCTGCTCCTCGTTCTCGAAGCTCGCGCGCCTGCTGGTGCCGAACTCGCCCTCGGCGGGATCGACCTCGTGGCAGCCGTTGCAGTTGAAGCCGAGCTGCTGGCCGCCGAAGTCGCTGGCGAGGCCGTCGGAGCGCCGCGCGCCGAAGTAGAAGTCGTGTCCCGCCTGCTGTGCCGGCGTCAGCGTGCCGTCGATGGCGCGGACCGGGTTCGGCGGCAGCATGATCTCGAGCGCGAAGTCGGTGAACTTCTGCATGTCGGACGCGGACAGCTCGCTCTCGCGTCCGACCAGGCCGGGGAACGCCACGTTGAAGTTGTTGAACGAGATCACCTCGTTGAACGCCGAGCCCGGCGTGCCCGGCGGGTTCGAGCGGTCGCCGCGCCAGTGCATCGCACCGCTGCCGAGGAGCCCGCGCAGCGTCTGCGTGGTCATGGGGCCCTTCATCGGGTGGAAGTCGTCGACGAGGCCCGAGCCGTTGATCGGCGCGGGCAGGTTGACGGCTCCGAAGGTGATCGCGATCGCGAGATTGATCGGGATCGGATTCTTCTTGACCTTGTCGTCGGGGTTGCCGAGGTCCCAGGCGAGGTCGTCCATGTCGCCGAAGATGTGGCAGCTCGAGCACGACGCCTCACCGTTGCTCGAGGTGAGATTCGCGTCGTAGAGGAAGCGCCGTCCGTTGACGACCTTGCTGGGCTCGGGGTTGTGCAGCGGCAGGTGGGCGGTCTCCGACGGCGTGCCGGCGAGATCGATCACCGACACCGCGTCGTCGAAGCGCGTCAGCACGTACAGGCGCTGGCGCGCGCCGTCGAGCACCAGGCCGCTCGGTCCGCCGCCGCTCACCGGAATGTAGCCGGCGCTCGCGACGGTGGGATCGAACGAGTCGTTCGCGAGGCTCGCGGTCGGCAGCACGCCGATGCGCGACGAGCCGAACGCCGCGACGTAGAGCGTCGCACCGTCGGCCGAGACCGCCATCCCGACGGGGGTCGCGAGGCTGTGGTCCTTGGTGCCCGGGGGCGCCGGACGGACGTCGTAGTCGATGTGCTTGTTCAGGTGCCGCGGCAGCACGTTGGCGCCGTCGAGGATGGTGATGCGCGACTCGGCGAGGTGTCCCTGCACGGTGCTGTTGCCGTACACGCCGGGGCCCTCGAAGCGGACCTCGTTGCGCGCCTCGGTGTTCGACACGTAGACCGCGCCGCTCACCGGGTTCACCGCCATGTTGAAGAGCGTCGTGCCGACGCCCGCGTAGCTCGCGGTCTGGCTGAGCGTCGTCGCGTCGATCGCGAACACGTCGAGGTCGGGCAGGCTGAACAGGATGCCCGGGCTCCAGTCGCGGCCCAACTCGTCGTCCCAGGTGTGGGTCTGCGGATCGTACTTGACGATCAGGCCGGTCTCCGGTGCCGGCTCGCCGAAGGCATCGGTGCTCGGCGGCGGCAGGCCGCCCGGCAGCGTGAAGCCCTGCGGCGACACGCACGAACCCGCGGAGGCGAAGCCGTTGCACACCAGGCCCTCGCTCACCGTGGTGGTCCGGTTGCCGGACTTGAAGACCGCCGCGTAGACCTTCGCGCCGTCGGGGCTCGTGGCGAGGGCTCGCGGCGTGTCGCCGAACATCGTGACGATGCGCAGGGGGACGCCGCCGAGCGTGCTGCCGAGATTCGCCGCATCGAACACCCAGACGTCGGCGCGGCCGACGCCCGGCGTGGTGAACTGCGGGTCACCCGCGCCCGGCACGCCGGCGAGGTTCGGGCTGACCCGCTGCTGGCCGCGGTGCGCCGTGGTGATGAACGCTCGATTGCCGCCCGGGCCCGCGAACACGATGTCGCGCGGCTCGTCGCCGACCAGCAGCGTTCGCACCACGTGCGGCGTCGCCGCCGACAGGTCGACGATGCTGATGCTGTCGGAGAGGTGGTTCACGACCCACGCCTCGCCATCGGTCCGCGCCGCGACCGCGACCGGCTCGAGCCCGACCGGGATCGACACCACGTGGGAGAGCCCGCTCGCGGTGACGTCGAACACCTCGAGCTGGTTGTCCGGCGTGTTGACGGCGAGGAGCCGCGTCCCGTCGGGCGTCAGCGCGAGGGGCCTGACCTGGCCGCTCTCGAAGGTCGTGAAGGCCGCGCGAGCGATGCCGGGGAGACCGATCGTCGCGACGACCAGGACCAGCAGGAGTCGGGTGAGACGCTGGGTTGTGACGTGCATCCCGAAACACAAATCACACTCGGCTCCATCGGACTAGATCGAACGTGCGAACGGTCGTTGCGGCATGTCGTCGCGCTTGCGAAGCCCGGCGGGTCCTCGTGCACGCCGCACCGCGGCGTGACGCGCTGTCCATCGCGCGCCGCCTGAGGTAGGGCTGGCCGGTCGTCGACCGACCCCGCTCGTCGCAGCGCAAGGAGCCCATGCATGAAGAATCCCGTGATCGTCTCGGCCGTCCGCACGCCCATCGCGCGCGCCCGCAAGGGCTCGCTGGTGACGAAGGACGCATTCCAGCTCGCCGAGGTGGCGGTGAAGGGCGTCGTCGAGCGGAGCAAGATCGATCCCAAGGAGATCGACGACATCATCATCGCCGAGAGCCTGCAGGGCGGCGGCGTGATCGCGCGCCACACCGCGGTCGTGCTCGGGCTGCAGAACGTGCCGGGCCTCGCGACCAACCGGCACTGCGCGGCAGGCCTCGCGGCGGTGTCGATCGGCGCCGGCTCGATCGCGGCCGGCATGGACCGCGTGGTCCTCGCCGGCGGCACCGAGAGCATGAGCACCATGCCGATGCTCACCAAGCGTACCGCGCCGGACTTCGAGGCGAGGCAGTGGATGTCGCCGTCGCATCCCGAGACGCCGGACGCGCCCGCCTTCGACATGTCGATCACCGTCGGCCAGAACACCGCGACCGAGGCGAAGCTCACGCGCCGGGACGTCGACCAGTGGGCGGTCTACAGCCACGGCCGTGCCATCGAGAGCATCGACTCGGGCGCCTTCAAGGACCAGATCGTGCCGGTCGAGGTCGCGGGCGGCGTGTTCGACACCGACGAGCACCCGCGTCGTGGCTTGACGCTCGAGGGCATGGCCGAGCTGAAGGTCCTGCACCCCGAGATCGACGGCTTCACCGTCACCGCCGGCAATGCCGCCGGCCTCAACGATGCCGCCGCGGCGGTGCTGCTGATGGATCCCGACTACGCGGCCGCGAACGGCTTCCAGGCGCTGGCGCGGGTGCGCTCGTGGGCGTCGGTGGGCGTGGCCCCCGCGCGCACCGGCATGGCGCCGATCGACGCCATCCCGAAGGCGATCGCGCGCGCCGGCGTCAAGCAGGACGACGTCGACCTGTTCGAGATCAACGAGGCGTTCTGCTCGGTGCCCGTCGCGGCGACGCGCGCGCTCGGCATCCCGCAGGAGATCTGCAACGTGAATGGCAGCGGCTGCAGCCTCGGTCATCCGATCGCGGCGACCGGTGCGCGCATGGTCGTGACGATGGTCCACGAGCTGCGCCGGCGCGGCAAGCACCTCGGCGTCGTGTCGATGTGCGCGGGCGGCGGCATGGGCATGGCGATGGTGCTCGAGACGATCTGATCGTTGCATGACGGCAGAGCGGCCGCGCGCGGCCGCTCTGCTTGTGGGCACGAAATCGCCCCTGCTATCGTCCGGCGTGCCGACCGACCGTTCCCGCGGCCCCGCCCCTTGGTCCGCCGCGCGGCCCTTCGCAGCCGCCTGTCTCGCGCTCGGGCTGCTGCTGGTCGGTTTCTACGTGTGGCTCGCGCATGCCGAGTACTTCTTCGGTGACGACTTCGTCTTCCTGCGCCGCGCGCAGCAGCCGCGCGACTGGGCGGAGGTCTTCGTGTCGTTCCGCTCGCGCGGCTGGTGGAGCTACCGCCCGCTGTCGATCGAGGTCTTCTTCTCCGCGCTGAACGCGGTCGCGGGGACAAACGCGTTCCCCTACCTGCTGACCAGCCTGGCGGTGCACTTCGCGACCGGTGCGCTGGTCTACCGCATCGCGCTGCAGCTCGGGATCGAGTGGCGCGTCGCGATCGTCGTGGGGCTCCTGAAAGTTGCGATGTACCCGTCGCTCAACGGCGAGCTGTTCTGGGCCTCGGCCTTCCAGACGGTGCTCGGGACCTTCTTCTACGTGCTCGCCGTGTCGCTGTTCCTCGATTACTTGACGCGCGACCGCCGCCCTCTCTTCCAGATCGCGACCACCCTCGCCATGCTGGCGGCGCTGCTCAGCAACGAGCTGGCGATGACGCTGCCCGGACCGCTCGTCGTCCTGGCGCTGGTCTTCGGCGAGGGCGACGCGCGCCAGCGGATCCGCGGCACGCTGCGCGCGTGCGCGCCGATGATCGTGCTGCTCGGGATCTACCTGCCGTTCCGCTACGTGCTGATCGGCGCGTCGTTCACGCCCACGCCGCCGCTCAACCTGCCGCACCTCGGCTGGCACGTGCCGTGGAACGTTCTCAACTTCGTGCGCATCCTCGGCAAGCGCTCCACGCTGCTGGTGGACCTGCTGCTGGCGATCGTCGTCGCGGGATGGGCGTGCGCCGCGTGGGCGCGCGACGGATCGCTGCATACGCTCGCGCGGCGCGTCGTCGCGCTCGCCGGCTGGCTGCTGTGCGCGATGGTGCCGTACCTCGGCATGTACTTCCTGCACCACCGCGCGGCGATCGTGCTCGAGGCGCCGTTCTGCCTGCTGGTCGCGGCGCATCTGGATCCGATCGTGCGGCGCGCCGTGACGCCGCGCGCGACGCGCGTGGTGGAGGTCGGGCTGATCGCGCTGCTGGTGCTCGCGTTCCCGTATCAGGTGGTCGGCGAGCAGGCGCGCGTGCCGCGCGGCAAGGTGAACCGCGATCTGCTCGACATCCTCGCACGCGAGCCTGGTGGCGTGCCGGACGGCGCGTGCGTGCGCCTGCAGACGCGTCCCGAGGACTCCTGGCTGCCGAAGGACATCGGCATGCTGCGCTTCGCGACCGGCCTGGTTCTCGCGATCCCGTACCCGAACGCGTTTCTCGAGGTCCCGGTCGAGCCCGGCAAGCCGCAGCTGTGGCGCCAGAAGTGCTCGAAGCTCATCGCGATCGAGGTCTTGCACGGACCGGCCGACACGCAGACGACGTTCGTGCTGCGCCGCGCCGCCGGCTGACCTCTACAGCGAGCGCAAAAAGGCCAGCAGCGCCTCCTGGTCGTCCGCCGCCAGCGTCGCGAAGGCGTCACGCGCACGACGACCCTCGCCGCCGTGCCACAGGATCGCCTCGCGCAGCGTGCGCGCGCGGCCGTCGTGCAGGTACGCCTCGCCGCCGCTCACGCGCCCGGTGAGGCCGATGCTCCACAGCGGCGGCGTGCGCCATTCGCGCCCGGACGCGTCGTCCTCGCCGAGCGTCGCCGCGAGGCGGGGGCCCATGTCGTGCAGCAGCAGGTCGCTGTACGGGTGAATGGTCTGCCCGGCGAGCTCCGCGAGCGGGTGGAACGCGGACGTGACGAAGGTCGGTGTGTGACACGCCGCACAGCCGGCGCTCGCGAACAGCTGCTCGCCGCGCTGCACGATCGGGTCGTCGGCGTCGCGCCGCGCCTGCATGCCGAGCAGTGCCAGGTACGTCACGAGGTCGTCGAGGTCGTCGTCCTGCAGCTCGACGCCGCGCTCGCCGCAGCCGGTCTGTGCCGCGCCGCAGTCGGGATCACGCAGCACGCGCGACGTGACGCCCATGTCGTTGCGGAACGCCGCCGCGACCTGGTGGCGCAGCGTCGCCTGGCTCGCCTTCCAGCCGAAGCGGCCGAGGCGCGGGACGCCGCTCTGCGGATCGGCGACGACGTGCGCGCGTCCGGAGACTCCGTCGCCGTCGCGATCGTCGGGGTCGGCGAGCGCGAGCACGGCGTCCTCGGGAATGGCTTCGAGCAGCCCGAGGCCGACCAGCGGGGGCGGCAGACGCAGCGAGAAGCGGGCGGGCGTGCCGCCCGTGAACTTGACGCGCGGGCGGC
>JAIEPK010000186.1 GCA_019749875.1 Candidatus Binatia bacterium | reverse complement strand
GCCCGCGTGCCGTGAGTGCGACTTCGGCGCGCCGCGCGTCGTCGTCGGCCCGCCGTCGCGCGACGAGGCCCGCGTCGGCGAGGCGCGTCACCACCACGGACACCGAGCTCTGGTGGGTGAAGCTGCGCGCCGCGAGCTCGTTGACCGAGGCCGGGCCATCACGCTCGAGCAGGTGCAGCACGAAGATCTGCGCCGCGCTGACGCCGTGCCGGAGCTCGGCGTCGCGTGCGGTGACGCGCAGCGCCTGCACGACGCGGCGCAGGCCTTCGAGCACGAGGCGGGTGTCGTCGTCGCGCGTCGCGGTACGGCGCCGTGTCGATTGCATGGGACCCAATACAAATGGCTTAGGGGACGTTCGGTCGCTGCGCAAGCACGTTCGCAGGGAAGGCCGCGGAAGGGGCGTCGCTTGCAACGCGCTGCGCCGGCTGCTCACTTCGCGCCCGGGCGCGACGCGACGCGAGCCGTGCCGCCGATGCGCCGGGAGGACCGCGAGCGATGGCCGATCACTACCACGACCCGTCCGACGTCAAGCGCCTGCGCGACATGAAGCAGCTCGCGCCCACCGAGTTCGACGCCTGGCTCGGGCTCGAGAAGACGGTCGCGCGCGAAGACGGCGCGATCCCGCGCAAGTACCGCGAGCTGATCGCGATCGCGGTGGCGCTCACCACGCAGTGCCCCTACTGCATCGAGGCGCACGCGAAGGCGGCGAAGAAGAACGGTGCCACGCGCGAGGAGATCGCCGAGGTCTCGTTCCTCGCCGCGGCGCTGCGTGCCGGTGCCGCGGCGACGCACGGCACGATGGCGCTGAAGCTCTTCGACGAGGCCTGAGCGCTCAGCCGGACGACGCGCCTCGCGCCGCGACGCGAAGGCGCGTCGCCTCAGCCCGGCGGCGGCAGATCGAGCAGCCGGGCGAGGCCCTGCGTGCAGGTGTTGTTGGTCGCCATGTCGTCGGGCGCCGGCAGCCCGGCCTCGCGCACGAGCTGCGCGATGCGGATCATGATCACCGCGAAGCGGAAGGCCGCGAACGCCTCGTAGTAGTGCAGGTGCTCGGCGCGTCGTCCGACGAGCTGCTCCCAGCGCGCGAT
This sequence comes from Candidatus Binatia bacterium, assembly GCA_019749875.1. GTDB lineage: Bacteria > Desulfobacterota > Binatia > UBA12015 > UBA12015 > VGTK01. Next base: position 6,199 of record JAIEPK010000186.1, on the reverse strand, counting down.
GGTGGCGTCACGCGACGGGAAGCCGTCGAGGCGCTCGACGCCGATGCCGCCCGAGTGGTGCCAGTCGAGGAACAGCCACCAGCCGAGGTCCTGCTCGGGGTTGCCGAGCGCGACCATCTCCCAGTCGAGGACCGCGACGCACCGTCCGTCGCGGAAGATCATGTTGCCGACGCGCGCGTCGCCCCAGCTGAGCCCGACCGGCTCGTTCCGCGGCTGGTTCGCGAGCAGCCAGGCGAGGCCCGCGTCGACCGTCGGCTGCGGCTTCCCGTCGGCAGCCCACGCGAGGTAGCGGCGGTAGTACTCGAGCTGCTGCGCGAGCGGCGTCGTGCCGAGGTCGGGCCGCTCGAGGAACGCGAAGCCGCGCTGCCGCCAGTCGAGGCGATGGACGCGCGCGAGCTTGTCGACCCCGTCCCACCACAGCGCGGCACGCTGCTCCGGCGTCATCTCCGTGCAGAAGCCCGCGACGTGGTAGGGCGGGTAGTCCTGCGGCACCACGCCCTCGATGCGGTCCATGACGTAGAAGCTCGCCCCCAGCACGTCGTCGCGGTCCTCGAACCAGCGCATGTGCGGGACCGGAACGTCGGTGGGCTCGAGCATCCGCATGACCTCGAACTGGCGGCGCAGGTCGTACTCGGGGAAGACCTGGGCCTTTGGCTTGACGCGGATCACCAGCGGCTCGTCGCGGCGGGCGCCGGCGGCGACGTACGACAGGTCGAGCAGCAGCGTCTCGTTCGAGAAGCCCATGCCCGGCGCCGCCAGATTCCGCACGTCGATCTCGCTCGCCTCGGGCAGGACGCGTGCGAAGTACGCGAGGAGATTCTTCCGTGCGAGGTCGAGGTCGCGCTGATCACCGATCGCCATGCCATGTCCTCCGGCGGTCCGCGTATCACGGCGCGCGCCGCGCGAGCCAACGTTGCACGACGTGAGGGGGCGCGCTGCCGCCACGGACGTAGCGGGCGCGCTTGCGCTCGGCGCACGGACGCGGGAGTTTCGCGCGCATGAAGTTCGTCGACGTCGGGAATGCGCGCTCCCTGCCCGGTCTCCGGCTGGTCCTCACCACCGGCGTCCCGGGCCCGTGGGGCGAGGCCGCGAAGGGCATCTGTCACGTCAAGCGCCTGCCGTACGTGGCGGTCCGTCAGGAGGGCGGCGGCGAGAACGCGGCGCTCGCCGCGTGGACGGGACAGACCAGCGCCCCGGTCGCAGTGTGGAACGACGAGCCGCCGCGCACGACGTCGCTCGGCATCCTGTTCCTCGCCGAGCGTCTCGCGCCCGACCCGCCGCTGCTGCCCGACGACGCCGACGAGCGCGCGCGCATGCTCGGCTACTGCCACGAGATCATCGGCGAGCAGGGCCTCGGCTGGTCGCGCCGTCTGATGCTGCTGCACCCGATCCTCGCGGCGGCAGGCGAGCACGCACCGCCCGCGATCGCGCGCATGGCGAGCAAGTACGGCTACAGCGCCGAAGCGGCGGAGGCGGCGCCGTGGCGCGTGGTCGCGATCCTGCGCATGCTTGCGGCCCAGCTCGACCGTCAGCGGATCGCGGGCCGTTCGTACCTGATCGGCACCCGGTTCTCGGCGCTGGACGTCTACTGGGCGGCATTCGCGGCGATGATCGAGCCGCTGCCCGAGGAGCAGTGCCCGATGCCGGCGGGGCTGCGCGGCCTGTACACGGCGACCGGACCGGTGCGCGACGCGCTCGATCCTGCGCTGCTCGCGCACCGCGACTTCATCTACCGCGAGCACATCGGGCTGCCGGTGGACTGCCTCGACGAGCGCTGAGCCCGGCGCTCAGGGCGCCGCGGCGCGCGCCGTAAGCGCCGCGATCGCGTCGACCACGCGTGGCCACGCGTCGCGCGGGTTGTCGTGGCCCATGCCGTCGATGATCAGCAGCTCCGCGCCGGGGATCGCCGCGGCGGTGTCGTGGCCGCCCTCGACCGGCACCAGCGGGTCGTCGGCACCGTGGATCACCAGTGCGGGCACGCGCAGCTCGCGCAGCTTCTCGCGCCGGCTGCCGTGCGCGAGGATCGCCGCGAGCTGACGCATCTGTCCTTCCGGGTGATGGCTGCGGTCGTACTGCAGCGCGGCGCGTGCCCGCAGGCCGTGCTCGTCGAACGGGAAGCCCGGGCTGCCGATGGTGCGAAACACCGTCACGACGCGCTCGATCGCGGCGTCGCGATCGGCCGGGACGGGCGTCAAGAGCACGGTTGCGGCCTCGGGCCGCGGCCCCGGCAGGTCCGGGGCACCGGTGGTCGACATGATCGACACCAGGCTCTTGACGCGCGCGGGATGACGGATCGCGAGCGTCTGCGCGATCATGCCGCCCATCGACGCGCCGCACACGTGCGCGCGCGCGATGCCGAGCGCGTCGAGCAGGCCGGCGGTGTCGTCGGCCATGTCGTCGAGCGTGTACGGTGCGGCGAGCGGCAGGCCGGCCTGCGCGTCGAGCATCATCTGCAGGAGGTTCGGCATGCCGTGCGAGGCGAGCTTGGTGCTCAGCCCGATGTCGCGGTTGTCGAAGCGGATCACGAAGTGTCCGCGCGCGGCGAGGAGCTCGCAGAACTCCTCCTCCCACACGACCATCTGTGCGCCGAGGCCCATCACGAGCAGCAGAGGCTCCGCATCGGGACGTCCGAAGGTGTCGTACTCGAGCTCGATTCCGTTGGCGTGTGCTCTGGGCATCTTGCAGCTCCCCGGTCGTGGTGGCGTGTCGTGGGCGGGATCAGGCGTGCGCGGCCGGGGCGCTCTCGGTGCGCGTCGGCGCGCGGGTCTCGGCGCCGCCGAGGAACGTCCGCAGGGTGTCCGCGATCTCGTGGCGGATGCCGTTCGCGGACAGCATCACGTCGACCCCTGGCACCGACATGTGGATCATGCCGCGGCCGCGCAGCTCGCGGGCCGGCACGCCGGCCTGCGCGAGTGCGGCCGCATAGGCCGCGCCCTCGTCGCGCAGCGGGTCGAACTCGCAGGTCACCACGAGGGCAGGCGGCAAGCCCGCGAGGCTGCCCGCACGCAGCGGCGACGCCTTCGGATCCGTGCGGTCGGCCGGGTCGGCGTAGTGCTCCCAGAACCAGCGCATGAGCGGCGTGGTGAGGAAGTAGCCCTCGCCGTTCTCGACGTACGACGCGCGCGTCCAGTCGCAGTCGGTGACGGGAGTGATCAGCACCTGACCCGCGATCGCCGGGCCGCCCGCGTCGCGGGCGAGCCGGCACGCGACCGCCGCGACGTTGCCGCCGGCGCTCCAGCCGCACACCACGACACGTCCGGGCGTGCCGCCGAGCTCGGCCGCGTGTGCCGCGATCCAGCGCACGGCCGCGAAGGCGTCGTCGGCGGCCGCGGGGAAGCGCGCCTCCGGCGCGTGTCGGTAGTCGACCGAGACCACGATCGCGTCCGCGTGCACGCACAGGAAGCGGCAGAAGGGATCATCGGAGTCGAGGTCGCCGAGCACCCAGCCGCCGCCGTGGAAGTAGGTGACGATGCCGTGCGGTCCCGGCGTCGCCGGACGGTAGAGGCGATAGCGCAGCGCGCCCGCCGCACCGGCGAGCTCGCCGTCGCGGACCTCGCCGACCTCCGGCCCCGGCGGCCGCATCGCGTTCGACGCGGCACCGTACGCGCGTGCGTCGGCGACCGACAGCGTCTCGATGCGCGGCGCGCCGAGCTCTTGGAGCAGCTCGAGGAAGATCTCGGCATCGGGCTGCAGGCGGCGCACGACGCCGTCGTTGCAGCACCGGCCATCGCGCCCGTCGAACGCGAAGCCCAGCCAGCCGCGCGCCACCACGTCGTCGCAGACCTTCCGGTAGCGGTCCACGCCGCCGATGTACGGCAGGAACACGCGCGGCTTTCCGGGGACGTTGGCGCCCATGTACCAGGAGTTGGCGCGCGGCAGCAGCGTGATGTCGGCGCAGTCGTTGACGTGCTGCACCCACGCGTCCTCGGCGGTCTGCGTGGGCTCGATCGTGTCGAGGTGCTCCTCGCGCATGCGCACCAAGCAGTCGCGGATCCAGTCGACGTGCTGCTCGATCGACACCACCATGTTCGACAGCACCGACGGGCTGCCGGGTCCGGTGATGGTGAAGAAGTTGGGGAAGCCGGTGGTCATCAGGCCGAGATACGTGCGCGGTCCGTGATCCCACTTCTGCTTCAGCGCGAGACCGTCGCGACCGGCGACGTCGACCGCCACGATGGCACCGGTCATCGCGTCGAAGCCGGTCGCGTAGACGATCACGTCGAACTCGAACGAGCGCGACACCGTGTCGATGCCGGTCTCGGTGACCGTCGCGATCGGCTCGCGGCGCAGGTCGACGAGCTGCACGTGCGGCAGGTTGAAGGTCTCGAAGTAGCGCGTGTCGATGCACGGACGCTTGGTGCCGTAGAAGTGGTCCTTCGGGGTGAGCGTCTCGGCGAGCGCGGGATCCTTCACGATCGAGCGGATCTTGCCGCGCAGGAACGCGCACACGCTCTCGTTCGCCCGCTCGTCGACGAGGATGTCGGCGTAGGCGTTGCCGAAGATCAGCAGGTCACCCGATTCGTAGGCCGCCTCGTACTTCGCGAGGCGCTCCGCGTCCGATACCTGGAACGCGCGCAGCACCGGCTTCTCGACCGGCACGCCGGAGCCCGTCAAGCGCGCCGCCGCGCGGTAGGCCTCGGGATCGGCGTCGAAGAGCGCCTTCTTCTGCTTCGGCACCGGGCCGTTCTTCGCCGGTCGCGAGTAGTTCGGCGTGCGCTGGAAGACGGTGAGCTGCTTCGCCTGCTTGGCGATCTCGGGGATCGACTGCACGCCCGACGATCCGGTGCCGATGACCGCGACGCGCAGGCCTCGGAAGTCGACGCCGTCCTTCGGCCAGCGCCCGGTGTAGTACGACGGCCCCCGGAACCGCTCGTGGCCCGGCACGTCGGGCGTCTTCGGGACCGACAGGCAGCCCGTCGCCATGACGTAGAACCGGCAGCGGATCTCGTCGCCGCGGTCGGTGCGCACGCTCCAGCGCTTCGCGGCGTCGTCCCAGCGCGCGCCGGTGACGCGCGTCGTGAAGCGGATGTCGCGCCGCAGGTCGTGCTTGTCGGCGACGTGCCCGAGATAGCGCAGGATCTCGGGCTGCGTCGCGTAGCGCTCCGACCACTGCCACTCGCGCTGCAGGTCCGGATCCCAGCTGTACGAGTAGTCGATGCTCTCGATGTCGCAGCGCGCGCCGGGGTAGCGGTTCCAGTACCAGGTGCCGCCCACGTCGTCGGCGGCTTCGAGCACCACGGTTGCGAAGCCGAGCCGGCGCAGCTCGTGCAGCAGGTACAAGCCGGCAAAGCCGGCGCCCACCACCACGACGTCGACGTCGCTCGTCGCTCCCTCGGTCACGCTGTTCACGGAGTCCATCCCTGCCGGCATAGCAGTTCCCTCGCCCGAGCGACCTCGCACCGCCCGCGCGCGATTGTCCCACGGTCGCAGCCCCGGAGTCGACGCTGGGAACCACCGATCGGAGGTCACAATCCACACGGAAGGGGATTGCCGGCCTTCGCGCGGCTGGCCTACCTTGCCCCTCCACCAAGGAGGCTCCCCGATGGTCCGGACGATCCAGCATCTCCTCGTGCTCCTCGCGCTCCTGCTGTCCTGTGGCGCAGCCGCCGCAACGACCCCGGGCCAGGCCTGCGAGAAGGCCGCATCGGACGCGCTGCGCGCCTGCGTCGGCTCGGTCGGGCGACTGAGCCAGCAGTGCTATCGAAAGACGGGCGGCGCGTGCCTCGCCGGCGACGCGAAGATAGCGGCGCAGCTCGATCGCGTCGCGAGCCGCGTGCTCGCTCGGTGCCCGGATCAGGCGACCGTGCAGGCGGGCGGCTACGGGCCGGCGCTGACACCGAGCGGCCTCGTCACGCGCCTGCAGAACGCCTGCACCAGCGCGATCGCGAGCCTCGCCGCGCGCAGCTACGGCGGTCCGCACGCGGCGGTGCGCGACGGTGCGTTCCCCTCCGATCAGAAGTGCCTCGACGACGCCTGGAAGCAGGGCCAGTCGCTGCTCAACTACGGGCTCCAGCAGCAGAGCACCTGCATCCGCAACGCCAAGGCCGGCAAGCCGTGCGACACCGCGGGCCTCGCGAGCAAGCTCGCGGCGCGCGAGAGCACGACCGCGACCCGGGTCGCCGCGAAGTGCGCGACGCCGCTCGCGGACCTGGTCGCGGTCGACCCGACGGTGTTCGCCGCGCGCGCGGCGGCGCAGACG
>JAIEPK010000499.1 GCA_019749875.1 Candidatus Binatia bacterium | reverse complement strand
AACTCCTGCTGAGGCGCTCGACGAGCACCTACGAAACGTCCAGAAACCAAGTGTTGCGACGACCGGTTGAACCCAAGTTGCGCACGCCGATCGCCGTGAGGAACTGCAGGATCTGGTTGAAGCGGACGTTGCGCGCGCGCACGTACTCGCGATCGAGCTCGCTGTTGTCCGGCGACAGCATCGACCCGCACGGGAAGCCCTGCGCCGTCAAGCTCCAGAGCTGCTCGCAGTCGATCACGCCGAGCGCGGTCTTGTCGATGCCGATCTCGTACAGGCGCTTCACGTCCGGAATCGCCGCGACCTGCACCGTCGCGCCGTCGGGCAAGCTCTTGAACAGCTCGACCAGCCCGACTGCCGCGCCGACGGTGAACTCGTAGTCGCTCGGCAGGTCCGCGATGCTGTCGCGGCAGACGTCGTTGCCGCCGATCAGCACCGTCGCGTAGGTGTAGCCTTTGCCCGCAGTGGCCGACGCCTGCTCGCGCAGCGCCTTCACCTTGGCGCCGTTCTTCGCCAGGACGACGTTGCGGCGGCCGGCGTCGCCGAAGTTCGCCGAGATGCGCTGGTTGTGCGACTTCACGTCGGGCAGGCGGAAGAGCTTCTCGAAGAAGCCGTGCGTGCCGTTGGCCCAGCTCTGGCTCAGGTTGTCGGCCGGCAGGGTCGCGTCGAAGGCGCGCGTGATCGAATCGCCGAGCGACACGAGCTTCGTCGGTGCGCTCTGGCCGGGCTCGAGAGCCCTTGCCGGCGCCACCAGCAGCAATGACAAGACCAGAAACCAACCCGCGCAGCGCATGTCCTCTCCTCCGGTCGCCCGCGCCGTGCGTGCCTGCGCGCCGGTGCGAACGACATCTCGCTCATGTTGTGCAGCGTCGCGCGAAGGTGCAACCCTGATTCGCCGCACGACGGTCGGCGGCGACTCGCATTGGCCGCACGGCGGAGGGAGGTCGACGCAGTGGAGACGTGGGAGCTCATCGCGCGCGAGCGCATCCGTGATCTCGTGGCGGGCTATGCGCAGCTCGCCGACAGCGGGCGCTTCGACGCCCTGCTCGAGCTGTTCACCGAGGACGGCGTCCTGCACGGCGGCGACACCCCGCCGGCGGTCGGCCGCGCCGCGATCCGCGCCTTTCTCACCGGCACCGGCAGCAGCCTGAAGGACGTGACCGCGGTGCCGCTGATCCGGCACCACGTGTCGAACCTGCGCATCGAGATCGTGTCGCCGGATGCGGCGCGCGGCACCAGCTACTTCTTCGTGGTCACCGACCGCGGACCGGACCACTGGGGGCGTTACCGTGACGAGTACGTCCGTCAGGGCGACGACTGGCGGTTCCGCCACCGGCGTGCCCGCCTCGACGGCTACGCGGCCGGCTCGTGGACCGCCGAGCGTCGCGCGCGCAGCACCGCCGCCACCTGAGGCCGAGCGCGCTCGTCGCGACCGTGCTCATTACACACTTGCGAATGGACAGCGTCGTCGTGTAATACTCCGCGGGTGTCGCCGAGTGCCAAGAGCGTCGTGCTCGACCTGCTGTCCACCATGCGCGGCGGCGCCTTGCCGGTGCGCGCGCTGGTGGCAGCCGCGGGGCTGTTCGGCATCAGCGAGAACTCGCTGCGCGTGGCACTCGCGCGCCTGCGTGCGAGCGGCATGGTCACCAGCGAGGAGCCCGGGCTCTACCGGCTCGGGACGTCCGCGGAAGCGGTCAACCGTCTCGCCACGTCGTGGCGCTCGATCGACCGCACGCTGCGACCGTGGAGCGGCCACTGGATCGCGGTCGCCGGCGGCGACGGCAACCGCAGCGGCGACCGGAGCGGCCGGGCGCTCGCCTTTCTGGGCTTCCGCAACCTGCGCGGCGACCTCGCCCTGCGCCCGGACAATCTCGCCGGCGGCATGACGGCGACGCGCGATCGGCTGCTCGAGCTCGGCCTCGAGCCTTCCGCGGACGTCTTCCGCGTGCACGACCTGGCACCGCCGACCCAGCAGCGCGTCGTGCGCCTCTGGGACACGGCCGCGATCCGGCACGGTTACCGGCGCACGATCGCGGAGCTCGAGCGCAGCGAGCGCGCGCTCGCGTCCGCGCCGCGCGAGCAAGCGATGGCCGAGTCGTTTCTCGTCGGCGGACGCGCGATCCGGCAGCTGGTGCTCGATCCGCGGCTGCCCGACCCGCTCGTACCCGCGGCCGAGCGACGCGCACTGGTCGACACGCTGCTGCGCTACGACCGCGCCGGACGCGGCCGCTGGGCGGCCTTCCTGCGCGAGATGGGCGTCAAGCCGGGCGACACGCCGGCGCACGTCCGCTTCACCGGCGACGACATTCCCTCCAGCGACGAACTCTCGGGAGCACCATGATGGAATCGGAAACGATGATCGCAGCGGCCGCGAACGCCGACGTCACCCTGTCCGGCCAGGAGCGCTGGCTCGACAAGCTGACGCGTGCCGAGATCCAGGAGCTGGTCGCGCACCGCGACGTGATGTCGTGGCTCTCGATCGCGATCAACTGGGGAACGATCTTCGCGTCGATGGCGCTGGTCGCCGCGTGGCCGAACCCGCTCACCATCGTGCTCGCGCTCTTGCTGATCGGCACGCGCCAGCTCGGCATGGCGATCCTGATGCACGATGCCGCGCACCGCGCGCTGTTCTCGAACCGCACGATCAACGACTGGGTCGGGAACTGGGTGTGCGCCTACCCGATCTGGACCGACGTCCAGCCCTACCGGCCGTATCACTTGAAGCACCACGCGAAGAACTACACCGCCGAGGATCCCGACATCGGCCTCGTGCGACCGTTCCCGATCACGCGACCGAGCCTGCGCCGGAAGATCGTCCGCGACCTCACCGGCCAGACCGGCTGGAAGCGCGTCAAGGCGACGCTCAAGCGCGACCTCGGCATGTCGCAGGGAAGGCAATCGCGGACCTTCGGCGGCGTGCGCAACCTGCGCGGCGTGGTGATCAGCAACCTGGTGCTGTTCCTCGTCCTGCTGGCCGCGGGCCATCCGATGCTGTACCTGCTCTGGGCCGTGGCATGGCTGACGACCTTCCAGCTGGTGACGCGCATCCGCGCGATCGCCGAGCACGCGATGGCACCCGATCCCGGTGATCCGCTGCGCAACACGCGCACGACGGTCACCTCGTGGTGGGAGCGCGCGCTGATCGCCCCGAACGGCGTCAACTACCACCTCGAGCACCACCTGCTGATGACCGTGCCGCACTACAACCTGCCCCGCCTGCATCGCATGCTCCGCGAGCGCGGGGTGCTCGACCACGCGCTGATCGCACACGGCTACCTGAGCGTGCTGCGCGAGGCGTCGGCGAAGCCTGCTTGACGCTGCGCGGGCTGCTCTGCGTCGGTGCCGGCGGCTTCTTCGGCGCGCTCGCCCGTTACTCGCTCGCGCTGTTGATCGACGCGCGAATGGGCTCGCCCTTCCCGTTCGCGACGCTGCTGATCAACGTCACCGGCAGCTTCGTGCTCGGCCTGCTGAGCGGATTGCTCGAGTTCTCGACGCTGCCGCCCGAGGTGCGACTCACCATCGGGGTCGGGTTTCTCGGCGCCTACACGACGTTCTCGACCTTCACGTACGAGACGCTGCGCCTGGTCGAGGCGGGCGACAGCGCACTGGCGCTCGCCTACGTCGCGGTGAGCGTGCTCGCGGGCCTCACCGCGGCGACGCTCGGTCTCGCGGCCGGGCGGGCGTTCGGCTGAGCCGTCGCTGCACGCCCGGCGCGCTGCGGCACCGCGGCGCGTCCCGGCGACGGACAGCGGCGCGCGTTCCTCAGCTCTTGCCCGCGTAGCGCGCGCTCGCGCCCAGCTCCTCCTCGATGCGCAGCAGCTGGTTGTACTTCGCGACGCGCTCCGAGCGCGCCGGCGCGCCGGTCTTGATCTTGCCGGCCCCAGTCGCAACCGCGAGGTCGGCGATGAACACATCTTCGGTCTCGCCGGACCGATGCGAGACCATGCGCGCGTAGCCGGCCTGCTTCGCGACCTCCATCGTCTCGAGGGTCTCGCTGACCGACCCGACCTGGTTCAGCTTGACCAGGATCGCGTTGCCGACGTGCTGCGCGATGCCCTGCTCGAGGCGTGCCTTCTGCGTGACGAAGAGGTCGTCGCCGACCAGGGAGACCTTCTTGCCGAGGGTCGCCGTCAGCTTCGCCCAGCCGTCCCAGTCGTCCTCGGCGAGGCCGTCCTCGATCGAGACGATCGGGTACTTCGCGCACCAGTCGCTCCACAGCGCGATCATCTCGTCGCTGGTCTTCTTCTCGCCGGTGGTGCGCGCGAGGTCGTACTTGCCGTCCGCGTAGAGCTCGGTGGTCGCGGGATCGAGCGCGAGCACGATGTCTTCGCCGGGCCGGTAGCCGGCCTTCTCGATCGCCTGGACCAGCAGCTCCGGCGCGTCCTCGTTGCGGCGCAGCGCCGGCGCGAAGCCGCCCTCGTCGCCGACGTTCACCGACAGGCCCTTGTCGTGCAGGATCTCCTTCAGGACGTGGTAGCACTCGCTGCCGGCGCGCAGCGCCTCGCGGAACGTCGGCAGGCCGGTCGGCGCGAGCATGAACTCCTGGAAGTCGACGCCACCCACCGCGTGCTGGCCGCCGTTGAGAACGTTCATGAACGGCACCGGCAGGAGGTTCGCCGCGGGGCCGCCGAGCCAGCGGTAGAGCGGGACGTTCTCGGCGACCGCCGCCGCGCGCGCGTTGGCCATCGAGACCGCGAGGATCGCGTTGGCGCCGAGCTTCTTCTTGAGCGGATCGCCGTCGGCCGCGAGCAGCGCCGCATCGACGGTCTTCTGCTCGCGCGCGTCGAGTCCCGCCACTGCCTTCGCGAGCGCGCCGCGCACGTTGTCGACGGCCTTCAGGACGCCCGCCCCCCGATAGCGCTTCTTGTCGCCATCGCGCAGCTCGAGCGCCTCGTGCGCGCCGGTCGAGGCACCGCTCGGCACGGCCGCCCGGCCGACCGCACCGCCCTGCAGGCGGACCTCGACCTCGACGGTGGGCTTGCCGCGCGAGTCGAGGATCTCGCGCGCGACGAGGGCGACGATGGACGTGGGAGCGGACATGGGACGGAGCCTCCTGCGGGTTGACCCGGCACGCGGCGTCGCGGCCGGCGATGTTCCTCTAGCGCGCCGCCACCGCGTCAGTCGAGCCGGACGCGCCGCAGCCGGAGCGCATTTCCGATCACCGACACCGAGCTCAGGCTCATCGCCGCGCTGGCGATCATCGGGCTCAGCAGCAGGCCGAATGCCGGGTACAGCGCACCGCCCGCGAGCGGGATGCCCAGCACGTTGTACGCGAAGGCGAAGAACAGGTTCTGACGGATGTTGCGCATGGTCGCGACGCTGAGCGCGCGCGCGCGGACCAGCCCGCGCAGATCGCCGCCGAGCAGCGTCATCCCGGCGCTCTCGATGGCGACGTCGGTGCCGGTGCCCATGGCGATGCCGACCTGTGCCTGCGCGAGCGCCGGAGCGTCGTTCACGCCATCGCCGGCCATCGCGACGACGCGACCCTCGGCCTGGAGTCGACGCACCACCTCCGCCTTGCGCTCCGGCAGGACGTCGGCCTCGACCTGGTCGATGCCGACCGCGCGCGCCACCGCCTCGGCCGTCGCCCGGCTGTCGCCGGTCACCATGACCACGCGCAGCCCCGCGCGATGCAGGGCCGCGATCGCGGGGCCGGTCGACTCTTTGACGGGGTCGGCGACGCCGAGCAGTCCGATGAGGGCGCCGTCGCGCACGACGAACATCACCGTCTGGCCGCGCGAGCGCAGATCGGCCACGCGCTCCTGCGGAACCGACCCGGTAGCACCGAGCTGTGCGAGCAGTGCCTCGTTGCCGAGGGCGACCGGCGTCCCGGCCGCCTTGCCGAGCACGCCCTTGCCCGTCACGGCCTGGAACTCCGTCGCCGGCTCGGCGGTCACGCCGCGCGCCCCTGCACCCGCGACGATCGCCGCGGCGAGCGGATGCTCGCTCACGCGCTCGAGCGCGACGGCGATGCGCAGCAGGTCGTCCTCGCTGGCGTCGCCGAGCGCGGCGAGCGTGACCAGGTGCGGCTTGCCCTCGGTGAGGGTGCCGGTCTTGTCGACGATCAGCGTGTCGAACTTCTCCAGCACCTCGAGCGCCTCGGCGCTCTTCACCAGCACCCCGGCGCTCGCGCCGCGCCCGACTCCGACCATGATCGACATCGGTGTCGCGAGCCCGAGTGCGCACGGGCACGCGATGATCAGGACCGCGATCGCGTTGACCAGCGCGTGCGCGAGCCGCGGCTCGGGACCGATCGCGAGCCACGCGGCGAACACCACCAGCGATGCGACGACCACGGCGGGAACGAACCAGGACGCCACCGCGTCGGCGAGGCGGTCGATCGGCGCGCGGCTGCGCTGCGCACGGGCGACCATGTCGACGATCTGCGCGAGCACGGTCTCCGCACCGACGCGCTCGGCGCGCATGGTGAAGCTGCCGGTGCCGTTGACGGTCGCCCCGGTCACGCGATCGCCGGCGGCCTTCGCGACCGGAATCGGCTCGCCGCTCAGCATCGACTCGTCGACGGCGCTCGCTCCCTCGACGACGGTGCCGTCGACCGGGATCTTCTCCCCGGGTCGGACGCGCAGCACGTCGCCCGGCTGCACCGTGTCGATCGCGACGTCGGCCTCGCTGCCGTCGCTGCGCACCAGGCGCGCGGTCTTGGCCGCGAGGCCGAGCAGCGCGCGGATCGCGCCGCCGGTGCGCTCGCGCGCGCGCAGCTCGATGACTTGCCCGAGCAGCACCAGGACGGTGATGACGGCCGCGGCCTCGAAGTAGAGCGGCACCGCGCCGTGCGTCCGCAGCGACTCGGGAATGATCCCGGGCAGCAGCGTCGCGACGCTGCTGTAGCCGTACGCGGCTCCGGTACCGAGCGCGATCAAGGTGAACATGTTCGGGCTGCGGTGGTGCAGCGAAGCCCAGGCGCGCACGAAGAACGGCGCGCCCGCCCACAGCACCACCGGCGTGCTCAGGGCGAGCTGCAGCCAGGCCCTCACGCTCCAGGGCAACGCGTGCTGGACCGGCTGCCCGGGCAGCATCTCGGACATCGCGAGCAGGAAGACCGCGAGCGCGGGCGCGAGCGCCCACCGGAAGCGCCGGGTCATGTCGAGCAGCTCGGGATTCGGCCCGGCCTCGGCCGCGGGCGGCCCCATCGGCTCGAGCGCCATGCCGCAGAAGGGACAGGCCCCGGGCCGCGGCTCCTGCACCTCGGGGTGCATCGGGCAGGTGTAGAGCGTGCCCGGCGCCGGCGGTGCCGCGGCGCGGAC
>JAIEPK010000231.1 GCA_019749875.1 Candidatus Binatia bacterium | reverse complement strand
GAGGCGCCGCGGACGCCCGAGGTCCCGCCGTCTCCACCTGCGCGGCCGATGGACACGCCGTCCACCGCGCGTACGCCGGCGGTGGCGCAGCTGCGCGAGCGTCCGGCCGACGTGCTGCACGTGCGCGAGCGTCCGGCCGACGGCCTCGATCTCGATCGCGCGCGCAGTCTGCTCGGCGTCGGCCCGCACGCGACGCGCGACGAGATCGACGCGGCGTACCTGCGGCTGGTCGCGTTCTACGATCCCGCGAAGGTCATGGACCTCGGACCGGAGTTCGTCGTCCTCGCCGTGCGCCGGCTGGGCCAGGCGACGACCGCGTACCAGATCACCGTGAGCGCGGTGGCGTAGCACTCGCCTCCGCCGACGACGCGTCACGACGCTTCGCGCGCGCACCGGGCAACGGATCGTCGGAGCGCGCCGGCTGCCGATCGTGCGGTACGGCCAGGCCGAGGCGCGTCCCGACACCGCGCTGCGCCCCCTCCCGCACGGCGGCATCGACGGAGAGCAGCACCGCGAGCGTCAGCAGCCAGACGATGCGCGCCTGATAGCGATCGACCACCGTCGACAGAGCGCCCGTGATCGCCGCGTTCTCGAGCAGCGCGATCCAGACGAAGACGTGCAGACGCGCCAAGCGGTCGCGGCCGCGACGACGGTCGAGCAGAGCCAGCGCCGGGGAGGCGGCGAGGCATGCCCAGACGATGACCTGGTGCACGTCGGCCACGCGCTGCGCATCGGACCACAGCGTCCCTTGCTGCTGTCTTGAGCGGAAGTAGGCACCGGCCTCGGACGGAAACCGCCGGCGCACGACGCGGCCGATCCACGTGTCGTCGCCGTACACACCGAGGCCGTCGCCGGTGCGAAACGTGGCCATCTGCGCCACGGCGGCGCGGAGGCTGCTCGCGGCGACCGCTCCGGGATACGCAACGATCACGTCGTGGATCAGGCGTCGCGATTCCTCCTTCGAGCCGAGGAAGCCACCGAGCGCGTGGATCGGGCTGTCGGGCGACCAGATGTAGTGATCGGAGTCGGCGACGAGGCGATCGCGAAGGCCACACAGCGCATACGACGCGCCGTCGCAGCGCTCGTCGAGCAGCCTCTGGATCAGCCCGTTGCTCACGAGCCGACCCGTCAAGAATACGTGCGACACCCGGCTGAAGAGAAAGGGCTCCCCGGTCCGGACGAGATTGAACAGCACACTGATCACGATGGAGAGCCCGAGGCAGGTCGTGGCGTACCCGAGCCGGACCGGGCGCGGTGGCCCGCCGCGTGCCAGCCGGAGCGCCGCCCACCACGACGCTGCCGTCACGACGAGCGCGGCCGCCAGCAGGATGTGCGAGAAGTGCACGGCGATCGACAGCACGCAGAGCAGCCCGACCAGCCGTCGGCGCGCCGCCGACAGATCGTCCGGGCAGAAGAGCAGCAAGAAGAGCGTCAAGACCAGGACGCCGGCGAACACATCGGGCATGATCTGGCCGGTGAACCACGGCAGCGCGCTGCCGGCGGCGAGCAACGCGACGATCGGCAGCACGGCGAGCCCCGGTCGGGCTCCCGTCCGCACCGCGGCGAGGATGACGTCGAGCACGAACACGACCACGGCGCCCTGCAGCAGGACCGGCAGCCACAACGTCGTCTTCCAGTGCGACGCCGCAAGGAACGCCCCGTACGCCGCCGGGCGATCGAGCGGCACCTCGAGCCCGAAGGAGCTGTCGACGTAGGTCCCCGAGTCCGAGAAGACCAGCGGGTAGCCGTTGTAGAAGGCCGCCGCGGCGAGCAGCACGATCGCCGCGACGTACGCGAGAGCGCGCCGCCCGTGCTGCATCGGCACGCGAGCTCAGACCGCCGGCGCGTCGCCGAGATCGCTCACTTCACTCTCGCCCGCGATCACTGCGGCTTGCAGGCGAGCGTCAGCGAGTCCTTGTCGGCGCCTCCGGCAGCGAGGCTGGTGATGGTCTTGATCCCGACGCTCTTCTTGAGCGGTACGTCGATCGCAACGAGGGCCGAGCAGATCTCGCCAGATCCGTCGGTGGGATCGGCACTCAGCAGCGCCTGAGCGAGCGCCAATCCGGCCAGACCCTTGAAGCCGGGCGCCGACGTCTTCGGTCCGAGCACCGTCGACGACGTCACGGCGTGCGCGGGGCACGCGAGGCGTGAATCCGATGCGCCCGCACACGCCCAGACCCAGAACGTGCAGTTGCCCGGTGTCGGATCGTGATCGCAGCTTGGATCGTTGTCGACGCAGCGCTGGCTCGGCTTCGGCAGCCCCTTCGCGTCGACGGCGACCGTCCCGAGGTCCACCGCCCACTCCATCGCGCACTCCAGAAGAGGACTCCCTCCCTTGCTCGGAATTCGCAGGGCCGTGTCGGGCAGGCCGTAGTCGCCCTCGGCGCGAAGGACGAAGCGCCCGTCCGGCCAGACGGAGGCGGTCACACAGGCCAGGACACCGGCAACGAACCACATGGCGGCGGACGAGCTTCGCATTTCAAGAACCTCCGGTTGAGGGATCCGGGTCCGGGGCATGCACGATCGCCGCAAGCGCGAACAGCACGACGCCGACCCATTCATGAAGAAGGGTGAGCTCGAAGAGACTGGCGACGCAGAGTCCGATCAGCGCAGCCAGCGGGACGACATGCCTGCCGTCGAAGCTCGTCCTGGAACGAGCGCGACGAAGCGCGGCTCGCAGTGAGCTGCCGGCGAGCAGAGCCAGGGTTGCGAGCCCGACGACCCCACGCTCGCCGAGCGCTTCGAACCAGAGGCTGTGCGCCCACGGAACGGTCGGCTGCGGGTCTCGCGTCAGCCACGCCGGCAACGACAGCTGCGCGATGGTCGGCTCGTAGTCCGCGGCAAGCGTGAAGGGGCCATGCCCCAGGACCGGAGCGTCCGTGAAGAATCGCCACTCGACCGCCCAGAGGGACAGCCTCGGATCGACGGGCCCCGCGAGCTTGGCGAGCATCGGCCATCCCAGGACCCCGTCCACCACGAGCACCGAGACAGCCGCGACGACGATGCCGGCGACGGCGAGCCGCGGCTGCAAGAGAGCGAGGCTCGTTCCCAGCACGACCAGGAGCGTCAAGCAAGCGATACGGCTCGCCAGCATCCCGACCGCGGCCACGGTGAGTGCCAGGCCGAGGCCGCCGGCGACGCGCTTCCATGCGGCGCCATCGCGCAGCAGAACGACCGAGATCGGCGACAGGACGGCGAGCAGCACCACGTCGTTGGGAACGACGATCGCGGCGACGCCGGCATGCGTCGCGAGCGCGAACGGCGATTCACCCGGGTGCATCAGGGCGGCCGTGACGACCGACGCTCCTGCCACGGTGCTGGTGATCCAACCTGCCACGCCGAGCACGCGCCGTTCGGCGCGCCCAGGACGGACACCCTGCAGTGCAACCAGACACAACAGGCCTGGCAGGACTGCGACCGCGAGCGTCATGCTGCGCGTTCTGTCGACCGACACCAAGGTGCTCATCGCAAAGCTCGCCATGAAGGCGACGACGATCCACGAGAATCCCGCTCTCGATGAGACCGGCACACGCTCTCGGTCCCGTGTCTCGAGCACGAGCTGCAGGAGCAGACCGAGCCCGAGGGCGAGCAGTGGAACCCGCCACCCCACCGGCAGGCCGAGGCCGACCAGATACGCACCCACACCGAGCACGGCGGGTGCGGGAGCCCGGCGCGCCCCGACCGCTGCGGGATTCGTCGTATGCGAGTAGGTCGGCACGGTCTCCCAGCCCAACGCGCTCGATGGGCCTCCGGCAGCCCGTATGCCGTTCGCGCGCCCCGGGCAACCGAAATCATGTCACGACCGAGCTCCAGCCAGCCGATGGGCGAGCTCGCGCGGCGAGATCGCGTCGCACCCAACGGCGTCGGACCCCGGCGACGGCGATCGACCGCGGAGCCGAGCTCCGCGTGCTCGCTGTGCGCCGTTTCGAGCCGGCGACGACCGGCCCGATCATCGACGGCGTTGAACGCTGTGGGGCTGCACTTCAGGTCGACACGGGCGCGTACAGCGGCTCGAGGCGCGCCGGCAGGCGCGAGAGCCGCGCGAGCGCGCTGCGCGCCGCGAAGTAGCCGCACATGCCGTGCACGCCCCCGCCGGGCGGCGTCGACGCGGAGCACAGGAAGACGCGCGAATTCGGCGTCGCGTACGGGTCGAGGCGCGTCACCGGACGCGTGAAGAACTGCGTCACGTCCGCGGCCCCGCCGGTGATCGCACCGCCGACGTAGTTCCCGTTGTCGGCTTCGAGATCGCGCGTGCGCATCACGTGCCGCGCCAGGATCAGGTCACGGAAGCCGGGCGCGAAGCGCTCGATCTGACGCTCGACGACGTCCGTCAAGTCGACGTCGGAGCCCGGCGGCACGTGGCAGTAGGCGTAGCCCGTGTGCTTGGCGGCCGGCGCGCGCGACGGGTCGAGCTCGCTCTGCTGCACCACCATCACGAACGGACGCTCGGGATGCTCGCCGCGCCACACCGCGGACTCCGCCGCCGCGATCTCCTCGAGCGTACCGCCGACGTGCACGGTCGAGGCCTCGCGCACGCGCCCGTCGCGCCACGGGATCGAGCCGTCGAGCGCCCAGTCGATCTTGAAGACACCAGGACCGTACACGTAGCGCTCGAGACGGCGCAGGTAGCCGCCGGGCAGGACGGGACCCGCGATGCGCGCGAGCTGCGCGGGGCTGGTGTCGAACAGCACGACGCGCGCGGGCGGCAGGTCGGCGAGCGTGGCCACCGGCCGCGACGTCTCGATGCGTCCGCCGAGCTCCGTCAAGTACGACGCGAGCGCGTCGCCGATGGCGCGCGAGCCGCCCGCCGCGACCGGCCAGTCCGCGACGTGCCCGGTGAAGGCGAAGATCATCGCGACCGCCCCGGTCAGCAGGCTCTCGAGCGGCAGGATCGAGTGCGCGGCACAGCCGGCGAGCAGGGCGCGCGCGCGCTCGCCGCGGAAACCGAAGCGCAGCAGCGTCGTTGCCGGGAAGAGACCCGCGAGCCCGAAGCGCGCCATGCGGATCGGATGGCGCGGGATGCGCAGCGGCCCCAGGAGGTCCGCGAGCAGCCCGTGCGGATCGTCGAGGAACGGGCGGAACAGATGCTCGTAGCGTCGCGCGTCACAGCCGAGCTCGCGCGCGGTGTCGGCGAGCGAGCGCCGCAGCAGCACCGCCGGCTCGTCGTCGAGCGGATGCGCCGCCGAGATCCCGGACGAGAGCCAGCGCAGGCCGTGACGCTCGAGCGGCAAGGTGCGGAAGTACGGCGACAGGATACCGGTCGGGTGGCAGCCCGAGCACACGTCGTGCAGGAAGCCCGGCAGCGTCAGCTCCTCGGTGCGAAGCCCACCGCCGATCGTGTCGCGCGCCTCCAGCACGCGCACCGACAGACCCGCGCGCGCCAGCTCCACCGCGGCGGCGAGCCCGTTCGGACCCGAGCCGACGACGACCGCGTCGTCCATCGTGCTCACGCGACGCCGCAGTCCCAGGGCTTGCGCCGCGCCAGGTCCGAGAGCGCGGCGTGCCCCTCGGCGAGCTGCCCACGCTTGCCGTCGACGATGCGCCAGTGCAGCGTCGAGCCGAGGATCGGCTGCGCCTCGACGCAGATCACGCGCAGCTCGCCGTCTTCGAAGCCGCACTGCTCGCGAATGCTGTCGATCAGCCGCTCGTCGGCGAGATGGCCCTCACCGAAGTTCCAGCCCAGAATGGACCCGGCGACGGTCTCGCCGTCGGCGTACGTCCAGCGCTGGAACGGCACGCCGTCGGTCATCCGGGGCAGCAGCATGCCGAGGATCCGACCCTGGAGGTGCATCGTGCGGAAGGCGAGGAACGCCGCATCGGCCTGCTGGGCTTGCTCCGCGGGCAGGAAGCGCTTCTGCTGCTCGAGCAGCAGCTTCCCCGCGCGCTTCAGGCGGTGCAGCTTCTCGTGGCTGCCGTCCCGGAAGAGCCAGGCGTTCCACGCCCAGTTGCCGGCGTAGTAGCGCATCGCGACCAGGAACGAGACGCGCCGCGGCGCGACGTTTCCGAGCACCGGCAGCACGAGCAGGGCGACCACGAGATAGAGCGCGAGCGGGACCGAGCCCACGTCGAAGAGGCTCACCGTCGGATGCCCGACGAAGAGGAAGAACGCGGCGTAGACGCTCAGCACGTTCCACTCGAAGACCGCCGCGAGCGGCAGGTTGCTGAGAATGAACCCGTGCAGCAGCACGACGAAGGTCATGCCGAGCCACAGCAGCGGGCCGTCGTGCGTGACGAAGACCAGCGTGAGCGGTGCCGCGAACTCGAGGAACGTCCCCGCGTGCGCCATCGTCTTCGCGAGCAGCGACGGCGTGAGATCGTCCGGGTACGAGCGAAACAGGCGCTTGCGCAGCTCGGGGTTCTTCAGGAGCGGATTGTTCGCCGTCATGATCGGCACGACGTAGCCGAAGGCGACGGTGAGCTTGGAGACGCCCGCCCAGAACCAGATCGCGAGCTGCACCCACTTGCACGCGGCGATCCAGCTGCCCGCGAAGAGGAAGCAGACGATCATCGCGAAGTGGTGCTCGACGCGCGCGGCGAGGAAGATCGTGCGGTCGCCGAGGCCGCACAGCACGACCAGCAGCACGATCGGCGCGAGGTGCCAGGCGCCGATCGCCGGCCGGGTCAAGGCGTTCACGAACGCCGCCAGCAGCAGCGCGTAGAGCGTCACGTCGAGCAGCGTGCGCCGCGTTCCGCCGAGGTACGGCAGGTCGGGGAAGCACGGCAGCTTGACGGTGCCCGGCCACAGGAAGTGCACGCCCGCGGTGAACGGCGGCCACAGCTTGAGCCCGAGCGGCCCGCTCATGCAGCCGAGGCCCATGACCTCGAACATGCAGCCCCAGAGGAAGGCCTTCTGGAACGCGATCGGCTCGAAGACCCACGGCGTGAAGCCGGCGAGCGTGCCGAGCCCCGGCGTGAAGCGCACCCAGAACATCCAGCCCGCCGCGAGCAGCAGCAGCTTGACGGCGTGGAAGACGTACGCCGCCGCGGGATAGTCGAGGCCCTGCAGGACGTACGCGTTGGTCGCGATGCGGACGCGCTCGGTGAAGTCCTTGTCGGACCACCCGGTGATGGCGGGGTCGGCGGCGACCGGCTGCGTGGACATGCGGCGTGCTCCTGGTGCGTGGCTGCGGGCGCGCCCGGCCGGACGGTGCCCGCGTCCCTCCTTGCACCAAAGCGCACGCGAGGGAAGGACGCACGGTCCGGACGCCCGCGGCGTCGCGCCGCCCGCTCCGAGCGTGACGCGCGCCGTCCCGCGCC
>JAIEPK010000114.1 GCA_019749875.1 Candidatus Binatia bacterium | reverse complement strand
CGGAGCGCGTCGTCGATCCGCGGCAACGTTGCGAGCGCGCGCGCGACGCGGACCCGCTCGCGCGCGGCACCGAGGTCGAGGCCGATGCGCCAGCCGAGCCAGTGCGCGCACGACAGCGCGCCGTGCGTCGCCCAGCCCTCACCCTCGTCGAAGCGTCGGATCAACGTCAGCAGGCGGTGCGTCGCGGCGTCGAGGTGCGACGACAGCTCGGCAATCTCGTCGGCGACCCGATCGACGTCGGCGGGGTGCAGCGGTCGCGCGGGCTCGGTCGCGGGTGTGATGGGCGTCATGCCGTGCGGGTACCATCGCGATTTCGAGGCCTGCTGCGGAGGCGCACGGGGCGCGATCTCAGCGCGGGAGACGCGTGGCGACCGTTTCGAGAGATCGGCGGTCAGAGGTGACGCAACGCGCGAGAGAGGCTGCTCTCGTCGTGTCCTCGTGCCTGGGCGGGCGCCCATCGCGAAATCCGTCAAGGGCACGCAGCACAAAAAATCGTGATGCAGCCGCAGTCGCAGCCGCACCGAAGCCGCCTGCGGCTCGGCGAGCGCTGCCGTCGTCGCCGCGCGACGCGGCTGCAAGATGCGGCGATCCCAGCTTGACTCGAACCGTCTGTTGGCGGCGCCACGCGGGTGCCCGCAACCGCAGCGCCGCCGTGCGCGACTTCCGCGGATGCCGGGGCGAACCCCACGCAGGTGTCCCACCGCCATGACCGGCATTCAGGCCCTGGCGATGAGCGCCGTGCGCACGTAGACGGAGCCGATGGCCCCGAAGAGCTCGCGGACACGAACGATGACGACGCCCAAGCAGAAGACGAAAGCCGCGCCGACCCCGCGCGCGACCGCACGCAAGCAGCCGCTCGCGAACGCCCGCGTCGTCCTCCTCGCGGGCGGCAACCCGCAGATCGCCAAGGCCGACGGCGACGCCCCGGTGCAGGCGTACATCGCCGCGATGCCGGGCTGGAAGCGCGACGTCGGGCAACGGCTCGACGCGCTGATCGTGCGCACCGTCCCCTCGGTGCAGAAGGCCGTGAAGTGGAACTCGCCGTTCTACGGCGTCGCGGGGCAGGGCTGGTTCCTCTCGTTCCACGTCTTCACGCACTACGTGAAGGTCACCTTCTTCCGCGGCGCCGCGCTGCGCCCGCTCCCGCCGGGCGAGAGCAAGCAGCCGGACGTGCGCTACCTCGACATCCGCGAGGGCGAGCTGGACGAGGCGCAGATGACCAGCTGGGTGCGCGAAGCCGCGGCTCTGCCGGGTTGGGCGCCGTAGCGGCA
This sequence comes from Candidatus Binatia bacterium, assembly GCA_019749875.1. Taxonomy (GTDB): domain Bacteria; phylum Desulfobacterota; class Binatia; order UBA12015; family UBA12015; genus VGTK01. The sequence goes on along the minus strand of JAIEPK010000114.1, from coordinate 5,978 downwards.
GCCCGAACACGCCGCAGGAGGGCGACGCGAGGAACCCGGACGAGGCGCTGCGGGGGAAGTGCACGTCGACGCGCTGCGCCACGACCATTGCGCCCGCGACACCCGAGCGGCCTTCCGCGAACGTGCGGCGGCGCGCCGGGGTCTCCGCAGGCGTGATGGGCGAGGCGGCGGTCGTGTCAGGGCAGGACGCGCTTGCGCGTCATGATCAGGCCGTGCGTGACGTCGTAGGGCGAGACGGCCACCACGACGGGATCGCCCGGCATGACCTTGATGTGGAACTTCTTCAGGCGGCCGGACCGCTTGGCGGTGATCTTCTGGCCGTTGTCGAGGTCGATGCCGTACTGGCCGCCCCCGAGAACGCCGGTGATCACTCCGTCGACCCGCGCGAGATCGTCGCGGCTCAAAATGTGTCCACGGCTTCCGCCGCGAACATGGCGTCAAGGAACGAAAAGTTGTTCAAGCGATGAACGGTAGCCTGCGAACCGCCGGAAGTCCATGCGGCGGGCGGCCGGGATCTCTCGGATCCCCGCAATAGAGCGTCCGCCTGCGTCGTCATCTCGAAGCGCGAAGCGCAGCAGGAGGACGACGCGATGAACCCGAACAAGGCACTCTGGGAGAAGGGCGACTTCACCCGCATCGCCGCGACCATGCGCGCGAGCGGGGCGGCCTTCGTCGATGGACTCGCGGTCGCGCGCGACCTCGACGTCCTCGACCTGGGCTGCGGCGACGGCACGACCGCGATCCCGGCCGCGCAGCGCGGTGCGAACGTCCTGGGCGTGGACATCGCACGCAATCTGGTGGCGGCCGGCAACGAGCGCGCGAAGAGCGAAGGCCTCACGAACTGCCGCTTCCAGGAGGGTGACGCGTCCGACCTGCGCGGCCTCGCGGACGACTCGTTCGACCTGGTGGTGAGCGTCTTCGGTGCGATGTTCGCGCCCAGGCCGCACGACGTCGCGCAGGAGATGGTCCGCGTCGCGCGGCCGGGCGGACGCATCGTCATGGGCAACTGGATCCCGGGCGACCCGACGCTGGTGGCGCAGATCCTGAAGATCTGCTCGGCGTACTCGCCGCCGCCGCCGGCGGGCTTCGTGAGCCCGATGACGTGGGGAATCGAGAGCGAGGTCACCGACCGCTTCGCCGCGGCGGGCGTGCCGCGCGACGACGTCTCGTTCGCGCGCGCGACGTGGACCTTCGATCATCCGGGGCGTCCGGCGGAGCTGCTGTCGATCTTCCGCGACTTCTACGGTCCGACGATGAACGCGTTTGCGGCGGCGGAGGAGAGCGGTCGTGCCGACGAGCTGCAGAGCGAGCTGGAAGACCTGTTCGCGAGCCAGAACGCGAGCCCGCATCCGGACACGACTTCGATCCCGGCGACCTTTCTCCGGGTGAGCGTCTCGCTATGATCGGGGCGTGAGCCCGGTCCTCCCATGGTTGCTTGACGACGATCCGGCGCTGCGCTGGCAGGTCCTGCGCGACCTGACGGACGCGCCGGCCGGCGAGGTCGCTGCCGAACGTGCCCGCGTCGCCACGGAGGGCGCGGGCGCGCGGCTCCTGCAGCTTCAGGCCGCGGACGGCCGCTGGAGCGGCGTCGCGTGGAACCGCGGCTGGACGTCGACGATGCACGCGCTGATGCTGCTGCGCGAGCTGGGCCTCGATCCGGAGAGTGAAGAGGCCCGCCGCGCGCTCGGGCGCGTGCGCGAGAACGTGACCTGGGCCGGCTGCGGGCCGCCGGAGTGCGCGGACCATCCGTTCTTCGCGGGCGAGGTGGAGCCGTGCATCAACGGCCAGGTCGCGGCGGTGGGCGCGTACTTCGGCGAGGACGTGCGCGGCCTCGTCGAGCGGTTGATCTCGGAGCAGCTGCCGGACGGCGGCTGGAACTGCGACGCGGAGAACGGCTCGACGCGCGCGTCGTTCAACACCACGATCTGCGTGCTCGAGGCGCTGCTGGAGTACGAGCAGCGCCGCGGCACGGTGCGCCCCGACGTCACGGCGGCGCGTCTGCGCGGACAGGAGTACCTGCTCGAGCGCGGCCTCTTCCGCCGGCGCTCGACCGGCGCGCCGATCCCGTACGACCGCAAGCTCGGGCCGAAGGCCGCGCACGACGGCGCTCCGGCGTTCACGCTCCTCGCGTTCCCCACGTGGTGGCACCATGACGTCCTGCGCGGCCTCGACTACCTGCGCCGTGCCGGCGTCCCGCCCGACGCGCGCCTCGCCGACGCGATCGCGCTGGTCGCGGCGAAGCGCGACGGGGACGGGCGCTGGCCGGTCGAGATCCGCCACCCGGGCGAGATGCTGGTCGAGCTCGACGACGGCGTCGGACGGCCGAGCCGCTGGATCACGCTGCACGCGCTGCGCGTCCTGGCGTGGTACGCGGGGTCGTGAGCACCAACCTGCGCAACCGACGCGTGCGTACGCCCACGCAGGCGCAGGCCGACAGGCCGCCACCGCGAAAGACGCAGCTCCTGCGCTTCCCCACCGCGGCCGCTCACGATCCGGCGATCGACACCTGGATGTCCGCGCACGCGGGCCCGCTCGGCGCGATCGCGCGCCACTGGTTCGACGTGATGCGCGCCTGCGGCGACGACGTGCGCGAGCTGCTGCACGACGGCCACCCGACGGCGTGCATCGACGACGCAGGGTTCGGCTACGTGAACGCCTTCACGGCGCACGTGAACGTCGGCTTCTTCCGCGGCGCGGACTTGCCGGATCCGCACGGGATGCTCGAGGGCACGGGCAAATTCATGCGCCACGTCAAGCTGAGGCCGGGGGCGAGCGTCGATGCGGATGGGCTGGCGGCACTGATCGCGTGCGCGTGCAGCGACATGCGCGCGCGTGTGGCGGCGGAGGCTGCTGGTACGGTTCCTCCTCCGCTCGTTGCCGCTGCACGGCGACACTCGCATCGTGTGACGCGTCCAAAGGCCCGCGGCACCGTCCCGAGCCAGCGCACCACCTGATCACGCGCTCGCGGTCCGTCGGCGCCGAGCGCGCGGAGCGGAGAGGACCGGAACACGGAGCGCGGGACATTGGGTCGCTTCCCGATCCCCTTGCGGGCGGCACGCGATTGCTGCCGATTCGCCTGTGCGGAGAGCCGGAGAGCCGACATCTGTCCGCGAACCCGGATCGCTCGTTCCGCTGCGCCGGACAAGCCGCTCAGCGCATCCGTATGGGCACGTCGTTTCGACGTGGAACACGCGTTGCTGAGCGCCGCGCGGAAAGGAGATCTCGACGTGGTAGATCCCGAACTGATCATCTTCGCCATCGAGGCCGGCATCCGGCTCGGCATCAAGCTCAACGAAGTGCTGATTGACGAGACCGCCAACCGCGACCTCGTACTGCCGCTCGGCAAATTGTTCGGTGACATCGACGAAGCGAATGCCCAGGAGTTCTTCGACGATCATCCCGAGCTGGTCCGCGTGGGCGGCCCGTACCACGGCCGGAGCGCGGACGAGCGGCTTGTGGCGTACAAGGCCATGGTCGCGATCAACCGCAAGCTCGACGAGCCGGACGGAGCGCCCAACGCGGTCGACGTGATCCTGAAGATCCAGGCCTTCGAGCAGTTCGGTCCGGGCGCCGGCCCGCCTGCACCGGTGCGACGGATTCTCGGAACCGTCATCGAGATCGGCATCGACTACTTCGCCAGTCACCCGGAGGCGCTGGGCAAGGACTCGCCGGCGCGACGCATCGTTCAAGGCTTCGTACTCCGGCTCGACGAGGTCGAGTTCGCCGAGGGCGCGCCGATCGAGATCGCCGGCGACGTGCTGCTCGCCGCCCTGCACACGCTCGACGAGAACGTCACCCTCCTCGATGACGACGAGCGGCTGCACGCGCTTCTCGGCGGAGTCACGAAAGCCCTCATCTCGGAGCTCGAGAGCGCCGGCAGCGCGGCCGAGTTCCTGCAACGAAAGAACCTCGCGCAGCGGCTCGGGTCGAGCGTCCTGCGGGGGGCAGCGGGCGCCTTCACCGACAACATCGATCTGTTCCTGCCCGGCGACGGAACGGCGCGGACCCTGGTCGAGTCGACGCTCAGCCAGGTCATGGCGGGTGTACGTGACCAGTCGAACCTGTTCACCAACGAGTCACTGGAGCTGATCTTCCGGAGCGGATTGCGCGCCGTGGGCGAGAACGCGGCCCTGTTCTCGGACGAGAAGGTCCTGCAGGCACTGATCGCGTCCACTGCGAAGGCACTGACCGACGGAACCGGAAGGACGCTCTTCTCCGAGGAGACCGTCGCCGCGATCGTCGCGGGTGCGCTCGAGGCCGTGCGTGCCAACGTCGACACTCTCCTCGACGCCGACGACCCGCGGCAGCAGATCGTCTCGCGCGCGGTGAGCGCGATGGCGCTCGGGCTCTCCGCGCAACTTGGCATCGATCCGTCGTTGAAGCGTCTCCTCTCCCGCACGCAAGTGATCGATCTCGCCCGGATCGTCTTCACCGAGGTTGCACGCGAGCCGGAGGCGCTGCTGGGTGGTGGTGCGGATCCGCGCCGATCGGCGCTGGCACAGGTGATCGGCTCGGTCGCAGCGGCGCTGAGCGCCAAGCCCGAGCTGCTGCTCGGCGGGAAGGAGCTGCAGGGGCTGGTTCAGACCGCGCTCCAGGTGGCGCTGCAGAACGTCGACGGCCTGCTCGATCTCGACCAAGCCGACCCGAGAAGCAATCTGCTGTTCCGCAGCCTGCTCGAGATCGCGAGCGCCGTCGCCGAGAGCGACGATCGGCGTCGCCTAGCGACGCGCAAAGGCTTCGTCGAGCTCGTTGCTCGAGTCTTGCCCGTCGTGTCCGCGAATCTGGCACCCCTGCTGTCGAACGCGGATCCACTGATCCAGCGGACGGTCGCCCAGGCATTGCGGCTCGCGAACGGCGCGCTCCGTGGCCGCATCGACGGCAGCAACCTGTCGACTCTCGTGCGCGGCCTGCTCGTCGAGGTGGTGTGGAACGAGCTCGATCCCACCGACGACGCTCAGGCGGAGGTCGCGGCCATGCGCATCCTGCGTGCGGCCGCCTGAACCAGAGGAAATCATGCGATCACCTGCTTCCGGTATCCGCGTCCCCGCTTGTGTCATCGCCGTCGCGGCGATGGTGGTCGGGTGCGCGTCCACGTTCCAGTACCGCGCCGTCCAGCGAGACTTCATGGAGGCGGCGCGGATCGACAATCTGGCGACGGCCGACCCACTCTCGGCAAGCACCGCCGCGGCCTCGTTCGGCACGATCGTGAGCGACCTCACGCCCGAGAAGATCGCCGACCTCGATCCGAAGCTGCGTGGCAACGCGTGGGTGATCCGCGGCTACTCGCAGTGGCGCGCGGGGCAGTATCGCGAAGCCATCGTGAGCGCCGATGCCGGCGGCGATGCCGCCAGCCTGGGACCACGAGACAAAGTCCTGCTCGAGATGCTGCCGGCGCTCGCCGTCGAGTCCGAGCAATACGACGCCTGGGTCGCAAAGCAGCGCGTCCTTTCCACCGCGGACTACCCGCCATTCGCCGCGGGCTTCCGCGAGGCCTGGGAGCAACTCGGCAAGGCCGCGAACCTGATGGACGAGCAGACGGCTCCGTCGACTCGATACTATCTCGCCTATCAGCGGTGGCTGCTGTTGACGAACTGGCGTCTGGTGATCGCGTCGATCAACCGAGAGCAGCCCGGCGACAGCGCACGCGAGGCCGCGCGCTGCGCCGCGGAAAAAGTGGTCGGCGAGAAGCTCGACGTAGCCGCGGCAAAGCAGCGCGATGCGATCCCTGGCTGGTACCCGCTCCGCGACCTCATCAAGGCGCAAGGCGGTGATTCCAATCCGCTGCCAGGTGCGACACCGCGATCCTGTCCTTGACGCCACACCGCGACGCTACCAACTGATCACGACCTCGCCGGCCTCTCCCGTCGCCGGACCGAACACCACGTCGGTCGCCGCGGGCGTCGCGTAGCTCGAGCCTCCGCCGCCGCCACCACCGCCGCCCTCGGTCGCGGCGCCTGCGCCGCCGCCGCCGTAGTAGC
>JAIEPK010000636.1 GCA_019749875.1 Candidatus Binatia bacterium | reverse complement strand
TGTCGTTCACTTGACGCACCGGGGCCGATCCCCGTAGAGGATCGCGCAGACGTCAGCCATATAGTCCATTCCTGACACCGAGGAGGCTCCGATGCGTCGACGACTCGCCCTGCTCCCGTTCGCGCTCCTGCTGCTCGCGACGCTGCCTCCCCCCGAGGCGCGGGCCGCCAACCCGACCCCCGTGCAGCTCTTCTACGTCCCGTTTCCGGAGGACCAGCTGCTGCAGGGGCTGCAGGCGATCGAGAGCGGCGGCTCGGGCAGCACGCCGACCAATCCGGTGACGACCTACGTGTCGATCGCCGTCGTCGCCGACGGCACGGTCCTCTACTACGACCAGTGGGAGAACGGCTACGACGCCGACATCGCCAATCCTGCGAACCTCTACGCGAGCCCGGGCAACCTCGGCGGCACCCAGATCTGGGGTGACGGCGACGCCTCGAACGGCGCCGCACCGGGCGTCGCGGGCGACGTGCTCGACGCCGGCACCGTGATCGTGCTGCGCAACTCCTTCAACACCGGCAACCTGCTCGCGATCGACTTCGACGGCCGCGACAAGATCGCCGCCACCAAGACCGTCGCGGTGACGCGCACCGGCTGGGCGTCGGGCTCGAGCACGCTGCTCGCCGGCTCCGTCGAGGTCTTCGACACCAACAGCTGGGGCACGGACTATCGCGCACCGGTCGGCAGCGACATCCCCGACGCGAGCGACGCCCAGATGTTCGAGTACTCGTCGCTGTTCATCATGGCCGGCGAGGGCGGCGCCAGCGTCCAGGTCGACAAGGACGCCAACGGGACGTTCGAGACCGCGCAGTCGCTGAACGAGGGCGAGACCCTGTTCGTGAACGGCGGCGTGAACGTCGGCGCTCGCGTGCTGTCCGACCGCCCCGTGCAGGTCGACATCCTGACCGGCGACATCGGGTCGAACTACGAGAGCCGCGATTCCGGGCTGCTGCCGGTCGATCTGTGGTCGACGGCGTACTACGAGCCGGTCTCGACCGTCGGCAGCGCGGGCACCACCGTGTGGCTGTACAACCCCGGCGGCGGCTCGCTCACCGTGCAGTACACGACGCGCAACGGCGGCGGGGCACTCACGACGACCAACCTGACCGTGCCCGGCGGTCCCGCCGGCGGCTACCTGAAGCAGGTCATCCCCGACGGCTACGGCGCGCGCTTCACCGCGGCGACGCCGTTCTACGCCTTCTCGACCACCGACTCGACCAACGCGAGCAGCGGCAACCAGTCCTGGGACTGGGGCTTCAGCCTGGTGCCGCAGGACTCGCTGACGCCGCAGGTGCTGATCGGCCTCGGCATCGGTCGCGATCCGGACTCGCCGGTCAATCTCAACGAGGACGGCAACCCGGTGTGGGTCACGCCGGTCGGCAACGGCGACACCGCGGTCGACGTCTACGTGGACTACGACGCCGATCCGCTCACCGGCCCGAACCTCGACCCGAACGGCAATCGGTACGACGTGCTGCTGCACCTGCGCGAGCTCGACCGTGCGACGGTGTACGACCCCGTCGATCGCGATCAGACCGGCATGCTGCTCTACACGCTCACTCCGGGCGTCAAGCTGGCCGCCGCATGGGGACAGGATCCGACCACGGCGAGCGCTGCGGCGCCGGGCCTCGACGTCGGCACCGGCATCCCGCCGCTGCCGCTGTTCTCCGCCGGCAAGAACGGCACGCTGTTCACCGACGGCGACGGCGACGGCTACGTGAGCCCCGGCGACGTGCTGCGGTACACGATCGCGATCGCCAACATCAGCCGTGCGCCGGTGCCCGACATCGTGCTGGTCGACGATCTTCCGGCCGGCACGACGTACGTTCCAGGCAGCACGTTCTTCCGCAACGCCTTCGGCGTCGTCACACAGATCCCCGACGACGGCAGCGGCACGGCCTTCCCGCTCGACGGCTCCGGCGTGACGCTCGATCCGATCGTCGCGCTCCCGGTCGGCGGCACCTACGAGGTGACGTTCGAGGTCACGATCGCGGCATTCGGAGGTCTTCCGCCGGGAACCTCCGCGCTGCTCAATGTGTGCGAGGCGAGTGCCGTCGGCATCACGGTCAAGTGCCCGGACCTGACGCCGCTGTTCGGACGCATCGGCGACTTCGTGTGGAACGACGGCGACTGCGACGGCCAGCAGGACGGCGGCCCGGAGGTCGGCATCCCCGGCGTGACCGTCAATCTCTGGACCGACCTCGACGACGACGGCGCGATCGGGGTCGGCGACAGCATCGTCGCGACGCAGGTGACGACCCTCGCCGGAGGCTACCTGTTCACCGGCGTCCCGGCGGGCAGCTACGTCGTCGACGTGGTGAACGCGACCGTGCCGCCCGGCATGACGCTCACGACCGCCAACGACCCGACGGCGCTCGATCTCGCCGGCGGCGAGTGGCGGCTCGACGTCGACTTCGGCTACTGCGTCGTGCCGACGCCCACGCCGATACCGACCGCGACACCGATCGCGACGGCCACGCCGACTCCGTCGGCGACGCCGTCCCCCACACCGACGCCGTTCGCGACGTTCACTCCGGTGCAGCCGCCCACCCCGTCGCCGACGCCGACGCCGGCGCCGACGGGCACCGCGGTGGTCCCGCCGGAGGTGTGCACGCACTCGTGCGCCGACCAGATCCGCTTCATCGAGGGACGTCCCGACCGGCTCACGGTCGTGACCGGCTTCCCCTCGAGCGTGACGCTCGACCCGACGACCGAGGCGTTCAGCATCGAGATCACCAACGCGAACGGGACCATCTACCAGGCGACCCTGCAGCCCGGTGACCTTGCGACGCGCGGCGGCCAGATCGTCTTCCGCGACCCGCTGGCCAAGAAGGGTCACGGGGTGCGCGGTGGTCTCGCCAAGGTCTCCCTGCGGCGCACGAAGCCGAGCGGTGCGCTGCGCGTCTACGTGCAGGCGTTCGCCGATCTCGCAGCAGCGACGCTGCCGGACATGACGGTGCGCGTGCGCGTCGGCCTGGACGAGACCGTACGCAGTGCGACTTGGTCGGCGGTGAAAGGCGGCTGGGTCTTCGACCACCATTGACGACGTGCGGGGGCCGCGGGTGGAGCCATCGGCCGCCGGAGGCTCCACCCGCAGGCGCGCGCGGCCGATCCCACGCATGCGCCCGGTGTCGCGCACCCGCTGGCAACCGCGTCACTGCCGGCATCGCGACGGATGCACCTCCCGACTATGGAGACGAAAGCCCCGCCGCCGGCAACGCCGCTTGTGCGCAAGTCAGTGAAAAATTCATGAGGATGGATGCTTGACCGGAGACGGTCGGCAAGCGTACTCCAGTCAGGTCGACTCGCACGCGCCCCATCGAGGCAGCTCGCCCCGGGTCACGTCCCGACTTCCACGAACCACCCCCCGACTCGCCTTCAACCCGCTCTCCGGAGGCCCTCCATGACCCGTCTTCCTGCGCGCAACGACGCGCCCACGACCCGCTGCGCCCGGCGCTCGATCCTGACGCGCGTTCTGTACACGAGCATCCTGTCGCTGCTGCTCCTGCCGGCGGCGGCGGCGCACGCGGCGAATCCGACCCCGGCGCAGCTGTTCTACGTACCGTTCCCCGAAGATCAGCTCCTGCAGGGCCTGCAGTCGATCAACGCGAGCGATCCGCGCGATCCGGTGACGACGTACGTCTCGATCGCGGCCGTCGCCGACGGCACGATCCTCTACTACGACCAGTGGGAGAACGGCTACGACGCCGACATCGCCAACCCGGCGAACCTCTACGCGAACCCGGGCAACCTCGGCGGCACCCAGATCTGGGGCGACGGCAATCCGGCCAACGGTGCGCCGCCGGGCCTGCCGAGCGACCTCATCGACGCCGGCACCGTGATCGTGCTGAAGAACGACGTCACCAGCACCAACTTGACGGCGATCGACTTCGACGGCCGCGACAAGATCGCGGCGACCAAGACCGTCGCGGTCACGCACACCGGGTGGGCGGCGGGCTCGGGCACGCTGCTCGCGGGCTCGGTCGAGGTCTTCGACACCAACAGCTGGGGCACCGACTACCGCATGCCGGTCGGTATCGACATTCCCGATGCGACCGATCACCAGATGTTCGAGTTCACCTCGCTCGCGATCCAGGCGGGTGAAGGCGGCGCCACCGTGCAGATCGACAAGGAAGGCGACGGCACCTTCGAGAGCACGGTCACGCTCGCCGAGGGGGCGAGCACCTTCGTGAACGGCGGCGTGGAGGTCGGCGGGCACGTGGTCTCCGACAAGCCCGTGCAGGTGCACTTCCTCACCGGCGACGTCGGCTCGAACTACGAGAGCCGCGACTCGCAGCTGCTGCCGACGAACCTCTGGACCAGCAGCTATTACACGCCCGTCTCGACCGCGAGCACGGGCAAGGGCGGCGTCGCCGGCGCGGGTACGACGGTGTGGCTGTACAACCCCGGCGCGAGCGCACTGTCGGTCCAGTACACGACCCGCAGCGGCGGCGGCTCGCTGACCACCACCACGCTGAGCGTTCCGGCGGGCGGCTACCTGCCGCAGATCATCCCCGACGGCTTCGGCGCGCACTTCGCCAGCGCGGGCCTGCCCTTCTACGCCTTCTCGACCACCAACTCGACCGACAGCAGCACCGGCGGCAACCAGGCCTGGGACTGGGGCTTCACCCTGATCCCCGACGACTCGCTGACGCCGCAGGTGCTGATCGGTCTCGGCATCGGCCGCGACCCGAGCTCGAACACGAACCCCGACGAGGACGGCAATCCGGTCTGGGTCACGCCGGTCGGCAACGGCGAGACCCCGGTGTCGGTGTACGTCGATTACGACGCCGACCCCGCGACCGGAGCACTCACCGATCTCTACGGCAACCACTACGACGTGCTGCTGTCGCTCAAAGAGCTCGAGCGCGCCAAGATCTACGACGACGGCGACGGCGACCAGACCGGCGTGCTGATCTACGTGCTCGAGCCCGGCGTGCAGCTCGCCGCGGCGTGGGGGCAGGATCCGCTCACCGCGACCGCGTCGGCGCCCGGGCTCGACGTCGGCACCGGCGTCCCGCCGCTGCCGCTGTTCGCCGCCGGCAAGAACGGCCTGCTGTTCACCGACAACGACGGCGACGGCTACGCGAGCCCCGGCGACGTGCTGCTCTACACGATCGCGCTCACCAACATCAGCCGCGCTCCGGTTCCGGACCTGAAGCTGGCCGACCCGATCCCGGCCGGCACGACCTACGTCGCGGGCAGCACCACCTTCAAGAATTCGGCCGGGGTGACCACGCCGGTCCCCGACGACGGCTCCGGCACGGCCTTCCCGCTCGACGGTGCCGGGAAGATCCTCGACGACCTGACGGCCCTGCCCGTCAGCGGCTCGTACGAGGTGACCTACAAGGTCTCGATCAATGCGTTCGCGAGCCTTCCGTCGGGCACGTCCTCGATCCTCAACGTTTGCTCGGCGAGCGCGCTCGGCGTCACGGTCGGCTGCCGGGACACGACGCCGCTCTACGGCCGCATCGGCGACTTCGTGTGGCTCGACGTCGACGGCGACGGCGTGCAGGACGGCGGCGCCGAGACCGGCATCGGCGGCGTGACGATCAACCTCTACACCGACCTGAACGGCAACGGCGTCATCGACGGCGGCGACTCGATCGTCGCGACCAAGGTCACCAGCGCCGCCGGCGCCTATCTCTTCACCGGCGTTCCCGCCGGCAAGTACGTCGTCGACGTCGCGGGCGGCGCGGCGCTCACGGGCTTGACGCTCACCACGGCGAACGACCCCAAGGCGGTGACGCTCGCCGGCGGCGAGTGGCGGCTCGACGTCGATTTCGGCTACCGCAACCTCTGCGTCCAGCCGAACGGCCAGCCGGTGGTCTGCAACAACGGCGGCGAGTGCAGCGATCCCGGCACCTGCCAGCCCGCGACCGGCCTCTGCTCGGCCGCGGTGCCGAAGGGCAACGGCAGCTCGTGCACCGACGACGGCAACGCCTGCACCGTCGACCGTTGCCAGTCCGGCAGCTGCACGCACACCGCGGGCAACGCCGGCGTCGTCTGCCGCGCCGCGACCGGCGCCTGTGACGTCGCTGAGACCTGCACCGGCGCCGGCACCACCTGCCCGGCGGATGGCTTCGCGACCAGCGCGACGGTGTGCCGCCCGGCGAACGGCGCCTGCGACCTCGCCGAGACCTGCACCGGGACGGGCCCCGCGTGTCCCGCCGACGGCGTCAAGCCGAGCGGCACCCAGTGCCGTGCGGCGGCCGGCGCCTGCGACGTGGCGGAATCCTGCAACGGTGCCAGCGCCGCGTGCCCGAACGACGGCTTCGTCGCCGCCGCCACCACCTGCCGCGCGGCGACCGGCCAGTGCGACGTCGCCGAGGTCTGCACGGGTCTCGGCGCAGCGTGCCCGAGCGACACCGTCAAGCCGAACGGCAGCAGCTGCAGCGACGGCGACCTCTGCACGACCGACAGCTGCCAGGCCGGCAGCTGCGTCGCCGGCCCGCCCGTGCAGTGCACGGCGCTCGACCAGTGCCACCTGCCGGGAGCGTGCAACCCGAGCACGGGCCAGTGCTCGAATCCCAACGCGCCCGACGGCACGCAGTGCAGCGACGGCGACGCCTGCTCGGCCGGCGATCAGTGCGAGGCGGGCCTGTGCACCGGGACGACGGCGCTGTGCGAGATGTGCCACGACCTCGAGGACGACGACGGCGACGGCCTGATCGACTGCCTGGACCCGGACTGCCCGATCTGTCCGCAGGTCGTCGACACCTGCCACCACCCGTGCGTGACGCAGGTCGTCTACCAGCGCATCGGCCTCGACCTGCTGCGCTTGCAGGCGTCGTTCAAGCCCTTCACGCCGATCGACCCGGCGTCGGAGCAGGTCGGTCTGCTGATCACCAACGCGAACGGCGTGGTGTTCGCGGATCTGCTCGGACCGGGCACCGTCAAGCGCGTCGGCAAGTCGTGGGTCGCGACCGTCAAGTCGGCGAAGACCGCCGGCGGCATCTTCAAGCTGCGCTTCCTGCGCCTCGCCGACGGGACGTACCGGGTCAACTTCAAGGCCTACGGCGCGATCGAGGCCAAGGCGACGCTGCCCACGATGACCGTCCAGATCGTGGTCGGCGACGACGTCGCGGTGTCGACCGAGAACTGGGAGACGATCAAGAACGGCTGGCGCGTCCAGCTCCAGTAGCCCGCGCGGGGCGGAGGTGGGTGTCGCACCCGCCTCCGCCCGGTGCGCGGTGGCCGTCCGTCGCGCGCCCACCGTCGAGCGCGCGATCGACGCCGGC
>JAIEPK010000012.1 GCA_019749875.1 Candidatus Binatia bacterium | reverse complement strand
CTCCGCCGTCGCCGCGTCGTACACCGGGCCGATCGGCTTGGTCGGTGCGCCGAACGCCGGATCGCGCGGGTCGACCTCCACCTGGGTGAGCAGAGTGGCGACGTCGCGCGACGTGAGCAGGCGCGCGACCTCCTGCTCGACGAGGTAGCCGATGAGCCCCTCGCTCTCGGCGCCGAGCACGTCGAGCGGGTACGGCGCGACCGTCGGATCGGTCTCGCTCTGCAGCGCGAGCAGCCCGACCTGCGGGCCGTTGCCGTGCGTCACGACCACGTCGTGCTCGCATGCGAGCGCCGCGACCGACTGCGCCGCGCGGCGCACGTTCGCGCGCTGCACGGCGACGTCCGGACGCTCGCCGCGGCGCAGCAGCGCGTTGCCGCCGAGGGCGACGACGATCCGCATCAGGGCCGTGCCCCGCGTCGCGACCGGCGTGTCATCCGCGCCCGCCGCGCCGCTCGACCAGCGCGTAGAGCAGCGCCACGGCCGTGTGCAGCCGGTTCTCGGCCTGGTCGAACACCACCGCACGCGGGCCGTCGACCACTTCGGCCGTCACCTCCTCGCCGCGGTGGTCGGGGAGGCAGTGCAGGAAGATCGCGTCCGGCTTTGCGGGCGCGAAGAGCGCCGCGTTCACCTGGTAGGGAGCGAACGCGGCAAAGCGCGCCGCACGTTCCGCCTCGGGGTCGCCCATCGACACCCACACGTCGGTATAGATCGCGTCGGCGCCACGCACCGCGGCCAGCGGGTCCTCGCCGATCTCGATCGACGCTCCGGTCGTGCGCGCACGCGCACGAGCGGCAGCGACCACCGCGGCGTCCGGTGCGAACGCGGGTGGCGTCGCGATGCGCAGCGACATCCCGGCGAGCGCCGCCGCCTCGATCAGGCTGTGCGCGACGTTGTTGCCGTCGCCGACGTAGGCCAGCACGACGTCTCGCAGAGGCCCACGCTTCTCGCGCAGCGTCATCAGGTCGGCGAGGGCCTGGCACGGGTGATGACGGTCGGTGAGCGCGTTCACCACGGGGATCGTCGCCGCCGCCGCGAAGCGCGCGACCTCGTCGTCGGCGAAGGTCCGGATGACGAAGGCGCGCGCATAGCGCGACACGACGCGCGCGGTGTCCTCGATGGTCTCGCCGCGACCGAGCTGCAGGTCACCGGGGCCGATGGTGATGGGGACGCCGCCCAGGCGTGCGACCGCGGTCTCGAACGAGATGCGTGTCCGCGTCGACGGCTTGTTGAAGTAGAGCACCACGGTCTCGTTCGCGAGGAAGAGACGGTGCAGGTACGGGTCGGCCTTGAAGCTCGTCGCCAGCGCGAGCAGATCGTGCAGGTCGTCGCTCGACAGGTCCGCGATGCGCAGCAGGTGATCGATCATCGTCGGGGCTCCTTCGCCGACGGCAGCAGGCGTGTCAGCGCCGCATCCACCAGATCGCCGAGCCGTGGCTCGCCCACCTCTTCGAGATCGTAGCGGGCGCGCACGATCGGCGTGTCGATCGCGAGCAGGGCGGCGAGATCGATCGGCGTGCCGGACACGACGACGTCGCAGTCCGCGTCCGTGATCGTCGCGCGCAGCGCGGCGAGCTGCGCGTCGCCGTAGCCCATCGCCGGCAGCACGCACCCGATGTGTGGATGGCGCGCGTAGACGTCCGCGATGTCCGGTGCGGCGCTCGCGCGCGGGTCCACGATCGCCGCGGCGCCGGCAGCGGTCGCCGCGACGAAGCCGGCGCCGTAGGCCATGCCGCCGTGCGTGATCGTCGGCCCGTCCTCGACCACCAGCACGCGGCGTCCGCGTACGGCGGCGGCGTCGTCGAGGCGTACCGGCGACGCTGCGCGCACCACGCTGGCGTGCGGATTGACGGCCCGGGCGGCGCCGATCGCCGCCTGCACGTCGGCTGGCGGCGCCGCGTCGACCTTGCTCACCACGATCACGTCGGCCATGCGTGCGACGGTCTCGCCGGGATGGTGTGTCGTGATCTGCCCGGGACGGAGCGCATCGACCAGCACGAGGTGCAGGTCGGGTCGCAGGAACGGGAAGTCGTTGTTGCCGCCGTCCCACACGATCACGTCCGCCTCCTGCTCGGCGCGGGCGAGGATCGCTCCGTAGTCGACGCCCGCGAACACGACCGTCCCGCTCGCGAGGTGCGGCTCGTACTCCTCGCGCTCCTCGATCGTGCAGCGGGCGGCGGCGAGGTCGTCGCGGGTCGCGAAGCGTTGCACCGCCTCGCGCGCGAGGTCGCCGTAGGGCATCGGGTGGCGCATCGCCGCCACGCGCAGCCCTCGGCCGGCGAGCCGTCGCCCGAGCCAGCGCGCGACCTGCGACTTGCCGCAGCCGGTGCGGACCGCGGACACCGCGATCACCGGCACGCGCGCGGCGAGCATCGTGCGCTCGGGGCCGGGCAGCAGGAAGTCGGCACCGCACGCGAGCGCGCGGGACGCGAGATGCATCACGTGCTGGTGCGGCACGTCGCTGTAGGCGAACACCACCGTGGCGACACGCTCGCGGCGGCAGAGCTCCTCGAGCTCCTCCTCGGCGACGATCGGGATGCCGGCCGGATGGAGCGGTCCGGCGAGCGCTGCCGGGTAGCGGCGGCCGGCGATGCCGGGAATCTGCGCCGCGGTGAAGGCGATCACCTCGCTCGCCGGATCCTCGCGGTAGAGCGTGTTGAACACGTGGAAGTCGCGGCCTGCGGCGCCGAGAATGACCACGCGCCGGCGGCTCACGAGCGGCTCCGGGGGACGCGGTGCGGCCGCTCCGCCGGCCGCACCGCGCAGGTCAGGACGGGCGGCAGCAGCAGGCCGCCGGGCACGCGGAAGATCCGCGTCTGCGCGGACACCTCGAATCCCGCGCGCTCGAAGCGCGCGCGCATCTCGGCGGACGTTGGCCAGTAGAACGGCTCGCCGGCGATGCGCGACGCCGCCTGGATGCCGCCGGAGATCAGGCGAGCGGGCGTGTTCACCAGCGCGACCAGGGCGCTGCCGCCGGGCGCGAGGACGCGAAACAGCTCCTCCGTCGCGAGCTGCTGATCGGGGAACCAGTGGAAGGCCTCGCTCGAGACGACTGCATCGAACGACCGGTCACGGAACGGCAGGCGGCAGGCGTCGCCACGCACCCATTCCACCGCCCGCGTCCGCGCCGCCGCCTGCCGCAGCATGCCGGCCGAGAAGTCGCAGCCGGCGACCCATGCCTCCGGCCGCTCGCGACGGAGCCGCGCGCTCAGCTGCCCGGTGCCGCAGCCGACGTCGAGGATGCGTCGCGCGTCGCGGCTGCGCAGCGCCGCGACGATCGCGTCGTGCACCGGCCAGTACGTGGCCCACTGGACCAGCGGCAGGTCGTAGAACGCGGACCAGGCATCGAAGAACCATGGCTGCGCACTGTTACGCACGATCCCCTCCCGAGATTCACCGCCTCACGGCGACGCACCGACTTGCGGAGCAAGAGGCGTTCCCGTGCGGAGGTCGTGTCCCGCGTGTCGTCGGTCGCAATTTCGAGAACGCTGAGCGGGCTTCGTTCCGGCCGCAGCGCGCAGCGCCTCCCGCGCCTCGGGGCGTCGTCGGCCCCGGCGGGAACTCGATGCGCGCGGCGGTCAGACGGGAGCTGCCTCGGCCGCGTGGCTGCGCTCGTCGACCAGCTGGTCCGTGGTGCGCTCGAGCCGATCGCTCAAGATCCGCGTCAAGTTCAGGAAGACCTTCGCGGCGATGCGCGGGTGGCGGCGCTGCAAGCGGTTCAGGAAGCCCTCGTCGAGCACCAGGTACTCCGCATCGCGCACCACCACCACGTCGGCGCTGCGCGGCCGCGCGCGCACCAGGCCCATCTCGCCGAGCGCGTCGCCGCGGCTCATGGACAGGATCGGCGTGTGCTGCTCGCCGCCGAGCACGTCGACGCGACCGCGCAGCAGAACGTACATCTCGGCCTTGAGCTCGCCGCGGCGCGCGATGAACGTCCCGACCGGCGCCGTGCGCAGCCGGCCCATGAGCACGACGATGCGTGCCTGGAACGGGCGCAGGCCGGAGAACAGCGGGATCTCCTTGTGCGGGCTCGGGCCGAGGCGCACGAACAGCAGGTCCCACAGCGTGATGATCGTCGTGCTGACGACCAGCCCCGGCGTGATCAGCAGCTCGGCGATCAGGTCGACCACCATGGTGAAGCTCGCGAGCATGCCGAACTGGCGAATCGGCTGGAAGCTCGACAGCGTCAAGATCAGGAACGCGGCGCACAGCGCGCCGGCGGTGAAGACGATCGGCCGGCCGACGGAGCTCACCACCTGGATGATCGCGCGCTCGACGTCGCCGGTCTCGCGGATCTGCAGCTTGAAGTCGTTGAAGTAGTGGATCGTGTCGTCGATCGCGATGCCGAGCGCGATCGCGGCGATCATCGCGGTCGAGATGTTGAGGTCGATGCCGGCGAAGCCCATCACCGCGAACAGCGCGAGGATCGGCACGACGTTCGGAACCAGCGACAGGACTCCGGTGCGGAACGACAGGAACAGCGCCGACATCACCAGCAGCAGCACGATCAGCTCCTGCGACAGGCCGATCGCCTGGCCGCGCGCGAGCGTGTCGGCCGAGCGGTTCAGCAGCACCACGCTGCCGGTCGGGTGCAGCGTGAGCCCGCCCGGCAGGTGCTCGGCCGCGTGCGCGACGATGCGGTCGACGAGGCGCGAGATCTCGGCCGAGCCGGAGAGCCGCGTGCGCACGACGACGTTGGCGCGCGAGTAGTCGCGCGCGACGACGGGTGCGAGGTCGGTCGGATCGGCGAACAGCAGCAGCTGGTCGACGTCGCGCTGCTGCTCCGGCAGACCGGGCGGCGCCTCGGGATCGAGCGCGCGACGCACGACCATGACGTAGTCCGCGAGCGAGAAGCTGGTATCGACGCCGGGCTGGCGCGCGATGAACTGCTGCAGATCGCGCATCGCCGCGATCGTCTCCGCGTCCCGCATGCGGCCGGGCGCGTCGGCCTCGAGAACCAGGTAGACCGGCTGCGCCCCGCCGAGATGCTCGGCGATGCGCTCGTTGTCGCGGCGCACGACGGTCGACGGGCCGAAGAACGAGAGGTAGTCGGTCTCGACCTCGAGCTTGGTGGCACCCCACAGCAGCACCGCGCAGGTCAGTGCACTTCCCACCATGATCGGCCGGCGGCGACGGACTCCGAAGCGCCCCACGGACGCGAGCCACTCGTTCAGCCGCCGGCCGCGCTCCTCCTGGTGCTCCGTCAAGCGCGCGTCGGGCAGCAGGACCAGCATCGCCGGCACGAACGTCATCGACACCAGCCAGGTGAACGTGACGCCGATCGTCGAGTAGATGCCGAAGTCGCGGATCGCCGGAATCGGTGTGACGGCCAGCGTCGCGCAGCCGATGGACGTCGTGAGCCAGGCGATCGACGACGGCACGCGGATGTGGCGCACGGTCGCCTCGACGACGGCCCTGCGCTCGTGCAGGTGCTCGAGCTCCTGGTAGTAGCGGCTCACCACGTGCACCGCGTAGGCGATGCCGATCGCCATCAGCAGCGGCGGCAGGATCAGCGTGCCCATGTTGATGCTGCTGCCGGCGAGCACCATCACGCCGACCGTCCAGATCACGCCGATGACCACCGCGCCGAGGGGCAGCAGGACGCCGCGCAGCGTCCGGAACTCCCACGCGAGCACGATGACGACGAGCGCGATCGAGAGCGGCACGAAGCGCTGCAGGTCGCGCTCCATCAGGCGTGCGCCTTCGACCTTGAAGGTCTGGATGCCGGTGATCGCGAGCTCGGCGGGTGCGAAGCGCGCCTCGACCGCGGCGCGGATCTGGTCCTCGACGCCGCGCTGCAGGAACTCCTCGTCGCGCAGCGGCTCGAACAGCACGACGATCCCGGTCGCACGGGCGTCGCTCGAGACGATGTTGCCCGCGTACAACGGGTCGCCGATCATGCGCTTCTTCAGCGCCGCAGCCTGTTCCGCGGACTGTGGCAGGGTGCGCATCAACGGCCCGACGCGCACGCTGCCGTCCTCGGCGTCGACGCCCTTCACGTTGGTGACGCTCATCACTTCGCGCACGCCGTCGATCCGTGCGAGCTCCTTCGTCAACGCGTCGATGCGTGCGAGCAGCTCCGGCGTGAACACGTCGTCGGCGAAGATCGCGACCACGGTCGCCTCCTCGCTGCCGAACAGGGCCTTGACGTTCTCGTAGTAGTCGCGCTCGGCGTCGTGCTCGGGCAGCAGGTTCTCGATCGCGCTGTCGATGCGGATCGTCGCCGCGAGCGAGCCGAGCACCGCGGTGAGCGCCAGCACCAGCGCCACGGTCAGGCGTGGCGCGCGCAGCGGGATGGCGAAGGGTCCCCGCATGGGCTCAGCAGCGCCGGCCGATCGGCCGGCGCGAGGTGCCGAGGAGCGCCGGCGGCGCGTCCGGAGGCCGCGACGCGGTTTGCGAGGCGTGACGCACGGGTGGCCGGGCGGTACCTCATGCCGGCGTCGCTGGGCAAGTGCGGGCGGGGCCGGTGGTCGCGGTCCGCGTGCGCTTCGTCGTAGAACGACGCTCGTGAAGGTCTTCCTCGTCTCGCACACGCACTGGGATCGGGAGTGGTACCGGACGTTCCAGACGTTCCGCGCACGCCTCGTCGACGCGATCGACCGCGTGCTCGAGCTGGTCGAAGCCGACGACGGCTTCCGCTTCCTGCTCGACGGCCAGACGATCGCGCTCGAGGACTACCTCGAGATCCGTCCCGAGCGGCGCGTCGCGCTCGAGCGTGCGTGTCGCGCCGGACGGATCGCGATCGGGCCCTGGTACGTGCAGCCCGACTCGCTGCTGCCGTCGGGCGAGGCGCAGGTGCGCAACCTGCGCGAGGGCCGTCGCGTCGGTGCGGCGTTCGGCCCGGTGTCGCGCGTCGCCTACACCCCCGACTCGTTCGGACACCCGGCCCAGCTGCCGCAGCTCTTCGCCGGCTTCGGGCTCGGACCGTTCGTCTACTGGCGCGGCAACGGCGACGAGATCGATCATCTGCCCGCCGAGTGGCTGTGGCAGGCGCCCGACGGCAGTGCGGTGCTCGCACACCATCTCGGCGAGGGCTACTTCGCCGCGTCGGGACTCCCGCAAGATGCCGACGCAGCGGCCGCGTTCCTCGCGGACCTCGTGCGGCGTCTCGGCGAGCGCTCGCGGAGCGGGGCGGTCCTGCTGATGAACGGCTTCGACCACGCGCCGCCCGAAGCGACGACGGCCGGTGCCGCGGCGGCGCTGGCGCGCGCGACCGGAGCCGCGG
>JAIEPK010000340.1 GCA_019749875.1 Candidatus Binatia bacterium | reverse complement strand
CGCAGGCGCCGCGGCTCCGTGCGCGGGACGCCGGGAGTCGCGTTCGCCGCGGCCGGCGTCGCTTCCGCGACGGACGAGGACGGCTGCTGCGGAGCGCGACCGGCGATGGCCATCGGCGCCTGCATAGCACGCAACCCGCGCGACCCGCGTGCGCACGGGCGCCTTTCGCGGGGCAGCGCAGAAAGGGCGTTGCGTCCGTCGTGCGACCTGTCACGACGGAAGAAGGTCGAGCTGTCGATGCCCTGGCGTGACTTCTTCCGTGATGCCGTCGTCGTCGTGACCGGTGCGTCGAGCGGCATCGGACGCGCGACGGCGATCGCCTTCGGTGCGTCGGGAGCGCGCGTCGTGCTGGTCGCACGGCGGCGCACCGAGCTCGAAGAGGTCGCACGCGAGATCCGTGCGAACGGGGGTGCCGCGCTCGTGCTCCCCGCGGACGTCACGAATCCGCGCGCGGTGCGCGACGTGCTGGAGCAGACGCTGCGGCACCACGGCCGGGTCGACGTGGTGATCAACAACGCGGGCGTCCTGATCCCGTCCACCGTGGTCGAGCTCGAGCGCTCCGACCTGATGCGGATGCTCGACGTGAACCTGTTCGGCGCGCTGTGGGTGCTGCAGGAGTCGGTGTGCGCGATGCGGGCACAGGCCGACGGCGGCGTGATCGTCAACGTCGCCTCGCTCGCCGGACGACGCGGCGTGTCGCCGCTCGGGGGCTACTGCGCGAGCAAGTTCGCGCTGGTCGGCCTCACCGAGGCCCTGCGCATGGAGCTGCACGGGACGCGCGTGCACGTCGGCTTGGTGCTGCCCGGCGTGGTCGAGACGCCCATGGCGCACGGCAGCGAGGCGGAGCTCGAAACCCTGTGGCCCGAGGCGCTCAACATGCCGGTCGCGTGGGTGGTGTGGGCGATCTTCGCCGCCGCACGCTTCCGGCTGGTCGAGATCGCGGTGCCGCCCGGCGCGGCGACGCTCGAAAAGATCGCTGCGCTAGCTCCCGGTGTCGCCGACTCCATGGTCTACTGGGGCACACAGGCGACCGGTTGGCTCGCGGGCCTCCTCCGGCGCTGACGGCTCGTCCCGAAGCCCCTCCGACCCCTCCTGGAGCCACGGCCCCCTCGACCACGGCCCCCCGCGAGGCCGCGGCCCCCTCGGCGCCCGGTCGTCTCAACGAAATTTTTCACGCGCAGCAAAGAATTTGAGCGAATCGACCGATCTCGTGTAGGCATTGGACACCTGCCGCCCCACCCGACAGGTGATCCGGATCGAATCACTGCTCGAGGACCATCGCATGGAGCAGAGCCGGGAGGGACAGGCTGCACGCTGGGCGGGACGCTACGACCTCGTGGTCGAAGCGTCGCCCAACGCGATGCTGATCGTGAACGACGCGGGCCGCATCGTCCTGGTGAACGAAGCGGTGGAGCGGCTGTTCGGCTATCGGCGCGACGAGCTGCTCGGAAAGCCGGTGGAGATCCTGGTTCCCGAGCGCTTCCGCGCGAACCATCCGAGCAATCGCCGGCGCTACGCCGAGCAGGCGAGCGCGCGTCCGATGGGCAAGGGGCGCGACCTGCACGCGCGACGCAAGGACGGCAGCGAGGTCCCGGTCGAGATCGGCCTCAACCCGATCGTCACCGACGAGGGACGCTTCGTGCTGAGCGTCATCATCGACATCAGCGAGCGCAAGCGCGCCGAGGAGCGCTTCCGCATGGTGGTCGAGGCGGCGCCCAACGCGATGATCATGACCGACGAGGCCGGGCGCATCGTGCTCGCCAACTCGCAGGCGGAGAAGCTGTTCGGCTACACGCGTGCCGAGCTGAGCGGCATGTCGGTCGAGCGGCTCGTCCCGGAGCGGATGCGCGCCGCCCACCCGTCCGAGCGCGCACGCTTCGCCGCCGACCCGAAGACGCGCACCATGGGCGCCGGCCGCGACCTGCACGCGCTGCGCAAGGACGGCACCGAGATCCCGGTCGAGATCGGCCTGAATCCGCTCGAGACGCGCGACGGCATGTTCGTGCTGAGCGCGATCATCGACATCACCGAGCGCAAGCGCGCGGAAGAGGAGCGCGAGCGTCTCGCGGCGCGCGAGCGCGCGGCACTCGCCGAGGCACGCGAGGCGAGCCGCGCGAAGGACGAGTTCCTCACCGTGCTGTCGCACGAGCTGCGCACGCCGCTCAACGCGATCCTCGGCTGGTCCAGCATGCTGCGCAGCGGCACCGTCAGCGCGGACGAGATGCCCCGCGCGATCGAGACCATCGAGCGCAACGCGCGCCACCAGACGCGCATCGTGTCCGACATCCTCGACGTGTCGCGCATCATCCGTGGACGCTTCAACCTCGACATCACGCGCTGCGACCCGGTGGCGATCGTCGACACCGTGATGAACAGCCTGCGGCCGGCGGCGCGCGCGAAGCGGCTCACGCTGCGCTCGACGCTCGCGCCCGTGCTCGAGATCCTCGCCGATGCGGGGCGCCTCGAGCAGATCGTCTGGAACCTGGTCTCGAACGCGATCAAGTTCACGCCCAAGGGCGGCACGGTCGACGTCGAGCTCAGAGATCTCGAGTCGCACCTGATGCTGATCGTGCAGGACACGGGCCAAGGCATCGCGCCGGAGTTCCTGCCGCACGTGTTCGACCGCTTCTCGCAGGCCGACAGCTCCAGCACGCGCGTCCAGGGCGGGCTCGGCCTCGGGCTCGCGATCGTCCGCCACCTGGTGGAGCTGCACGGCGGAACGATCACGGCGCACAGCGCGGGGGCGAACCAGGGCGCACGCTTCTCGGTGATGCTGCCGCTCGCCCCATCGGACGAGACCGTGCGCGCCGAGAACCAGCTCGCCGCGCCGGCGACCGCGTTCGAGCTGCGACCGGTGCCGCTCGACGGGCTCAAGATCCTGGTCGTCGACGACGAGCCCGACACCCTCGATCTGCTGCAGACGAGCCTGTCGTGCTTCGGCGCGACCGTGGTCGCCGCGAACGGCGTCGACGACGCGATCGGGCGGCTCGCGTCGTTCCATCCCGACGTCGTGCTGAGCGACATCGCGATGCCGGACCAGGACGGCTTCGCGCTGCTGCGCTGGCTCGAGCAGACGCCCGAGGTGCGCTCGGGACGCCTGCCGGTGATCGCCCTCACGGCCTACGCCGGCGCGAGCGACCGTCAGGCGATCCTCGAGGCCGGGTTCCGGCGTCACGTGCCCAAGCCGATCGAGCCGCTGCGGCTCGCGACGATCATCACCGACGTGCTGCGCGAGCCGCCGCGTCCGGTGGCCTGAGCGGGATCGTCGCCGACACGGACGCGACGGCGCCACGCCGTCGCGTGACGCGTCTCCGTGCGCGGCCGGCGCGACGCCTCGCCTATAGTTGACTTGCGGGCTCGGGTCGGGGCAAGGTCCGGCATGCGCGACGACGTGGAGTTCCCGAGCGAAGGCGTCACCTGCCGCGGCTGGTGGACCGTGCCCGAAGGTGCCGGCGCACGACGCGTGCCCGCGATCGTGATGGCGCACGGCTTCTCCGCGGTGAAGGAGATGGCGCTCGATCGCTTCGCCGCCGCATTCGCGGCGGCGGGCTTCGCGAGCCTGGTCTTCGACTACCGGGGGCTCGGCGCGAGCGACGGCGAGCCGCGCCAGGATCTCGACCCGCACGCGCAGATCACCGACTACCGGAACGCGCTCAGCTGGGTGCGCGCGCGACCCGAGGTCGATCCGGCGCGCATCGGCGTGTGGGGTACGAGCTACAGCGGGGCCAACGTGCTCATGGTCGCGGCGCTCGACCGGCGCGTGAAGGCCGTCGTCGCGCAGGTGCCCCTGATCGACGGCTGGGAGACGTTCGGGCGCATGAGCGGAGTCGAGACGCGCGACATGCTGGTCGCGGCGCTGATCGACGAGCGCGAGCGTCTCTACGCGGGCGGCGCGCCGCAGATGATGCCCGTGGTCGCGCCCGAGAACGGTCCCGCGGCGCTGCCCGGCGACGAGTCCTGGCAGTGGTTCCAGAGCCACGCCGCGCACGCGACGACGTGGCGCAACGAGATCACGCTGCGCTCGCTCGAGCGACTTCTCGAGTACTCGCCGCTGCGCTGGATCGATCGCATCGCGCCGACGCCGCTGCTGCTGATCGCCGCCGAGCACGACTTCATCCCGATCGACTTGACGCGCGAGGCGTTCGCGCGCGCGGCCGAGCCGAAGAAGCTCGTCGTGCTGCCGGCGGGACACTTCGCGCCGTACGAGGCGCCGCACTTCGCGACCGCGAGCGCTCTCGCGGTCGACTGGTTCACCGCGCACCTCCGCGGCTGAGGCGCTGCGGCGGCGCGCGCTTCAGGAGCCGGTCGCGCGGGTGTCGGTTTCCGTCTGCGCAGCAGCCGCGTCCGCGAGCCCGTCGGTGCCGGTCTCGCGCACGTACAGCTCGCGCATGCGGGCCGTGAGCTCGTCGACCGACAGCGCCGCGAAGGTCTCGTACGGGATCTCGGGCAGCACGCGGATGCCGATCTGATGGTGCCCGCGCAGCACGAAGCCGTGCTTCGGCAGCGCGTTCGACGTCCCCGACACGACGACCGGCAGGATCGGCGACTTGGTCTCGAGCGCGAGCTGGAACGCGCCGGTCTTGAAGCGCTGCAGCTTGCCGTCGCGCGAGCGCGTGCCTTCGGGGAAGATCATCAGCGAGCTGCCCTCGGCGAGACGCTCGCGGCAGATCTGCATCATGGTCTGGATGCTCTGCTTGTCGCCGCGCTTCAGTGGCACGTAGCGGTTGAGCCACATGTTCCAGCCGATCGCCGGGATCTTGAACATCTCGATCTTCGACACCCACTTGAAGTGCCGGCGCAGCCGGAACAGCACCAGGATGTCGAGGAACGACAGGTGGTTCGCGACCATGACGTAGGCGACCCCGGGACGCACGTTCTCGCGCCCCACGACCAGCACGCGCCAGGCCGGATTCAGCCACGTGTACAGCGAGGCCCAGAAGCAGGTGAACTGGTGCAGGACGCGGCGGCGCGGGTCGAACGGCAGCGTGAGCAGCCAGATCAGCAGCGCGACCGGAAAGAGCAAGGCGGACGAGACGGCGATTCCCGCCCAGAACAGGAGTGAGCCCGCGGCTCGGAACACCCTGCGCTCGTATCAATCGGACGCCGTGACGGCCACCCCGCCCGCGCATGCGCGGCGAGCGCCGCGGATGCGGCCCTCTCGCCACCGCGCGTTGCGCGGTGCTCAGAGCCGCTTCGCGACCCGGTCCAGGTGCTCGATCTGGCCGTCCTCGCGCTGGTGGAGCGCATCGTTGTAGCTCGCGTCGCCGCGATGCGGGCGTGCGCCCGGCGGCGCGAAGCAGACGACGGCGCTGACGCGAAACTCCGCACGGCGCGGATCGGCGGGCGGCGGCGCGGCGTGCACGGTGTCGCCGTAGTGGACCGACACGTCGCCCGGTCGCGCCGCGAACCGGGCAGCGTGGCGCCACGGATCGATCGTGAGGTCGTGCGCGTTGTAGGACGCGCGGTGCGAGCCCGGCAGCATCGCGAGCTCGCCGCTCTCGGGCGTCGCCTCGCGCAGGTAGATCGACAGCAGCAGCGTCGGACACAGGATCGCGTGCCCGCCCATTCCGCAGTCGCGATGCCACGGCAGATCCGCGAGGCCGCCGTCGCTCATGCCGGGCTGCTTGTAGATCACCGTGACGCCCTCGCCCTCCCCTTTCGTGTGCACGAGCGGCCGGTTCGCGAGCGCCACGAGAGCCAGCAGCCGTGGCTCCGCGGGCAGTCCGCCGAGATGGTGCTTGACATTTGCACGCGTCACACGCGTCAGGACCTCCTCGCCGTCCGCGTTGCGGCCCCACCAGGACAGCCTGTCGCCGGGACGCGCCTCGGCGCGCAGCGCGATCGCCTCGTCGAGCATGCGCGCGGCCTCCGCGGGCGTGAACACGCCGCGCACGAAGAGGTAGCCCGCGGTGTCGAGGAAGTGCTCCATGTCGGCGCGGTCGTGGCCCGGCGCGAACGCCCGCTGCGGATCGAGCGGCGCGCCGTTCCGGTCGCGCAGGTCGAGCGCCTCGGGACGGTACGGCGGCCGGCCGTTGTAGAGCGCACGCAGCGTCGACTCCCACGCCATCAGGTCGGCGGCGTTGCCGCGCACGCTGCGCACGCGGCCGCCGTAGACGAGGCCCGCCGGAGCGTCGAGCTCGTGCACGAGACCGCACCAGTCCTCGAGTCCGATCTCGAGCACGGTCGCGGCGCGCGCGTCGCCGGGTTCGATCGCGATGCCGCGCTCATCCGCATGGTACGTGAAGCTCGCGCCGTCTCCCACGCGGAGCGCCAGGCTCGGCAGGTACGCGGTGCTCGCGTCGCGCCCGCCCGCGCGGCCGGACGCGAGCCGCTGCGGCAGCGTCCGGCGGTGGTACTCGACGAACTCGATCGGCGCGAAGCCTTCGGGCAGGGCCATGGCGCGTCTGTTCCGCCGCGAGCCGTGCAAGTCAAGCCGGGGACGGGTCACGACGCGTGGGCGGCGCGGCGTCGTCGATCACGCCCTGCTCCGTCGTGCGGAGACGCTCCGCGCACCGATCGAGCTGCGTGATCTCCCGCCGGACCTGCTCCTCGCCGGCCGCGCGTGCCGCCGTGGCGCGCTCGAGCGCGCGCTGCGCGGCGCCGATCGACTCGTCGAGGACGTGACCGATCTCGCGCTCGAGCGCGACACGGCTCGCGCGCACCTGCTCGATCAGATCGTTCACCAGCCGGTGCGCGTTGGTCTCGAGCAGGAGGTCGAGGTAGGCGCGCGCGCCTGCCCGCCGGCGGCGCTCGAACGCGGACGCGGGCTGCAGGGCATCGGCGAGCCAGGCGAGCGGCGAGCGCGTCGTGTGGGGCAGGACGTCGGTGAAGCACAGAGCGCTCGGAGCGCGCAGCTCCTGCTCGGCGTCGAGCAGCGGTGCACCGGCGTCGGCAGCACTGCGCCCGCTCAGCGCGAGCACCTCGGCGAGCGTCGCGTTGCCGTGCTCGACGAAGCGGCGCATGGCGCGACGGTAGAGCTGCCGCGCCTCGTCCTGCGCGACCGCCCGCCAGCCCTCGATCGCCTCGCTCGCGAGCCGCTGCACGAGCTCGTATCCGGATGCGAGGCGCTGGCTGCGCGAGCCGGCGTCCGGGGCGGCAGCGAGCGCCTGCTCGAGGCGGGCGTGCGTGTCGGGACGGAGGCGCTGCAGACCGGCGGCGAGGTGCGCCGCGAAGCGGTCGCGGATCGTGCG
>JAIEPK010000308.1 GCA_019749875.1 Candidatus Binatia bacterium | reverse complement strand
CGGCGCGCACGCCGCGCCTCCCAGCGCAGCCGCTCCACGCGACGCTCCCAGCGCTGCGCAGCGACCACGGCCTGCCCCTCGGCCACCAGCCGGGGCGAGAGCGGCGGGCTCGCGACCCGCGACACGCCGTGCCACCGCGACACGTAATCGGCGAGCTCCGGGCCCGACTCCCACGACGTGATCAGGCAGTAGCGCGGTGCCGGACCGGGGTGCCAGACGGCGTGCCAGAGGCGCTGCGTGTCGATCACGACCTGCGTTCCCGCGGCGAGCGGGATGCGCGTCTCGGTGGCGGCGTCGGCCGGATCGTCACGCAGCAGCATCATCGAGCCGGCGTCGTCGGTGAGGTTGAAGAAGCCGCGCACGACCCAGCCGGTGCCGGTCGGGTTCAGGTGGTTGTTGTCGTCGACGTGCAGGTTGCGCACCGCCTGCGCGTACGACGTCGGCTGCAGCTCGATCACGCGGCAGCGACCGACGTTGGCACCGGGCTCGAGGGCCCGCGCGACGAGACGCGGCGCCTGCCGCGCATTCTCCTCGACCCACGCGCCGTCCTTGTCCGTGCGCGGTGGGACGTGGTTGAAGAACGCGTTGCACTCGAGCCCGCCGGACGCGCTGGCGAGCGGCGCGAAGCGCGTGTCGCCCGACGACTTCCAGTCGAGGTACGTGAGCCGCTCCCACTCGCGCGGATCGCGCGCCTGGTCGTAGCGGTCGAGCACGACGTAGCCGGTCTCGTCGAGCGCCGGAATGCGCACGTGCGCGGACGGACGCTTGCGCCGGAAGGGAATCATCGCTCGCGGCGCAGCCTACTCGATGACGGCGCGCGAGTCAGGTCGCGAGCGGATCGGGTCGTCGGCCGCGCGGCTCACGCCTTGCCGCTGCCGCCGAGCATCCGGATGCGCGCCGCGGTCTCGGTCCGGATCGCGCCTTCGATCTCGCCCATGAGCTCGTACAGGTTGAACAGGTCGGGCCGCTCGGTGAGTACTTGACGCAGGCGCCCGAGCGCCGCCAGACGGAGATCGGAGTCGGTGTTGACCTTGGCGACGCCGCGCGCGATCGCCTGGCGGATCAGCTCCGGCGGGATGCCCTGCGCATGCGGCAGCCGGGCGCCGTAGCGCTCGGCGAAGGCGATCGCGTCGGCCTCCATCGACGACGCACCGTGCAGGACGATCGGCTGCGGGATCCGTCCGGCGATGTCGTCGAGGCGCTCGAGATCGAGGTGCGGCGTCCCCTTGAACTTGTAGGCACCGTGCGAGGTGCCGATCGCGATCGCCAGCGCGTCGACGCCGGTCTCGCGTGCGAAGCGCACCGCCTGGTCGGGGTCGGTCAGCATGCTGCGGACCTCGCTCTCGCCGAGATCCTCGATGCCGCCGAGCGTGCCGAGCTCCGCCTCGACGTGCACGCCGCGTGCGTGCGCGTACTCGACGACGTGCGCGGTCGCGCGCATGTTCTCGTCGTAGGTCTGCCGGGACGCGTCGATCATCACCGAGGTGTAGCCGGCGTCGACCGCGGCGCGCGCGAGCTCCTCGCTCTTGCCGTGGTCGAGGTGCAAGGCCACCGGCGCCGCGCTCGCGTCGGCGAGCACGCGCACGATCGCGACCGCCGCGGCGAGCCCCATGTGCTTGACGGCGCCCTCCGAGGTCTGCAGCAGCAGCGGGGCCTTCTCGTCGGCACCGGCCTGGATCACCGCACGCGCCGACTCGAGGTCGTAGGCGTTGAAGCCGCCCAGCGCCCAGCCCTCCGCGCGCGCACGCACCAGCCATGGTTTCGGGTTCACCAGCATCGCCGTCACCTCCCTCCCCGACCGCTATCCCTGCGCCGGAGCTGCGGCCAGACGGTTCCCCTACAGCACCACGCCGACCGCAAAGCCGATCGCGATCGCGTCGGGGACGTCGCTGCGCCCTTTCGGCTGCAGGATGCCCTGCACGTCGGGCTGCACCCAGAACGCCTTCGCGAGCGACAGCCGGTAGTTGAGCTCGAGCAGGACTTCCCCGTGCTGCAGCGGCTCGCCGCGCGCCCGCTCGCCGTCGCGCAGGTCGCCGCTGTAGCCCGACCATGCGGCGATGAACGCGAGCCCGTCCCACGGCCGGCTCGGCACGATGCCCTGGTAGCTGAGCCCGCCGGCCGCCATGTGCGACACCGGGTTGCGGTTCGGCGGCGCCCAGCTGAGCGCGAGCCACGCCGACAGCCCGACGTCGGAGCCCGGGCGCTCGGCGAACAGCATCTGCTCGCCGAGCAGGTAGGCGCCGCCGGTGCCGTGCACCGGCTGCTGCGTCTCGACCGCGGTCACCTGCTCGGAGTCGAAGTAGCCGCCGAGGATGTAGCGTCCCGGCAAGGTCGCGTGTCCGGTGCCGGCGCCGCCGGTCAAGTACATGATCTGCGCCAGCGACAGCGCGCCGGACCCGGCCGGCGCGGAGAAGTTGACGCCGTGATACTTCGCGTCGCGGAAGTCCGGAAAGACGAGGTAGGACCCCGCCTGCGCCGACCACGTCGTGCCCGGCTTGAGCTTCACGTGCCCGCCCCAGACGGCGTTCGGAAACGTGGGAAACGAGATGCTCTGCGCCGCCGCGAGCGGGATGCCGCAGATGCCTTGATTGAGCGACGTGCACGGCAGGCGCAGCGTCGCGAACTCCTCGCCGGTCACGACGCGGCCGGCGACGATCTCGGCGGCGTCGTCGAACAGCTGGTGCCCGACGGCGAGATTGACCAGCCGCGTGACGCTGCCGTCGTCGCCGTTGTCGAGCTGCACCGGCAGCTGGTTGCCGATGTAGGACGGCGTCAAGCTGGGGCTGCCCGCCTTCCAGTCGGCGGTGGCCGTGAAGTACGTCCGGTACCAGCCCGCGAGCCGCTCGAGGTCGGCGAACACGCCCCCGGCGAGGTCGCCGCGCCAGCTGACGCCGCCCTCGCGCACGCCGCCGACGGGATTCGCCGCGAGCTGCCCGAAGTAGGCGAGCGAGACGGCGATGCCGTGCTCCATCAGCCGGTCCCGCACGCCGCCCCAGCTGCCGGTGAGGTTCGTCAGCCGATGCCAGCGCCCGGCGGCGAGCGCGCTGTCCGGCGGCAGGATGCCCCAACCCTGCCCGGGATCGTACGCCGGCGGGTGCAGCCAGGGCGTGGCCGTCTCGGGGCCGGCCGAATCCCACTGCTGCGGGTTGTACACCGAGTTGGCGATCCACGGGTTGATCTGTGCACGCGCCTCCGCCGGCAGCAGCACCAGCGCGAGCGCCAGCATCGCCGCGGCACCGAGCGCCGCCGGCACGAGCCCGGAGCCGCGAGTCGCCCGCCTCGTGCGGCGACGACGCGTCGCGCTTCGCCTCTCCATCGCCCCGCCTCCCTACGAACCGATGCGGCGACCGCCGCAAGACGGCCGCGAACCACCCCGCCTCGGGGACGAACGCGACGCGCCTATCGCGTACGTCGTCCGACGGCAAGCCGCGCGCCGCCGCCCGTACGCGAGCCGCGCACACGATCGCGACCACCCGTACGGGACGTCCGCGCACGGACGCGCGCTCCGGCGGCGTGCGCCAGCGCGTCGATCGACGACACCACGCCGTGCGTGAGCCGCACCAGGTACAGCACGGCATCGCGCACGAAGTCGGGCGACGTCGTGGCACAGGCGTCCTCGAGCAGCACGCAGTCGTAGCCGAGGAAGTTCGCGTCCTGCAGCGAGGTGAACACGCAGCGATCGGTGTTGATGCCGGCGAACAGCAGCGTGGTGATGCCGCGCTGGCGGAGGATCGAGTCGAGCTCGTTGTCCCAGAAGCTCGACAGGCGGTGCTTGTGCACCAGCAGGTCCGACCGATCGACGGTCAGCTCGTCGATGGTCGCAGCACCCCACTCGTCGCGCACCAGGATGCGGCCGTGGCCCGACGGCGACGGGTCACCGTAGGTCATCCCGGACGCACCGCGCGCGTGGCCGACGAACGACGCCGACATGTTGGCGTGATCCGCCCGCACGCCCCAGTTGATCCAGATCACCGGCACGTCGGCGCGCCGCGCGATCTTCGTGCAGCGCTCGATGGCCGGAATGACGGCACGCACCGGTGCGATGTCCATGCCGCGCGCGGCCGACCAACCCTGCGGGTGCAGGAAGTCGTTCTGCATGTCGATCACCAGCAGCGCGGTCGCCGCGAGGTCGATCTCGACCGGGTGCGGCGTCGCGGCGAGCGTGGCCGCGCGCTGTGGCCGGCGCGGCCGCACGAAGCTGACCTTCTTGGTCGCGCGAGCCGTGCGCACGGCCCGGCGGCGGTCGTTCGATCGCGCTCGTGATTCCATCTCGACGCTCCTCCGCGGGTCCGCGGCACGCGGGCCGGCGAGGAGTTCATCGGACGATCGCGCGCGTCTCACGAATCGGCCGGTGTCCGCCGATAGAAATGGGCGATGAGCGACGACGGCTCGAGCGAGGCGCAAAGCATTCTCGATCTCTGCGAGGGCGACCGGCTGAAGGCCTTCCAGATGGTCCAGGGGCAGCTGGGGACGCTGGTCATGCGCCTGCAGGCCATCCTCGGCCTGAGCAGCATCGTGATCACCGTCACCGGCTTCTCCGGCCGCACGGTCGCCCAGACCAGCACGCTCGCCAAGGTCACGGTGGTCGCCGGCCTGGTGCTGGTGCTGATCGCCGCCGCGGTCGGCATGGGCGGCGTGCTGCGGCTGCGCTGGTCGACGCAGGAGCTCGGCGGCAGCCCGCTCGAGAGCATCGCGCGCGTGATCCGCATCCGCGATCACAAGGAGCGCTTCATGACCACGGCGCTGGTGCTGTTCGTGGTCGGCTTCGCGATGTACTGCTTCGCCGTCGCGCAGCTGCTGATGGCGCCCTGACGCAGCCGCGCGGCGGCGGAAGGCGGCCCGCGTAGGAGAAACACCGACACGAGAATCCGCCTCCCGCCGACGGCGCCGGGGCGCGTGTCCCCGCTACCTCTGGATCCGCACCGAGAACCCCTCGGTGCCCGATGCCGGAGGACGAAATGCAGACTTCTCGTGGATCCCGCTCTCGCTCGCGCGACCTCGCCCGCGTCGTCGCGCCCCTCGGACTGGTGCTCGCTCTCGCAGCACGACCCGCCGCGGCCGCGGACACCGTCCGCGTCAGCGTCGACGGCGCCGGCGTCGAGGCCGCGGGGTACAGCACCAATCCCGCGCTCGATCCGAGCGGACGCTACGCGGCATTCGTGTCACGCGCCTCGTCCTTCGTCGCGGGCGACACGAACGATCAGTTCGACGTGTTCCTGCACGATCTGCGCACGGGAGCGGTCGAGCGCGTCAGCGTCGGTGAGTCCGGCGCGCAGGCCGACCGTGCGAGCATCTTCCCGTCGCTGAGCAAGGGCGCGCGCTACGTGGCGTTCGAGTCCGACGCGACCAACCTGGTGTCCGGCGACGGCAACGGCGAGCACGACATCTTCGTCCGCGACCGCAAGACCGGAACGACCGAGCGCGTCAACGTCGACAGCACGGGCGCCGAGGCGACCGGCGGCGGCAGCTACTTCGCCGCGATCAGCGGCAACGGCGCGGTCGTCGCCTTCGGCTCGTCGGCGACCAATCTCGTCGCCGGCGACGGCAACGGCCGCATGGACGTCTTCGTCCGCGATCGCAAGAGCGGTGAGACGACGCGCGTCAGCGTCAACAGCGCCGGCATCGAGGGCAACGGCGACAGCTTGACCTATGCCAACGTGGCGCTCGGCGGCGGTGGGCGCTACGTCCCGTTCGTCTCCGGTGCGAGCAACCTCGTCGCCGCCGATACCAACGGCGCCACCGACGTGTTCGTCCACGATCGCACGCTGCACCGCACGACGCGCATGAGCGTCGACAGCGCGGGCGTCCAGGGGGACGGTCCGAGCTTCGAGCCGACCATCAGCGCGAACGGACGCTTCTTCGCGTTCTCGTCGATCGCGACCAACCTGGTCGCCGGCGACGGTAACGGCAAGGCCGACGTCTTCGTCCACGACCGCAAGACCGGTGAGACCACGCGCGTCAGCGTCGACAGCGCCGGCGGCGAGTCCAACGGCCACAGCGGCGAGCCCTCGATCAGCAAGGACGGACGCTTCGTCGCGTTCTACTCGGCGGCGAGCAACCTGGTCGTGGACGACACCAACGGCGTACCGGACATCTTCGTGCACGACCGCAAGACCGGCACGACGGTGCGGGTGGGCGTCGCTCCGGACGGGTCGCAGCCGAACGCCGCCGCGCTGACGCCCGCGATCAGCGGCAACGGCCGCGCGGTCGCGTTCGAGTCGGACGCGACCAACCTGGTGCCGTTCGACGTCAACGCGCAGGGCGACGTGTTCGTGCGCACCGTCAAGTGACCTTGCCGGAGCGGCGCGACGGCTTGCTCTCGTCGCGCCGTTCCGGCTACCGGTCGCGACGGGATGCCGCCGCAGCTCACCATGCTCGACCACGCCGGCTTCGTGCTCGAGCACGGCGACGTGCGCCTCGCGAGCGATCCGTGGGGCGCGGGCGACGCCTTTCTGCACGGCTGGCGACGGCAGAGCTCCGCACCGTTCCCGATGTCGGAGCTCGCTGGTGCGACGCACCTCTGGATCTCGCACGAGCACGCCGACCACTTCTCGCCGGCCACGCTGCGCGCGATCCCGGAAGAGTCGCGGTCGCGCATGCGCGTCCTCTACCAGGCGACGCACGACGGAACGCTGATGCGGTTCTGTCGATCGCTCGGCTTCGCCGGCGTGATCGAGCTGCCGCACCTCGCGTGGCACGACCTCGGACCGGACTTCCGCGTCCGCTGCGGGCACGCATTCGGCGGCGACTCGTGGCTGCTGATCGAGTCCGGCGGCACGCGGCTCCTGAACCTCAACGACTGCATCTACGAGGACGAGCTCGCCCTGCACGACCTGCGCCGTGACGTCGGCGCGATCGACGTCCTGCTGGCGCAGTTCAGCGTCGGCAGCTGGCTCGGCAATCCGGACGACGACGCCTGGCGCACGAGCGAGCCCGCGCGGGCGCTCGACGTCCTGCGTCGCAAGTGCCGCGCGCTGGCGCCGCGCCAGACCGTCCCGTGGGCGAGCTTCTTCTACTTCAGCCACCCGGAGAACTTCTATTTGAATGCCGCGCTCGCCTCGCCGGCCGAGGCGTTGCGCGCGATCGTCGCGGGCGGCAGCGAGCCGGTGCTGCCGTACGTCGGCGAGCGCTGGATGCTCGGCACGCCGTGGCACGGCAACGCGGCCAGCGTCGCGCGCTGGGATCAGGA
>JAIEPK010000033.1 GCA_019749875.1 Candidatus Binatia bacterium | reverse complement strand
GTGACGATCGCCGGCGTCGACGCGGCAGCCAGCGCGATCGAGACCATCGCGCCCGGGGCGGATGCGTTCCTGCGCTGGATGGACGGCCGCGATGAGATTCTGCGCGTGGTGCTGGCGACCGAGCATCCGTCGGACGTGGAGGTCGCGCGGCTGGCACGCGAGCGCGGTGCGCGCGTGGTGCTCGACGCGAGCGAGGCGTGTGACACGGTCGTGAGCGCCGGCGGCGACACGGCCCTCGCGGCGGCGCTCGCGACCAGCGACGACGTCGTCGTGGCGAGCACGGCGAGCTGGTCGGTTCTCCAGGCGGACGGTGTACCTGCTCGCGCGGTGCACGTGCTGCCCGACGACGCGCCGGTCGCGGCGCCGCTGATCGCGCTCGCGAGCCCGCCGACGGTGTCGGTGGTCGTGCTGTGCCACAACAACGCCGACATCATCGCGAGCTGCGTGGAGTCGCTGGTCGCACACCGCGGGCGGCTGCCCTGCGAGATCGCGATCGTCGACAACGCCAGCAGCGACGGGTCTTGGGAGTGGCTCGAGGAGCGGGCGCGGCGCGGTGACGTCCTCGCGCTGCGCAACGAGCGCAACGGCTGCTCCTCGGGACGCAACCTCGGCGTCCGCATGACGCGCGGCGAGGTCGTCGTGTTCCTCGACAGCGACCAGCGTGCGCTGCACCCGGGCTGGCTCGATCCCGCGCTCGATGCGCTGCGCGATCACGCCGCGATCGGTGCGATCGCGTGGAACGCGGGCTGGTTCCACCCGGGCACCGGCGGCGGCACGATCGTCGACGATCTGCCCGAGCGCGGCATGAGCGGACCGCACGCGGGACGTTGCTTCCGTACCGACGTCGCCTTTCTCGCGACGTCGGGCTTCGCGGTACCGCGCTCGGTGCTGGCGCGCACGTCGGGCTTCGACGAGTTCTACGACCCGACGTGCTTCGAGGACACCGACATCTCGTTCCAGATCAAGGCGCTCGGCTACGAGCTCGCCTACTGTCCGCACCTCGCGATCGACCACCGCCCGCACGCGACCACCGGCGCATTGCGCGAGTACTCCGAGCTCTACAAGCGTAACGAGGCCTACTTCCTCGAGAAGTGGCGGCAGCGCCCCGAGTGGTTCTTCGACGTGCGCTGACGCAGGTCGATACAGCGCACGTCGCGCCCCACGTCGCGGCGACGGGCAGTGCCGCGCCCGGGCGACGAACGGTTGTCGTGCGGCTTTCCGCACGGGTGACAGGTTCGAGGTCGCGGTCGCGTCCATGCGCGCATGCCGGCACAGAGGCGAGGCCGTCGCGGCAGGGGACGCTGATCGTGCAGCTTCCCTCGGCCACGCGGCCGCACCACACGGACGACGTTGCGCCCGGACGGGAGACGCGCGGCGCGACCGTCGCGTCGCTCACGCTGGGCCAGCGCGCGGAGCGCGCGCTGGTCGCGTTCGCGCGTGACGATGCGACGCTGCTCGCGGTGTCGATGACGTTCGCGGTGCTCGCCTACGGCTACGCGCTGGTCCATCCGACCCTGAGCCTCGACGAGGAAAGCGCGTCCACCTTCGCCGAGCTCGGTCACGGCAATGGCTGGAGCCTGGCCCTGTACCGCTGGGGGCTGGTCGCGTTCCAGGCGGTCGTGGTCGGCGGCGCCACCCTGCCGTTCCTGCGTCCGCTGCTCGCGCTGCTGGTGCTCTCGGTCGCGTCGGTCGCGTATGCGCGGCTGCTGCCGACGACGCGCGCAGCGCAGCACTTCTTCGCGCTGGTCTTCGTCACCGTGCCGACCTTCGCCTACGCGATGACCTTCTCGTTCATGTGCCTCGAGTCGTCGCTCGCGATCCTGCTGTGGGTGCTCGGGCTGCGCTGCTTCGTCGCGGCATGCGCCCGACCGACGCCCGAGCCACGTCTGCTGGCCGGCGCGCTCGCACTCTGGGTCCTCGCGCCCTCGCTCTACCAGGACTACGGCGTGCTTCTGACGGCCTTCCTGCTCGAGACGTTCTTCCGGCTCGCTGGCGGCGAGGGGACGGGGCTCGTGCGACGGGCGGCGTGGTTCGTCGCCGTCGTCGCGGCGGCGGTCGCGCTCTACGCGCTGATCTCGGTCGCGATCGCGCGGACGTTCGGCATGCCGGGCGTGACCTACATGAGCGGCTACCTGGCTGCGGAGCGCGGCTGGGCGACGCTGGGTCGGCTTCTCGGCTCGTTGCGGAGCTTCTACCTGGCGCCCGCCGTGTACGGCACGACGAGCGTGCGCCTCGCGGGGATCGCGCTACCGGTGCTCGCCGCATGGACCGACGCGCCGTTGCGCCGGCGCGTCGCGCTCACCGGGCTCGCCGTCGCGATCGCGGCGGCGCCGCTCGCGTACGGGCTCGGCGTCCGTCCTCCGCTGCGGGCCGCGTCGGGGCTGCTGTTCGTGGGTGCCGGCGCGGCGGCGCTCGCGGTCGCCCGCAGCGGCCCGAGGACCGCGTTCTTCGTCAAGGCCGGCGTGGTCTGGCTCGCGCTGTGCAACTGCGTCGCCGTCAATAACATCTTCCACTACGAGAGCCTGGCGTGGGACGCGGACCGTCTCCTCGTGACGAGTCTCGCGCAACGGATCTACGACGTCGCGCCGGACGTGCACGACCGGTCGGGCGTCCGGGTGGTGTTCGCCGGCTCGTACCGGCGAGCACTGGCCGACACGCTGCCCGACATCGCCGCCGAGCTGTGGGTCGGAATGTTCGACACCTGGGGCGAGAACCGGACGCTGCGGCGACGGCAGGCGCTGATCCACCTCGGCTTCCCGGACTTCGCTCTCGGGTCGGAGGCGGACTACGAGCGCAGCGAGCCGCGGCTCGCGAGCATGCCGGCCTGGCCGGCACGCGGATCCGTCGCTCGCGACGGCGAGCTCGTCCTCGTCAAGCTCGGTCCGCTGAACGGCTTCGGCACCCAGTGACGGCCGACGCGTCCGAACGCGGCTTGATGACCCGTTCGCGGCTCGTCTAACGTGCGCGGGATGAGGTCGCGCGTCCATGACGAGAGCGGATCGGCAGCGCCGGCCCTGCTCGTCGCGCGCCTTCTCGTGCTGCTCGTCGCGGGGACGGTCGTGGGCTGCGCATCGCACGACGACCCGCCGGTGCCGTCGCCGGTGGAGCCGCGCTTCACCGACGTCTCGCACGCGGCCGGCGTCGCGCGCGTCTCGCAGGCCTACGACGCGACCCTCGGCGACTACGACGACGACGGCGACGTCGACGTCTTCGTGGGCGGGCACGGCATGCCGGCCGCGCTGCTCCGCAACGATGGCGATGGCCACTTCACCGACGTCGTCGCGTCGTCGGGCATCGACACCTCGGGCGACAAGCATGGCGCGGGGTGGGGCGACTTCGACGGCGACGGCCGGCTCGACCTCTACGTGCCGGTGGGCGCCAACCGGGGGCGCGAGACCGCGAAGAAGAACCGCCTCTACCGGAACCTGGGCGACGGCCGGTTCGCGGACGTCGCGACGTCCGCCGGTGTGACCGATCCCGCCGGGCGCTCGCGCTCGGTCGCGTGGCTCGACGCGAACCTCGACGGTCGCCTCGATCTGCTGGTCTCGAACCTGCTCACCCCGAACCGACTCTTTCTCGGCAACGGCGACGGGACGTTTGCAGAGGCCGGCGAGGCGTTCGGGATCGCGTCGCCCGCCGCCGTGCACGTCGCGTGGGGCGACCTGAACGGTGATCGTGCACCCGACCTGATCTACGCCGGCACGCCCAAGGGCCTGCGCGTGCTGATGAACGAGGGCGGCAAGCGCTTCGTCGACCGCACTGGCGAGGCGGGCCTCGAGAACCTCGGCCACTCGGTCAAGGGCATGACCCTCGGTGACGTCGACGGCGACGGCGACCTCGACGTGTACCTCGGCTACGGCGTCGACTTCACCGACTCGGTGCTGGTCGGCGACGACGGCCGGGTCCGCTTCGCGATCCTCCCCGGTGCGAAGCCGGCCGGCTTCGACTTCGAGACGCCCGCGCACGACGACGTCGCGCCGGCCTTCGAGGTGCTCGAGAACGGCTATCCGCTCGCGGCGGATCGGATCTGGTGCGGTCGCGACACGCAGCCCGCGGGCGCAGGCTTCACCTGCGCGGCGTCAGCGGCGGCGAGCGATGGTGTCCCGGCGCGCGCCGGGTTTCTCGTCTGGCGCGACCCGCGGAGCGTCGAGCGTGATGCCGCCGATGCGCCGGTGTGGCGCTGGCACGCACGCTGGAACGTGCCCGGCGACCATCAGATCACCGGATACCTCCGTGGCGCGTCGAACGCGCAGCCCGCGGACATGACGCATCCTCCCGAGGCAGGCGGCGCGCTGTGGCTCAACGACGGTCACGGCCGTTTCGTGCGCGCGAAGGGCGACGGCCTCGACCACGCGGCGAACTGCCATCTCGTCCAGCTGGCCGACGTCAACGACGACGGCACGCTCGACCTCTACGTCGTCGACAGCGGCGTCGAGGGACGCGGCGGACACAACGCCCTCTTCCTCGGCCGGGGCGACGCGACCTTCGTGCGCGCCAGCGAGCAGGCCGGCGCGGGCCCGGATTCCGGCAACGGCCGCGGCTCGGGCGCGCACTTCTTCGACTTCGACGGCGACGGCCGCCTCGATCTGTTCTTGACCAACGGCTGGGGTCTGCCGCCGTTCGATCAGGGCCCGTACCGGCTGCTGCGCAACGACACCGCGGTACGCAATGCCTGGCTCGCGATCGTGCTCGAGGGCACGCGGTCGAACCGGTCGGGTCTCGGGGCGTGGATCGACGTCGAGGCGTGCGGGCGGAAGCAGACGCGCTTCCAGAACGGTCTCGCCAACGGCTACTCGCAGTCGCTGGTGCCGGCGCATTTCGGCCTCGGCGCCTGCGACGCGCCCGCCACGGTGCGCGTGCGCTGGCCGTCCGGGACGGACCAGGTGGTGGACGGGGTCGCGCCCGGGCGTACGCTGCACGTGCGCGAGCCCGACGCGGTGGCAGCGGGTTGAGCGATGCGTCTCGGTGGACATCGTCTCCTTCTGATCGCGTTCCTGGCCGTGCTCGCGGTGGCCGTGCTCGGGCACGCGCCGCAGCATCTCGGCGGGCCCCGGCGCCCCGAGGCGGTCGCGCCGCGCGACGTGGTTTTGATCGTCATCGACACGCTGCGCGCGGATCACCTGCGGCTCTACGGCTACGACCGCGATACCGCCCCACACCTCGCCGCGTTCGCGCGGCAGGCGGTCACGTATCGCAACGCGATCGCACCCGGGACCTGGACGGTGCCGTCCCACGCGTCGATGTTCACCGGACTGTGGCCGTCGCAGCACGGTGCCGAGCGCGCCGAGGGGCCTCGTGTCACCGCACGCCCGATGCGGCCCGAGGTGCGCACGCTGGCCGAGATCCTCGGCGAGAGCGGCCTTCATCCCGCGGCCTTCGTCGGCAACTGGACGTTCGTCACGTCGAGCCTCGGCTTCGGGCGCGGGTTCCGCGAGTTCTTCGACGGCCCGGTGAGCTATCCGCCCGCGCTCGCGAGCGCCTTTGCGGGGTGGCTGCCGGCGCAGCGGGACCGCCTGTTCCTGTTCGTGAACTTCCTTGACCCGCACGAGCCGTTCGAGCCGCCGCCGCCGCTCGACGCGATGTTCCCGAAGAAGCATCCGGAGCTCGGCGCATGGATCACGCGTGCGATCTACGAGGACAGGCGACCGGTGACTACGGAGCTGATCGAGCACTTCACCTCGCAGTACGACGGCGAGATCGTCTTCGTCGACCGCTCCCTCCAGTCGCTGTTCGACGCGCTGAAGGCCGCACGGCGCTGGGACGACGCGCTGGTGATCGTGACCTCCGATCACGGCGAGCTGTTCGGTGAGCACGCCCTCGGCGGGCACGGGCTGATGCCGCTCGAGCCGCTGGTGCACGTGCCGCTGCTCGTCAAGTACCCGTACGCACGCCGCGCCGGCGAGGTGGTCGAGCGCCGCGTGTCGACGCGCGCGATCTTCGGCTCGATCCTCGCGGCGGTCGGCGTGCCGCAGCCGCCGGGCGTCGACGCCCCGCTCCTCGACGAGCCGCACGACGTCTGGGTGGAGCATCGCAACGAGGCGGGCGTGCGCGAGCGCGCCGGCTACGACGGCACGCTCAAGGTGATCCAGTACCTCGAGCCGGACGGCGAGCGGCTCGACGTGTTCGATCTGGCGGTGGATCCCGGTGAGGAGCACGCGCTGCCGGAGCAGGGCGGCGAGGCGGCGCGATCGCTGCGCGAGCGGCTTGCCGGGTTCGGGGCCC
This sequence comes from Candidatus Binatia bacterium, assembly GCA_019749875.1. Lineage (GTDB taxonomy): Bacteria > Desulfobacterota > Binatia > UBA12015 > UBA12015 > VGTK01. The sequence goes on along the minus strand of JAIEPK010000033.1, from coordinate 931 downwards.
TGCCGCGGCCCGTCAATGCGCAGCAGGCACCGGTGGTCGATCCGGTGCGCGAGCAGCAGCTGCGCCACCTGGGCTACGTGCGGTGACCGTCCTCGCCTGCCTTGGTCCACCGGTGCCCGCGGGCGCACTTGCATGATCGGAGCCGTGCGACGGCTGGACCTGCCGGTGGCGGCCCGGATCGCGATCGCGGCCGCACTGCTGGCGCCGCTCGGGCTGTGGAGCGCGGGACACGTGGTCTCGGACGTCGGCGACGGTGTCAATCATCACCTGACGGCGCATCTCGTCCACGCGCACCCGAGGATGCTGCTCGACTCGTGGAGCAAGCCGCTGTTCACGCTGCTCTCGGCACCGCTCGCGTCGCTCGGCTTCGCCGGCACGGTGCTCTTCCAGTCGCTGGTCACGCTCGCCAGCGCCGGCGCCCTGTGGCACCTCGGCCGGCGTGCCGGCTGGCGGGCGCCATGGATCGCGCCGTTGCTGCTCTACGTCGCGCCGGGCACGTGGGACGCGCTGCTGTCGGGCTGGACCGAGCCGCTGTTCGGGCTCGTGCTGCTCGCGGCGCTGGGGAGCCTCGCTGCCGCGCGCTGGCGGCTCGCCTACCTGCTGATCGGCCTGCTGCCGTTCGTGCGTGCCGAGGGCTGGGTGCTCATGGTGTGGTGGGCGATGCTGGCGCTGGCCGCACGGCGGCCGGCGCTGCTGCTGCCGCTGGCGGCCGGTCACGTCGCCTACGCGATCGCCGGAGCGCTCTTCGTCCACCACGATCCGCTGTGGATGTTCCACGAGAACCCGTACTGGCTCGCGGACCGCGCGTACGGCCACGGTGGGTGGACGCACTTCTTCATCGGCTACCCGACGATCGCCGGGCTGCCGGCCGCGCTCGCGACGGCGACGGCCGCCGTCGCCGTCGCCCTGCGCCGTGCCGCGAGCCTGCGTC
>JAIEPK010000507.1 GCA_019749875.1 Candidatus Binatia bacterium | reverse complement strand
CGTACGGATCGGCCCGGCTCGCGGCGCTGCTCCTGCTGGGGCTCGCCGCCGGCTGCGGCGACGCGACGACCAGCGGCACGCAGTACGCGTGGCTGATGCTCGGCCCGGACGGCGAGCGCATCGCGCGCGTCATCACCGAGAGCGACACGTGCCCGGCGCTCGACGTCGATGGACGGCCGGTCGCGATGCAGGTGCGCGCGGCCGCCGCGCCGCCGCTGTTTCCGGTCTTGACGTGCGAGGCGTCGATCTCGTCCGCGGCGACGCGGGTCGCGGTCGCGGATCGCCTGCTGCCGCTGCCCGAGGCGCCGATCACGCGCATCGCGGTGATCGGCGACACCGGCTGCCGGCTCGAGACCGGAGATCCGCCGCAGTCCTGCAACGAGCCTGCCGCATGGCCCTTCGCGCGCGTCGCGGACTCGGTCGCCGACCTGCTGGGCTTCCTCACCGGCGATGCGGCCGGCGCGCAGGCCGCGCTGGGCCTGGGCACGGGCAGCGGCAGCGGCGTCGCGCGCACGCTCGCCGAGGTCGCGCCGCAGCTCATCGTGCACGTCGGCGACTATCTGTACCGCGAAGACCCGTGTCCCACCGGCGACGAGGGCTGCGCCGGCAGCCCGTACGGCTACGACTGGACGACCATCGAGGCCGACTTCTTCGCACCCGCGGCACCGCTGTTCCGCGCCGCACCGCTCGCGCTGACGCGCGGCAACCACGAGTCGTGCTCGCGCGCCGGTTACGTCTGGTTCCGCTTCCTCGACCCGCGTCCGTACGACCCGCAGTGCAGCGACTACACCGATCCGTACGCGATCGAGCTCGGCAACCTGCAGCTCCTGATGTTCGACTCGAGCGCCGCCAACGACAAGAGCGTCGACCCGGCACAGGTGGCGCTCTACCGGCCGCAGTTCGCGGAAGTCGCGCGACTCGCCGGTCCGCGCGCGTTCTTCGTCACGCACCGGCCGATGTGGGTGTTCGGCCACGCCGGCGTGCAGAACGGCGTCGAGCAGCTGTTCACCGGCAACCCGACGCTCGAGGCGGCGTCGGAGAGCCAGCTGCCGGCGTCGGTCGAGATGGTGCTGTCGGGCCACGTGCACCTCTTCGAGGCGCTGTCGTTCGATCAGCCGCGCGCACCGCAGCTGGTGATCGGCAACAGCGGCACCGAGCTCGATCAAGCCGTGACCACGCCGCTCGCGGGTCTCGAGATCGCGGGTGCCACGGTGGCGGTCGGCGAGACCCGCGACACGTTCGGCTTCGCGGTGCTCGACGCGCGCGACGACGGCTGGTCCATGACCCTGCGCGACGTCGCGGGCGCGACGCAGCTCGGCTGCACGATCGTCGACCGCACCTTGAGCTGCCCGTGACGCGGCGTCCGCGCCCCCGCGGGTGTTCTCGACGCGATCGGAGGTGCGACCGGACGTGACGCGTCCGGCCGCGTGCCATCCGCGCCCTCAGGGCTGGTGCATGCCGATCGACGGGTGCTGCGGGTCGAACGGCCGGTCGAAGAAGTCGCGCGTCACCGAGCCGGGGATCTCGACGCCGGCGCCGATCGCCGGTGAGCCGCGCCGCAGGCGGTAGCCGACGCCGACCCGTCTCCGTCCGGTGCCCGTGCGCGTCGGCGCGGTCAGCTCCGGATCCGCGGTGAGCGCGTCGCTGCCTGCGGGCGGCATGCCGAAGAAGAGGTTGTTCGAGCAGCGCGCGCCGCACGGGAACGCGACCGCGATCGGCGGATCGGCGACGAAGAGGTTGTTGTGGAACTCGAGGTTCTGCGCGTCGAGCAGCCCGCCCGACGGCTGGTTCTGGAACGACAGCAGCGGGTTCGGGCCGACGATGGTGTTGTTGTGGAAGCGCAGCCCGCTGAACCCGCCGAAGCGCGGGAAGGCGCACGGCGACTGCGCCACCGCCCAGCCGTCGTTCACGCTGAGGTTGAAGCGGACGAACGCGTTGCGCGGGCGATCGTCGGTGCACAGCAGGATGAAGCCACCCTCGTTGTCGTGGCTGTAGTTGTCCTGGACGACCGTCCCGTCCTGCTCGTAGTCGATGTCGAAGCCGGTGCCGTCACAGCCGTTGAAGCGCATGTCGAAGACCTCGTTGCGCTGGATCAGCGTGTCGTTGGCGGAGAACGTCCAGATGCCGGCGTTGCACACCGGGTTGCCCGAGCCGAGGGGCGCGCCGCGCAGGTTGCCGGTGCTGACGACGTTGTCCTCGAGCACCGCGCCGACGGTGCCGAGCGCCACGATGCCGTCGCCGGCGAGGCGCGTGAGGCGGTTGCCGCGTACCACGACGTCGGTCGACGCCTCCGGCCACGGCTCGCCGGCGCGCGGGCGCGTGCCGCCGCCGATCGGCAGGAAGATGCCGCTGCGGCTCACGTCCTCGATGCGGTTGCCCTCGATGACGAGACCGTCGAAGCGTCCACCGTTGCTGACGTCGCCCTGGATGCCGCCGCTGCCGAAGCCGTCCTTCGCGAGGTCGCCGTCGACGTCGTGGACGTACAGGCCGCGCACCGTCAAGCCGCGCACGACCTCGCCGTCCGCGAGCAGGTGCACGCCGCGCCGGCGCGCTTCCGGTCCGGCGTTGGTGACCTCGAGATCGCGCACCACGGTGTGGCTCGTGTTGCGCAGCAGCACCGCGTCCTCGGACGTCGCCTCGATGCGCGGGCGCGCGCCGGTGCCGTACGCGCCGATCTGCACCGGTGCCGTCTCGTTGCCCGCGGCGACGGGCGCCAGCGGTCCCGCGCAGACGCTGCCGCGACGCAGCAGCAGGCGGTCGCCGGGCGCGAGCGGCGTCGTGTTCGCGGTCGCGAGCTCGTTCCACGGCGCGCGGCGCGAGCCGTCGCCGGCCGACGGCGCGCTGCAGTCGACGTAGTACGTGGCCGCGTGCGCGACAGGGGAGAGTGCCACGAGCAGGGGGAGCACGAGGGCCACGTGCAGCGAGCGGTGCCGGCGAGGTTCGATGGGCATCGAGACTGGCTACCGTCGTCGCGGTCGCGGTGTCCAGGCCGATTCTAGTCGCGTCCCGACGTCGTCGTCCCCGATTCACGCCGTGTCGGCGGATCCGCCGTGACCGATGGTGCGCGCGGCGCTGCGGGCAGCGCGCCGCGCATCAGCTCTCGAGCTTCTTCCTCTGCGCTGTGCGTGCCGCGCGGCTCTCCTCGGTGCTCCAGACCGCGGTCGCGGCGCGCGCCTCCTGCGGCGTCTCGGCACGGACCCGCTGCACGGCCTCCGCGATCAGCGCGGCCTTGGTGTGCGCGTACGACTCGCGTGGGAACGACCCCATGCGCGCCGCGCGGCGCAGCACCGTCGACTCGAGCTTGTCGGCCGGCAGCAGCTCGTCGACGATGCCGAGCCGCAGCGCCTGGCTCGCGGGGTAGAGCGCTGCGCCGAGCAGCAGCTCGGCGGCCCGCGCATGTGTCAAGCGCAGGCGGACGATCTCGAGCGCGACGCGCGGAAACGACGCGCCGATGGCGACCTCGTTGAGCCCGATCTTGTAGTCGGCGTCGAGGCCGAGCCGGTAGTCGCAGGCGAGGGCGAGCACCAGCCCGCCTGCGATGGCGTGTCCCTGGACCATCGCGATGGTCGGCTTGGGCAGCTCGAGGAGCGCCAGATGCGCATCACGGTACAGCTCCGCGACGCGCTGGGCCGCCGCGTCGTCGCGGCGCGGCGCGGCGAGGTCGAAGCCGCCGGAGAGGAAGCGACCCGCGCCCGTGAGCACGATCGCGCGCACGGCGTCGTCGCTGCGTGCCGCCGCGACCGCCGCCGCGAGATCGCCGAGCAGCTCCTCGTCGATCGCGTTCGCGGGCGGGCGGTCGAGCGTCAAGAGGCGCACGCCGGCGTCGTGGTCCTGGATGCGAACGGTGCTCACGGGATGGGTCCTCCGCGCTCCCTGTACGACGGTCGCGCCCGGCACTCAACGTACACGCGCGCGTCGTGCTAGATGCGGCGAGCGCATGTCCCGAGCCCGCCGTCCGCGCCCCAGCCGGCGCTTCCGTGCCATCCCGCGGCCGATCGTGGGCCACGTGCTGCCGCCGGAGCTGCGCGCGCCGCACGTCGCGGCGGTCGCGTCGACCCTGCCGCGCGGGGTGCGCGACCCGGGCTTCGAGAGCCTGCTGCGGCGCATCGACGGCGCGCCGCTCCTGCCCGCGGCGGAGGTCGAGCCGTACTTCCACGGCCACGAAGCGTTCTCGGCGATGCGTGCCGCGATCGCGGCGGCACGCGAGGAGGTCCTGCTCGAGTCGTACATCTTCAAGGACGACGAGGTCGGACGGGAGCTGGCGACGGACCTCGCGACGGCTGCGTCGCGCGGCGTCGCGGTGCGCGTCCTCGCCGACGCGTTCGGCTCGTTCTCGACGCGACGCACGTTCTGGCGGACGCTCCGCGCAGGCGGCGTCGACGTCCGGCTCTTCCACCCGCTGCTGCCGCGGCTGTGGAACCAGGGCTACCGCGACCACCGCAAGATCCTGGTCGTCGATCGCGCGGTCGCGTTCACCGGCGGCATGAACGTCGGCAACGAGTACGGCGCCTTGCCGCGTGCCTCGGCCGAGAGCGGAGCACGATCGGGCTCGTCGACCGTTCCGCCGCGCGCCGACGCCGACCACCGCGCATCTCCCGACGCCGCGATCGACGCATGGCGGGACTCGCACGTGCGCGTGACCGGCGCACCGGCGTGGGAGATGGCGGTGGTGTTCGCCGAGGGCTGGGAGCGCGCCGGCGGCACGCCGCTCACGATCGAGCCGCTCGCACCGCACGGTCGGGAAGGCGCGCCGGTGCTGGTGCTGGACTCGCGTCCGGGCCGTGGCCACGAGGAGTCGGCCGCGGTGCTGGGCGCGATCATCGGTGCCGCGCGCGCGTCGGTGTGGATCACCAACTCGTACTTCGCGCCGAAGTCGTCCTTGACGCAGCTCCTCGGCGACGCGGCGGCGCGCGGCGTCGACGTCCGCCTCCTGCTGCCGGGCAAGAGCGACGTGCCGATCGTGCGTCACGCCGGGCACGGCTTCTTCGCCGAGCTGCTGCACGCGGGGGTCGCGATCTTCGAGTACGAAGCGTCCATCCTGCACGCGAAGAGCGTGGTGGTCGACGGCTACGTGTCGGTCGTGGGCTCGACCAACATGGACTACCGGTCGTTCCACTGGAACGCGGAGTGCAATCTGGTCGTGCTGTCGGATGCGGTCGCGGCGCGCATGCAGGAGGCTTTCGAGCAGGATCTCGTCGGCGCCTACCCGGTGAGCGCCGCTGCCTGGCTGGCGCGGCCGCTGCGCCACCGGATCGGCGACCGGCTGGCGCGCTGGCTGACGCCGCTCCTGTGAGCGCTCAGGCGGCGACGATGCGCTTCGCGGCGGGATCGCTCGGTGCCTCCGCGTGCGCCACGGCGACACGGTCGCGGCCCGCGTGCTTCGCCGCGTAGAGCGCACGGTCGGCAGCGCGCAGCAGATCGTCGGCGCCGCCCGCGTGTTGCGGGTAGAGCGCCACGCCGATCGACAGCGTCACCGGCGGCAGGCGGCGCGTCCCATCCTGCACCACGAGCTCGCGGGCGCGCTCGCACAGATCCGCCGCGCGCAAGGTCACGTGCTCCGGTGCGGTGTCGCCGAGGATCAGCAGGAACTCCTCGCCGCCGTAACGGCAGACCAGGTCCTCCGTGCGGACCGAGTCGCGCAGCATGGCGGCGAGCGCCTTCAGCAGGGCATCGCCGGCCTCGTGGCCGAACGAATCGTTGAAGCGCTTGAAGTGATCGACGTCGATCAGCAGCACGCCGGCCGACGTGTCGTGGCGACGTGCGCGCGCGAGCTCGCGCACGAACCACTCGTCGACCACGCGGCGGTTCCACAGGCCGGTCAACGGATCGCGCACCGAGTGCCGCAGCAGCATGTCGCGCAAGCGCAGGTTCGCGAGCGTCAAGCTGACCTCCTGCGCGACCGCCTCGACGATGCCGGGGCCCGGCATCGAGCCGACGCCAGCCATGGTCGCGCGCTCGACGTACAGGACGCCGAGGCACTCGCCGGGTGCGGTCAGCGGGACGCAGGCGCAGGCGACCACGTCCCGCGCGACGTGGCGGCACGCGAGACCCAGGCGCTGCGGATCGAGCGCGTGCGTCGTGTTGCGGCGCAGCGCCCAGCAGGCGTCGGCCTGCAGCTCGGGTGCAATCTGCGTCGCACGCCCCCACGCCGCGACGCGCGGCGCGCGCGTCGCCGGCTCGTCGAACAGGTAGATCGCGCCCGAGCCGCCGGGGCAGAGGCGCGCGAGGAACTGCGCGCCGAGCGCCGCTGCTTCGCTCGTGGTGCCGCACCCGTGCAGCTGCTGGCTGAGCTCGCCGAGCAGGGTCATCTCGTCGTTGCGACGGCGGAGCTCGTCGACCGACGCTTGCAGGCGAGCGTTCGCGTGCTGCAGCGCGTGCGACGCACGCTTCGTTCGCGTGACGTCGCGGAACACGGCGACCGCGCCGGCCTCGGCGCCTCGGGAATCGGTCAGCGGCCGCGCGGACACGCTGAGCCAGGTCGGCTCGGCACCCGGCGCGCGGTACAGGCACTCGGCGTCCTCGGTCGTGCGACCGTGCAGCGCGAGCAGCAGCGGCGTCTGGTCGGGTGGGATCGGCGTGATGCCGTCGGAGCGGAACAGCACCGGCGGTCGCATGCCGAACATGTCGACGGCCCGCCCGTGCCGGCGCGGCAGATGCCGGTGTGCGGCATCGTTCGCGAAGGTGAGGTTGCCGTCGCGATCGGCGATCACGAGCGCGTCGCTCAGGCTCGCGAGCGCGTCGCAGGTCGTCGCGACGCGGTCGCGCAGCGCGCGCTCACGCCCGCGCCGCGCGCGCAGCTCGCGGAAGAGCAACGCGACGCCGGCCGCGACCGACAGGGCGACGAGGGCGGCGGGAAGCGCCGCGAGCGTGGACGGAGGGACCATGAGCGATGGGAGTGGACGATCTCGGAACGATCTCCGAGGGGTGGAACGATCGGCTGCTCGGGTATCGGCGGTCGCGCGAGCGCACCTGAGCGCGCGTCCGCCGCGCGACGAGCGTCGGGCCGCGATGGTGCGCCGCATGCAGCGGATGCCGTGCCGTGCGCCGTGCGGAGCACGGGGCCGCGGAGGTTGCCGCGCCGTGCGCCGTGGCGC
>JAIEPK010000353.1 GCA_019749875.1 Candidatus Binatia bacterium | reverse complement strand
CCGCAGCGTCGTCACGCGCCGCGTGCGACGGAGAGCCGGCCCGGCGCGTCGCGCTCAGGAGCGCGGCAGCGCGTCCGGCGACGTCGCGCGGGCCCCGCGCCACGACGCGACGCGCTCGGTGAGCGACTCGACCACGACGAACAGCACCGGCACGAACACCAGCGACAGCAGCGTCCCGCCGAGCATGCCGCCGAACACGGTCGTGCCGAGCGAGCGTCGCGCGGCGGCGCCCGCACCCGACGCGACCACCAGCGGAGCGACGCCGAGCACGAAGGTGAACGACGTCATCAGGATCGGCCGCAGCCGCACGCGCGCGCCGGCCAGCGCGGCCTCCTCGAGCGTGTGGCCGCGCGCCCGGAACTCGCGCGCGAACTCGACGATCAGGATGGCGTTGCGCGCCGCGAGCGCGATCAGCAGAACGAGGCCGATCTGCGTGAACAGGTTGGCGTCGTAGCCGCGCAGCGCGACCGCGCCGAGCGCGCTCAGCACCGTCAGCGGCACCGACAGCACGACCGACAGCGGCATCGCCCAGCTTTCGTACTGTGCCGCGAGGATCAAGTAGACCACGACCAGACCGAGCACGAAGGCGATCACGCCCTGCCCGCCGGCGCGCTTCTCCTGGAACGCGGTGCCGCTCCATGCGATCGACATGCCGGACGGCAGGACGCGGTGCGCCAGGTCCTCGACCGCGTCGAGCGCCTGCCCGGAGCTCGCGCCGGGCGACGGCTCGCCGGTCACCATCGCCGCGGGAAACAGGTTGAAGCGCGAGATGCGCGCCGGTCCGACCGTCTCCTCGACCGTCAAGAGCGCACCGAGCGGGACCATCTTGCCGCCCGGGCTCCGCACCTGGAGCCGCTCGACGTCCTCCTTCGAGGCGCGGAAGCGCGCGTCGGCCTGCACGTTCACCTGGAACGTCCGGCCGAAGCGCGTGAAGTCGTTGACGTACGCGGAGCCCAGATACGCCTGCAGCGTGTCGAACACCTCCTGCAGCGGGATGCCGAGCTTCTTGACCTTCTCGCGATCGACGTTCGCGTGCAGCTGCGGCACGCCGGCACGGTAGCCGCCGAAGACGTTCGCGAGCAGGGGCTCGCCGGCCGCGGCCGCGGTGAATGCGTCGGTCGCGTCCTGCAGCGCGAACGGCCCCGCGCCGAGCCGGTCCTGGATCTGCACCTCGAAGCCCGCGGTCTGCCCGAGCCCGTCGATCGCCGGCGGAGGGAAGACGAGGATCTGCGCCTCCTGGATCGGCGCGAGCTTGGCGCGCATCTCGTCGACGATCGCGAACACGTCGCGGCCGCGCGCGATGCGATCGCTCCAGTGCGTGAAGCAGGCGAAGCCGAACGCGTTGCCCGAGGCGTTGCCGTTGATCGGCGAGAAGCCCGGCATGACCGTGACGATGCCGATGCCGTCGATGGTCGCGAGGATCTGCTGCACACGCTCGACCACGGCGGTCGTGCGTTCCTGCGATGCGCCGTCCGGGAGCTGGATGTCGACCACGACGTAGCCCTGGTCGTCGACCGGCAGGAAGCCGCTCGGCACGGTGGTGACCAGCAGCCAGGTGGTCGCGAACAGCAGCGCCAGCACACCGAGCGCGAGCGCGCGCCGCCGCACGACCACGCCCACGAGCGCCACGTACGCGTCCGTCAGGCGGTCGAAGGCCGCGTTGAAGCGCGCGGCGAGCGCCTGCAGCGTGGCGCCGAAGCGCGTGCGGGCGTCACCTTGCGTGCGGAGAAACGTCGCGCAGAGCGCGGGGCTCAGCGTCAAGGCACAGACCGCGGACAGGAACGCGCTCACCGCGATGGTCAGCGCGAATTGACGATAGAGCCGTCCGGTGATGCCGCCGAGCGCCGCGGTCGGCAGGAACACCGCCATCAGCACCAGCGTGATCGCGACCACCGGCCCCGCGACCTCCTGCATCGCGCGCACGGTCGCGTCGCGCGCCGCGAGCCCGTGCTCGCGCATGTTGCGCTCGACGTTCTCCACCACGACGATCGCGTCGTCGACCACGAGCCCGATCGCGAGCACCAGCCCGAACAGCGTCAGCGTGTTGATCGAGAAGCCGAACGCGAGCAGGAACGCGAACGTGCCGATCAGCGAGACGGGAATCGCGAGCGCCGGAATGATGGTCGCACGCAGGTTCGCGAGGAACAGCAGCACGACCAGGAACACCAGCACGAACGCCTCGCCGAGGGTGAGCTGGACCTCCTCGATCGACGCCTTCACGAAGTCGGCGACGTCGTAGATCATGTTCAGCTCGAGCCCCGGCGGCAGCGTGGCGCCGATGCGTCGGATCGCTTCTTCGACGCCGGCTGCGACCTCGACCGCGTTCGCACCCGGCGACTGGTAGAGGATGATCGTCGAGCTCGGCACGCCGTTCTGGAACGACAGGCTGTCGTAGCGGCGCGCGCCGAGCTCGACGCGCGCGATGTCCTTGACGCGCGTGATGCGACCGCCGGCGCCGGTCTTCACCACGATGTCCTCGAACTGCTGCTCGGTGACGAGGCGTCCGAGCGTGGTCACGGTGTACTCGAAGTCGATGCCGCTCGGCGCGGGCGGCTGTCCCACGATGCCCGCCGCGACCTGCACGTTCTGCTCGCGGATCGCGGCGAGGACCTCCGTCGTGGTCAGGTTGCGCGCCTTCAGCAGCTCGGGATCGAGCCACAGGCGCATGCCGTATTCTTTCGTGGGGAACGTCTCGACGCCGCCCACGCCCTTGATGCGCGACAGCTCGTCGCGGATGTTGAGCGTCGCGTAGTTGGCGAGGAAGAGGTCGTCGTAGACGTTGCCGGGCGAGATCAGGCCGACGACGGCGATCAGGCCGGTCGACTGCTTGCGCGTCTGGATGCCTTGACGCTTCACCTCGTCGGGCAGCTTCGCGAGCGCGACGTTGACGCGGTTCTGCACCAGCACCGACGCCATGTCGGGGTTGGTTCCGACCTCGAAGGTGATGGTGAGGCCGTACGAGCCGTCGCTCGAGCTGGTGCTCGACATGTAGAGCATGCCCTCGACGCCGTTGACCTCCTGCTCGATGGGTGACGCGACGGTGTCGGCGACGACCTGCGCGGAGGCGCCGGGGTAGCTCGCCTGCACGTAGATCACCGGCGGCGTGATGTCCGGGTACTGTGCGACCGGCAGCAGGACGTACGCGACGGCGCCCGCGATCACGATCAGCAGCGAGATCACCGCCGCGAAGATGGGCCGGTCGATGAAGAAGCGGCTCGACACGGTGCTCTCCCGCGCTCAGCCCGCCGTGCCCGGCGGCGTGCTCGGCGCGCGCTCGAGCAGCGCTTCGACGGTGGAGCGCTGCGGCGTGACCGGCGTGCCGGGTCGCGCACGCTGCAGGCCGTTGACGACGATCCACGCGTCGCGATCGAGGCCGGTGGTCACGCGTCGCATGCGATCGACCAGCGTGCCGACCTCGACGCCGCGCCGCTCGACGACGTTCGCGTCGTCCACCACCAGCACGTAGCGCCCCGCCTGATCGGTGCCGACCGCGAGGTCCGGGACCAGCATCGCGCGCTCGCGGCCGGTCGGGATCTTCAGCCGGACGAACGTTCCGGGAACGATCGCTCGCTCCGGATTGTCGAACACGGCGCGGATGCGCAGCGTGCCGGTGTCGGGATCGAGCTGGTTGTCGGCGGAGTCGATCGTGCCCTCGTGCGGGAAGCCGTCGTCGCCGGTGCGCGCGAGCAGCACCGGTCGTGCGGCCGGCGCCTCGCCCGACGCGGCACGCGCGCTCGGACCGCCGTGCAGGCCACCGAGCAGGTCGCGCTCGCTCAGGTCGAAGTACACGTAGACGCGCGCGTCGTTGACGATGGTCGCGAGCAGCGTCGGATCGGCGGCCCCGACCAGAGCGCCCTTGTCGACCAGGTTGCGGCCGATGCGTCCGCCGATCGGCGCACGGACGTCCGTGTAGGCGAGGTCGAGCTTCGCCGCGTCGACGTTGGCGCGCGCGAGCGCCACGTCGGCGAGCGCACGGTCGTACTCCGCCGTGCGCGTGTCGAGCTCCTGCGCGGCCATCACCTGGCTCTTCGCGAGCGCGCGCGCCTTCGCAAGGTTGCTCTGCGCGAGCTGCAGCGACGCGTCTTTCCCGGCGAGCTCGGCCTCGGCCTGCGCGAGACGCGCGCGAAACGGCCGCGGGTCGATGGTGAACAGCAGCTCGCCCTCGGTGACGACCGAGCCAGCGCGGAAGTGGATCTGCTCGACGAAGCCCTGCACGCGCGCCCGGACCTCGACCGTCTCGAGACCGGTGACCGTTCCGGTCGCCTGAAGCTCGACCCCGACCTCGCGCTCGACCGGCAAGGCGACCGTGACCTCGGGCGGCGGCGCTTCCTTCTGCACGTCGCGCGCGCACGCACTCACCACGAGCGCGGCACCGAGCGCGCCGCACAGGGCACGCCCGAGCCGACGCGGGGAAGCGGCCGACGGGCGTCGGCGTGGTCGCACGGTCGTGTCCATCGGGGGTGGAGCCGCGACGCTCGTCCGGTGCGCGGACGGCACGCTGGACATGGCGACGAGCGAAGCTGACGTGCGGTAACACGGCGCGCGCCGACGGCAAACTCGCAGCGCCTGCACGAGCGTGGAGGACGCTCGACGACGCGGTGCGGTGCGGTGCGTGTGATGACCTGCGCGACCGGATCGTGTAGGAGGCGTCGTCCCGGTACCAGCAACATCATCATGCGACACGCCGGCTTCACCGGAGGCGCGCGCGCCAGCAGCGGAGCACGGCTCCGCGGGAGCGAGCAGATCATGAGAGCACGAAGGGTCCGTCGTAGCGCGCTGATCGTCGCACTCGGCATCGCCGTCGGCGTCGCAGGCGACGCGGCCGCCGCGGACTCGCGGCAGGCACGCACCTGCATCACGACCCTCCAGACCGACAAGGGACCGATCAAGGTCCTCCGCAAGATCGGGCCGAAGCAGACGTGCGCGGCCGGCGAGACGCTCTACACGTGGGACCGCACCGGCTTCACCGTGCTCACCGGTGCGACGGGCAAGCGCATCGCCACCGGCGACGGGGCGCAGTACAGCGGCCCGGGCACCGGCGTGCTCTCGCCCACCAAGCAGGCGGCGTGGATTCCCGTGTCGGGCGGGACGCTGCGCAACCTGCGCGTGCAGTCCGAGGTGCTCGGGGACGTCGCGACGGTCCTTGAGGCCCGCGTGGTCGTCGGCGAGTTCGAGACCACCCTCGGCTGCACGATCAGCTTCCTCGGGAACTTCTGCACCAGCGCCGGACCGGTCGACGTGAACGCGGGCGACGTCGTGTCGGTCAAGATCGTCGAGACCGGGGCCTCGTTCCCGACCTACGTCAGCTACTCGCTCGAGCTCGCGCCGCCCGCGCCGCAGTGAGCGGCGGTCGCGATCAGCTCTTCGGCTCGGGCCCGATGACGATCACGTAGGCCGCGTCCTTGGGCAGCGGCACGCCCGGCCAGCTCGGGTTCTCGGCCTTCTTCTCGTCGTAGTACGACTTGTAGCCGCTCGCCGAGTTCGCGTTGAGGCCGCTCTTCTCGAGCGCCTCCTGGACGGCCTGCACCCACGTCGGCGCTTCCTCGTCGGCGATCAGCATCATCACCGCCGGCTTGAGGCGCATGCCCGACAGCGAGCTCACCTCGGTCTTCCAGCCGGCCTCCTTGAAGATGCCGGCGAGCGACTCGGCCAGCGCCTTCCCCTCCGCGTCGCCGGCGGAGTACTTGATCCACGCACCGCGATTCGGCGCGGTCTCGGGCTTCAGGATCGCGAGCATCGCGGCGCGCTCTTCCTTGTCCGGCGCGCGCTTGCTCTCGGCGGCCTGCGTGGCGGCGGAGGCGGCGGGCTTGTCGTCCGCGTTCGCGGCGGCAGCGGACACCAGCAACAGCGCGGACGCGGCAACGGCGCACACGCGGGCGAAGGGATGGACCGGACGGGTTCGCATCCCGCCGATGTAGCCGGTTCGCGCGGGCCTGAACAAGCGAGGACGTGGCCGGGTGCCGGACCGACGGCCAGGATCCGCGATCCGGGTCGCTCGCGACATGTCCGATCCAGGGCCCGGTGCCGTGCGACGCGGCGGGAAACCCGTGCGACCACACGTTGCGGTCCAGCGCCGCGCAGGCCATCGTGGCGGAGATGGACCGCCGCGCATCCGCCCGCGCACTCGCGCTTCTGGTGGCTCTCGCCCTGGCGTCCGGCCGGGTGGCGCAGGCGAGCGATCCCCGTACGGTCGAGAGCGTCGACCTTGGACGCTACGTCGGCCAGTGGTTCGAGATCGCGCGCTTCCCGAACGATTTCCAGAGCCAGTGCGTCGGCAACGTGACCGCGACGTACCAGTCGCGCGACGACGGCCGGATCGACGTGATCAATCGCTGCCGGACCACGAACGGCGAGGTGGACGAGGCGGTCGGCGTCGCACGCGTCACCGATCCGCAGACGCGCGCCAAGCTCGAGGTGCGCTTCGCGCCGGCGTTCCTTTCGTTCCTGCCGTTCGTGTGGGGCGACTACTGGGTGCTCGCGGTCGATCCGGAGTACCGCTGGGCGGTGGTCGGAACGCCCGACCGCTCCTACCTGTGGATCCTGGCGCGTGCGCCGGCGCTGACCGATGCCGAGTACCAGGCGGCGCTCGCGTCCGCGGCGGCGCAAGGCTTCGACGTCGCGCGCGCGGTGCGCACCCCGCACGACACGGGCGCCGGAGCGGATACCGCTGCGCGCTGACGCGCGATCAGTGCGCCGACGGCGACGCGGCCGGCGCTGGGACCGGCGCGGACGTCGACGCGTTCGGCGGCGGGAAACCCTTCGCCGTCATGCAGCGCCAGTAGATCGCGATCGCGGCCTTCGAGGCCTGTGTCTGCGGCGCGACGTTCTCGGTCTCGCGCGCCGCCACGTGGCGGCAATCGGCGTCGGCTTGATGGTACGCCTTGCTCGTCGGCATCGCCGGCGGTGCGCTCGCGGGCCGGCTCGCCGAGCACCCGCCGGCGGTGACGACGGCGAGCAGCGCGGACACGTGAGCGATGCGACGGAGCATGGACGACGGCGTGAGCCTCATCCTTCGCCTGTAGCACACGACGCGCGCCTCACGCGCAGCCCGGGCGCACGTCGAGCGCCTCACGCATTGC
>JAIEPK010000470.1 GCA_019749875.1 Candidatus Binatia bacterium | reverse complement strand
CGGCGCACCGGGATGGCCGCTGCGCAGCACCGGGAACTGGCGCTCCGGCACGTCGCACGCGCGCGTGCCGCTCGGACCTCCGGCGGCGGGATCGCCGTCGAGGATCGTCGCGCCCGCGGGCGCGTACTGCAGGATGTAGGCCTTGCGCACGGCCGCGGTGACGTTCGGGCCGGTGAGGTGCGGCGTCAAGGACGAGAACACCACGATGCCGCCCCTGTGCACGGGGGCCGGTACGGCGTCGGGCGCGTGCGCGAAGCACTCGAAGCCGAGCGGCTCGACGAAGCGGTGCGCGAGCGTGCCGTGACGGTGCAGGCCGGGCACGACCCACGGGCAGCCGTTCTCCTCGGTGGCGCTGGTGAGCGCCAGCCAGCACGTCAAGTACTGCTGCGGCTCGACGAAGGTGTAGCCGTTGTCCTGGTGCCACGGGAAGCGGCGCGGCTTCTCGGGCTTCTTGTAGACCGCCTGGTCCCAGTAGAGGTTCACGTCGTCGCCGATCAGGTCGTGGCAGAGGGCGACGATCGCCGGATGCGCGGCGAGGCGGCGCAGGACGGGAGAGCGCGTGACGAGGTGGACCGAGAAGGTGATCGCGCCGCGCTCGAGGATGGTGAGACGGCCCTCGGGACGGGTCTCGAGGTACGCGTCGACCTCGGCCTCGAGCGGATCGATCGCGGCGACGGCGGCGGCGACCTCGTCCGCATCGAGCACGTCGTCGAGGACGACGTAGCCGTCGCGGTCGAACTGCGCGGCCTGCGCCGGCGTCAAGAAGCGCAGCGGCCCGCGCCGTGACTGCCATACGAAGCCGTGGTTCCACGGGTGCAACGTGGCCCCCTCGGGCAGGGCGCGCTCCGTCTCCATCTCAGCTGCCCTCCGTCGCGCCGGCGACGCGGCGTCCGCCGCGCGACACCGGCGTCCAGTCGTTCACGTACGCGGGGCCGCGCGGCGAGCGGTCGACCGTGCCGGCGGGACTGTAGTGGTAGACCATCGCCGCCCGGATGCCGTCGCTGTGATTGTCGGTCGAGCGGTGCATGAGGTGGCTGTGGAAGACCAGCAGATCTCCCGGCTGCATCAGCACCGGCACCGCGCCCGACATGTCGTGGTCGACGATCTCGAGGTAGCCGTAGTTGCTGCCGGGCCGCGGGTCTCGTCGGTGCGCGTGCACCGGCTCGAGGTGCGAGCCGGGCAGGACGTGCAGGCACCCGTTGTCGAGCCGCGCCTCGGTGATCGCGAGCCACACGCCGAGCTGCCGGTCGGGCTCGAACGGGAAGTAGAGCGCGTCCTGGTGCCACGGCTGGCCGTAGGCGCCCGGCGTCTTGAAGATGAACTGCGACAGGAAGCAGTCGACGTCGTCACCGAGCAGATCCGCGAGCATCGCGAGCAGCGCGGGATCGCGCGCGAAGCGCTCGAACACCGGATCGCGGTGCAGGCGGAAGACCTTCGAGATCAGGTCCTCGGGCTCGCGCGCCGCGGGATTGCCGCGTGCCTCGGGGAGCACGAGCGCGGGAGTGACGTCGCGCCCGGCCGCGTGATCGCGACAGATCTCGACCACGCGCGCGAGCATGTCGGACGGCAGCGGCTCGCGCGCGAAGCCGCGCCGCACGAAGAAGCCGTCGCGCTGCCAGGCCGCGCGCTCGTCGGCGGTGAGCATGAGCCGTGCGGATCATGCGTCGTCGCGCGCCGTGCGGTCAACCGACCGGCGCCTCGTGGTGGGCAGCCACGCGCCGCGAGATCGTTCAGTCGCCGATCGAGTCCAGGATGGGCCGCAGGAACGCGAGGTGATCCCAGCCGTCGTCGGGCTTCACGGTGCCGTGACCGCGCACCAGGCCGCGCGCCGGATAGCGCGCGAACAGCGACGGATCCGCGATCGGCGGCCCGGGGTCCTTGTCGTAGTGGCCCTGGCGCACGACCACCAGATCGAGGCTCGGAAAGACGTAGATGTATTGCGAGTCGACGCCGAGCGCGAGAAAAGAGTCGGTCCATCCCAGGAAGTCGTACAGCCACCACTGATAGCCGTACGAGTTCCCCGACACCGCGGTCGGCGTCGTCGACTCGCGCACCCAGTCCGCCGGAACGACCTGCTCGTCCTTCCAGCGGCCGCCACGTGCGTACAGCAGGCCGAAGCGCGCCATGTCGCGCGCCGGCGCATCGATGCAACAGTAGGTGAGCGTGTGCCCCGCGGTGTCGGTCCACCACTGCGCTTGCCGCATGCCGATCGGGTCGAACAGCACCCGTCGTGCGTAGTCGCCGGCGGTCTCTCCGGTCGCGGCCTCGAGCACGCCGGACAGCAGCATGCTGTCGCCGCTCGAGTAGTAGAAGAACGTGCCCGGCGGGTAGAGCAGCGGCTGCGACGCGGTGTACGCGAGATGATCGCGGGCCGCGACCGCCAGGTAAGCGATGTCCGACAGCTCGGTTTGCTGGAGCGAGTAATCCTCGCTCCAGTCCAGCCCGGAGGCCATCGCGAGGACGTCCTGCAAGGTCATGGCGTCCTTCGGCGTTCCCGTCCAGTCGGGGAAGAAGGTCGTCATCGGCGCGTGCACGCCGTCGATGAGTCCCTGGCCGATCGCGATCCCGACCACGGCACTGGCGAAGCTCTTGGCGACCGACCAGCTGGCGCCGAACGAGCTCGCGTCGCGACCGTCCTCGTACCACTCGGCGACGATGACGCCTTGACGCACGACCACGACCGCTTGCGTGTTGTTGCCGCGCTCGAAGGCATAACGACGTGCACGGTCGAGCCGGATGGGGTCCATGCCGTGGCTATCGGGCTTCTCGACCAGCCACTCGTCGCCCGGCCACACCAGGTCCGTCGGCGGTGCCACGCACTCCGCGGGTGGCGGCAATGGTGCCGCGGCGTCGAAGACCTCGACCCGGCCCTGCGCGGGCACGCCGACCAGGACGTCGCCCTGCGACAGCGCGACGAAGCTGCCGATCGGCTGCGCCGCCGGGGCCGCATCCGACGGCACGACGTGACCCGCAAGCGGCCAGCTGCCATCGCCGCGCGTGAACATCCACACGTCGCCCGCGGCCGCACCGCCGTCGAAGTCGTGCGCCCCGACCGCGACGACGCCGCCAGCGACCGCGACCGCGTCGCCGAAGGTGCCGGCCTCGGCGCCGCAGGCCGACAGCCGAGCGACGCGGTTCCAGCCGTTGCCGCGGCGCTCGAATACGAAGGCCGCGCCCGCGCGCCGTCGCACGCCGCCGACGTCGGACTGCGCCCCGACGACGATCGTGTCGCCATCGATCGCGACCGCACGGCCGAATCCGTCGGCCGCGGGATCGCCCGCTGCCGAGAGCGTCGCAACCCGGGTCCAGTCGTCGCCAGCATGCCGGTACACGAAGGCGTAGCCCGTGCCGTCCTCGCCGCGCGCGCGCGCTCCGACCACCAGCGTGTCGCCCTGCAACGCGAGCGCTGCGCCGAAGAAGACGTCTGGCGTCTGATCGTCTGCTTCGAGCGTCGCGACGAGCGGCCAGGCGTCGCCCTGGCGCTGGTGCAGGCGCACCTCCTGCGCACCGGTGCGGTAGCCTGCGCCGAAGGCGACGATGTCGTCCGCGACCGCGAGCCCAGTGACCTCGCCTCGCCGATCGCCCCGCTCGGGGAGCTCGAGACGCGCCGCCTCACGCCATCCGCTGGCGCCTTGCGTGAACAGGTGTGTCGCGCTGATGCTCGCGACGGCGACCGTGTTGCCGCCGGCAGCGACGTCGATGCCGAACAGGTCGGTGGGCTGCAGATCGGACGGCGCGAGGCGCACCGGACCGGTGAAGCCATCCGTGCCGCGCGCGAACACGTATGCGGCCGACGCGGCATACCCTCCCGCGTAGTCGGAGACCACGGCCAGGTGCTCGGTCGCGCCGACCAGGACGCCGAAGCTGCCGCCGTCGAGCCCGTCGGGCGCGAGGTGTGCCCGCGCCGCGGGACGCGGCAGCGGCTGGTCGTCGCCGCAGCGCCGGCTCTCGAGAAACCCGCGCGGTACCGTGATGTCCGGCAGCATCTGCCAGTCGCTCGCCGGGCACGCGCCGCACGGACAGGGATCCGCCCCGCTGCAGCGTAGCGTCACCTCGCCGCCGAGCGCGGGTGCGCGCTCGCACCAGACGAAACGCGCCGGTCCGCCATCGCGCGCGAACACGTCGCCGCTGATGCTCGCGTCGTCGAGATGGCTCGCGATCGCCCAGCGCAGGCCGTCGACGTCCTTGCTGATCAGCACGTCGCGGCCGTCCGGAGTCATGCGGAGCGCCGAGCGCGGGCCGCTCGTGTCTGCGGCCGGCCGCGCCGACGCGCTCGATGCGCTGGCGGGTGTGGCGCTGCACGCCGCGGACGGCGTGAGGAAAGAAAGGGGCAGCGCGATCTCGCCGAGATCCTGCCAGGATGCGCAGCGATCGGTGGCGCGACAGTGGAGGTGCACCTGGCTGTCGTCGCGCCGCAGCTCGTCACAGGCGAGGAACTGCGGCGGCCCGCCGTCGAGGCGATAGACGTTGCCGGTCACGGCCCCGTCCGCGCTTACGCTGATCGCCCAGCGCTCGCCGTTCACGTCCTTGCTGATCAGCGTGCGGGAGCCGTCGGGCGATGCGCGCAGGCTCGATTGTGCCGTGGCAACCGCGGGCAACAGCGCGAGCACGCAGAGCGCCCAGGCTGTGCTGCACGCATCGCGCGCCGCACGTACGACGGTTCTCGACCCAGCTTGCTGCACGGCTGTCCTCCTGCTCGCTCGAGGCAGCCGTGAGAGGGACCGGGATCGGACGGGACGCAGGCCGGAACGCCACCACGCGAGGTGCGCACCGTAGGCGCGCCGGCGCGCGCTGGTCAATAGACAAAATCGCCGGCCGAGATCTCGGGACAGGATCGCCGGGCGGAGCGGCGCGGGCGGGCCGGCGTCACGCCGTCAATCCGTGTGCCTCGTCGAGCCCGAGCATCAGGTTCAGGTTCTGCACTGCAGCGCCCGCCGCACCCTTGCCGAGATTGTCGAGCGTCGCGAGCAGCAGCACGTGCCCGAGCGGGTTCGGCAGCACCGCCAGCTCGATCCGGTTGGTGCCGTTCATCGCTTGCGGGTCGAAGGCACGTTCGTCGCTCGGCGCGCTCGCGTCGAACGGCCGAACCGCGACGAACGGCTCACCGGCGTAGCGCTCGAGCAGTGCCGCGTGCAGCCGCGCCGCGTTCGTGCCGGCGGGCAGGAGGGCCGCATGCAGCGGGATCTCGATGCGCATGCCGCAGCGGAACGGTCCGACGGCGGGCACGAACTGCGGCTTGTGCGCGAGGCGCGCGTAGCGCGTCATTTCCGGGACGTGCTTGTGCTCGCGGTCGAGCGCGTAGGGCGCCTCGAACGGCAGCGACGCGAGCCCCGTTGCCGGATCCTCCCAGCGCTCGATCATCTGGCGCCCGCCGCCCGAATAGCCCGACAGCGCGTGCACCGCGATCGGCGTGTCGGCGCGCACGAGACCGGCGTCGACCAGCGGCCGCAGCAGCAGGACCACACCGGTCGGATAGCAGCCGGGGTTGGCGACGTGCTTCGCCGCACGGATCGCGGCGCGCTGTCCCGGCTCGAGTTCGGCGAGACCGTACGTCCAGCCCTCGGCGACGCGATGCGCGGTGCTCGCGTCGAGGAAACGCACCGAAGAATCCGCCGCGAGCGCGACGGCTTCCCTTGCCGCGTCGTCGGGCAGGCAGAGGATCGCGACGTCGGCCGCGCGCAGCAGCTCTTCGCGTGCGGCGGGATCCTTGCGGCGCGCCTCGTCGATCTCGAGCAGCGTGATGTCGTCGCGTGCGCCGAGTCGCTCACGGATTTGCAGGCCGGTCGTGCCGGCTTGGCCGTCGATGTACACGCGCGGCTTCATCGCGGTGGCAGGATGACACACGCTTCGGCCGCGTGCAGCCGTCCTCGACGAGCGTGGCGACGTCGCGCGCGTCGGGGCGCTCCGGGCGCGCCGAGGTCGCACGGCACGCGCTGGGCGACGCCGCGCTGATCGGGCCGGGTGACCACGCGCTGCACCTCCGTAACCGGCCGAGACGTGCAGCCGGAGCGGTCGTGTACGGACGCGAGCTACGGCGTTGCCTGCGCCGCGCCCCGGTGTCGCAGCAGCGCGTCGCGCAGGAACGTCGCCATCTCGTCGGCGGCGACGTCGTGCTCGGTGGCGTTCCAGTGCGCGGCCGATCGCGACGCGTAGCCGGGCAGCGAGCGGCGGAAGCGCTCGCGCAGCGACAGGAACGGAACGTCGTGCGCACGGCACAGCTCCGCGACCTCGCGCTCGCGCGCCGACGGCGCGTCGGCGCCGACGTCCTGCGCGGTCGGGAAGTACACCAGCACCGGGCGCGCACCGAGGTCGCGCACGCCGGCGACGAACGCGAGCAGCAGCGCGTCGGTGATCGTGCGGCGCTCGTTCTTCAGATCGCCATAGCGCCAGCGCACGCGCCGCACGACGAGACCGAGCAGGTCGGCGAGCTTCGAGCGCCAGGGCTCTCGTGCAAGGACCTCTTCCGGAGCCGGCACCGGGACGCCGTGCAGCTCGAGCCGGCCATCGACCAGGTCGAAGCGCGGCTTCGCGTAGTCGCGGAACGACAGCAGGTTGCGCTCGTCGTCCCACGGCGCGTAGCCGAGCAGGACGATGTCGGGCTCGTAGAGTGCCGCGTCCTCGCGCAGGTGGAGCAGCATCTGGTCGTGTCCGTAGCCGTGCACGCCGAGGTTCACGACGTCGAGGTCGGGCAGGCGGCGCGCGATGCCGGCCGCGAAGGTCTGCTCGTCGCCGACCTCCTCGCCGAAGGTGTACGAGTCGCCGAACAGCAGCAGGCGTGTGGTCCCCGGCGGTTTCGGGATCGCGTGCTCGCGGATGCCGCGCGCGCCGCGCGCGTTCGAGCTGACCGGCGCGCCGCTCGCCTCGACGTCGCGCAGGCTCGGCGTCAACGCCCAGCCGCGTGTCGGGTGCAGCGTGTCGATCGGCTGTGTGACGATGCCGGCGCGCTCGCGGCGCGCCACCCAGGCGAGGCGCCACGGCGCATCGGCGTAGCCGGTCGCGAGCAGCGCCGTGCGCTCGGG
>JAIEPK010000070.1 GCA_019749875.1 Candidatus Binatia bacterium | reverse complement strand
GCGGCGCTCTTGCGGCGGCTGCCGGCCCGCGCCGCATGGCCGGCCGCGTCGATCGTGCTGGCGGCCGTGCTGGCGACGAGCGGCCAACGACCGCCCCATCCGCTCGAGCAGCAGACCACGCCCGCGACGCTGCCGCCGGCGTATCGCTGGCTCTCGGCGAACGCGCACGAAGGCGCGCTGCTCGAGCTGCCGCTGGGAGACCTGGCGACGGCCGCCCAGCGCATGGTGCTCAGCACGTGGCACTGGCGTCCCGTGATCGACGGCTACAGCGCGTACCCACCGCTCACGCGGCTCTTTCTCTCGAAGCTGGCCGCGCGGCTGCCTGACCCGCGCGCGCTGCAGGAGCTCGTGGATCACGTCGACGTGCGCTGGATCCTGGTGCAGCTGCGGCGGCTGTCCCCCGAGCGACGCGCAGCGTGGCTGCGGCCGCCGCTGCCGGGCCTCGCGCTCGTGCAGCAGTGGGGGGACACCGAGCTGTTCGAGGTGAAGCTCGACGTGGCGCAGGATCGGCGCCACCTGCTGCTGCGGACCGATCGCACCTTCGGTGGGGTTCCACAGGAGCCCGTCGGTGACGCCTGCCCGGGGCGCATCGAGATCGTCGCGACGAGTGAGCCCTCCATGGGCCGCGCGCGCAAGCCGTTCGAGGCGAAGTTGCGCATCGTGAACGAGGGCTCCGCGCCGCTGCCGGGGTTCGGTCTCTATCCGCGACACCTGGTCATGCTGCGACGCACGCTCCGTCGCGACGGTGAGGCGTTCGGGATGCCCAGAACGCTGCCGCTGTGGATCGACGTGCCACCCGGACAGACGACCGAGACCACGGTGGACATCCCGGCGGTACCCGCTCCGGGGACGTGGCAGGTCGACCTCGAGCTGGTGCAGGACGACGAGTCGCTGGCGCGCTGCGGGATGCGCGGCACCGCCATGACGGTCACCGTCGCCGGAGGGAGAGGCGCGAGAACGGTGGACGGTGCCGCGGACGGCGCGGTTGCAGCGCCGTCTCGTAGCGGAGGCGGTCAGGTCCCGCCCGTGCCGGGCGTCCCGTCAGGCGTGGTCGAGCGCACGACGGAGGTCGGAGATCAGGTCGTCCGGATCCTCGAGGCCGACCGACAGCCGGATCAGGTTGTCCTTGATGCCCACGGCGAGCCGCTCCTCGGTGGTGAGCTCGAAGAAGCTCATCAGCGACGGCTGCTCGATCAGCGTCTCGACGCCGCCGAGCGACGGCGCGATCTGCGGGATCTCGACCGCGTCGACCACGCGCGAGGTCGCCTCGAGATCGCCCTTGATCTCGAAGCTCACCACACCGCCGAAACCCCGCATCTGTCGTCGTGCGATCTCGTGCCCGGGATGCGAGGGCAGGCCGCAGTAGTGCACGCGGTCGACCTTCGGGTGCGCGGCGAGCATCTCCGCGATGCGCATCGAGCTCGCGTTCTGGTGCTCGACGCGCAGCGGCAGCGTCTTCAGGCCGCGGATCAGCAGGTAGGCCGCGTGCGGGTCGAGGATTCCGCCGAGAACGCCCTGGCACTCGCGGATCGCGGCGATGGTCTCGCTGCGGCCGAGGATCATGCCGCCGAGCACGTCGTTGTGGCCGGCGAGATACTTGGTCGCGGAGTGCAGCACGAGGTCGATGCCGTGCTCGATCGGGCGCTGATTGACGGGGGTCGCAAACGTCGAGTCGATGATCGTCAGCAGGCGATGCCGGCGCGCGACGTCCGCGATCCGATCGAGGTCGACGACCTTCATGTACGGGTTGGTCGGCGACTCGCTGATCAGCACGCGCGTGCGCGGCGTCACGGCGGCTTCGAGCGCCGCGTAGTCGCCGGTCTCGACGATGGTCACGTCGACGCCGAACTTGCCGAGCATGCCGCGGCAGAACTGCCGCGTCCGGCGGTAGCAGTCGTCGGTCATGATCACGTGCTGACCCTGGCTCAGCACGGCGAAGAGCGTGG
The DNA here is from genome assembly GCA_019749875.1 of Candidatus Binatia bacterium. GTDB lineage: Bacteria > Desulfobacterota > Binatia > UBA12015 > UBA12015 > VGTK01. Next base: position 5,056 of record JAIEPK010000070.1, on the reverse strand, counting down.
TCGTGATCGCCGACATGCCGCTCGCGAAGCCGAGGCCGGCTTCGGCGCCCTCGAGCGCCGCACACTTCTGCTCGGCGATGCGTAGCGTCGGGTTGCCGTAGCGTCCGTACTCCTCGCGCTCGGTGTTGCCGGACATGTAGTCGACGAGCTCCGCGGTGTTGCGGAACACGTAGGTCGCGGTCTGGAAGATCGGCGTGGTGATCGCGTTGCCCGGCCGCGGACGCTTCTCGCCGCCGTGGATCGCGGTGGTCAGGAGGTTGTGCGGGGCGTTCGGCCGGTCCGGCTTGCTCACGATGCGCGCTCCGAGGCTTTCGGGCCGAGCGCGTCGATGCGCCGCAACAGCGCGTCGCGGACCGCGCCGACGTCGTTCGGCAGCTCGATGGGCTGGTTCGCGTGCCGCGACGCGATTCCGGCGAGCTGCTTCTGATGATAGGCCGCCTTCTGGTCGGCAAACTTGAGACCGTGCGCGGTCGAGATCACGACCACGCGCTCGTCGCGCTTGATGTCGCCCCGCGCCAGCAGCTTCAGCATCACGGCGAGGGCGACGCCGGTGTGCGGGCAGTTGAACATGCCGGTGCGATCGGCCTGCGCCGACGCGTCGGCCAGCTCCTCCTCGCTCGCCTGCTCGACGATGCCGTCGAACTCCTGCAGCGTGCGGACCGCCTTCTTGTAGCTCACCGGGTTGCCGATCTGGATCGCGCTCGCGAGCGTGCTCTTCGCCTGCACCGGCTCGAACTCGCGGAAGCCCTTCTTGTAGGCGAGGTAGAGCGGGTTCGCGTGCTCGGCCTGCGCGACCACGATGCGCGGCCGTCGATGGATCATGCCGAGGCGCTCCATCAGCAGGAAGCCCTTGCCGAGCGCGCTCACGTTGCCGAGGTTGCCGCCCGGAATGATGATCGTGTCCGGCACCTCCCAGTCGAACTGCTGGCAGATCTCCATGCCGACCGTCTTCTGGCCCTCGATGCGCAGCGAGTTCATCGAGTTCGCGAGGTAGATGTTCTCGCGCTCGGTGAGCTCCTGGACGGTCCTCATGCAGCCGTCGAAGTCGGTGTCGAGCGACAGCACGATGGCACCGTTCGAGATCGGCTGCACGAGCTGTGCGAGCGAGACCTTGTTGCGCGGCAGCAGCACGACCGCCGGGATGTCGGCCGCGGCACAGTAGGCCGCGAGCGCCGCCGACGTGTCGCCCGTCGACGCACACGCGACCGCCGGGATGTGCTGGCCCTGCTTGCGCATCTCCTTCACGACGCTGACCAGCACCGTCATGCCGAGGTCCTTGAACGATCCGGTGTGCGAGTTGCCGCACTGCTTGACCCACAGGTCCGGCAGCCCGATCTCGCGTCCGAAGCGCTCCGCCCAGAACAGGTTCGAGCCGCCCTCGAACATGCTGACGATGTTCTCGTCGGAGAGCTGCGGCAGGACCATCTCCTTGCGGCACCAGACGCCGGAGCCGTACGGCCAGGTGGTCGAGTGGATGCGCTGGTCGAAGAGCTTCTTCCAGGCATCTCCGCTCGTCCGGGCGAGGCGCGCCTCGTCGTGCGCCACCTCGAGCAGCTCACCGCACTTCCGGCAGCGGTAGACGACGTCGAAGATGTCGTACGTCTCGCCGCAGGCCGGGTCGATGCACTGGAACCAGCTCCGGTATTTCATGGCGGGCCTTCTAGCATGCGGTTTCGCCGCACGGAGCGGCGCCCCGGTGCGACGATGGTGGAAGATCCCGGACCGGTCCGATATGCCGTCCCGCACACCATCTTTTCATGTAGCCCACGGTACAGAACCCGCGGCGGAGGAGCGCTCGATGACGGACGAGGAACTCGAAGCAAAGATCAAAGCCCTGAGCTTCTGGAGCGGCAAGAACTCCATGACCATCGAGGACATGGCGACGATCCAGCCGGGTCTCGCGCGCATCATGCCCGAGATCGGCGCCCGCACCTGGAAGCTGTACTACGCCGCCAAAGAGCAGAACTGGCCAATGGCGAAGTTCCAGTACAAGGAGATCAAGGGCCTCATGGAGCTCGGCGCGTTCATGCGCCCGAAGCACGAGGAGGCGCTCAACCAGTACATGGTCGAGAACTGGAAGCCGCTCGAGGCGGCGATCGAGGCCAAGGACTTCGAAGGCTTCAAGAAGGCCTTCGACGAGGCCATCGACATGGCCAACGCCTACCACGAGCTCAAGGAGAAGCCCTACATCCGGTGGAAGCTGCCCGACGCGCCGCCGCCGGACATGGATCTGTCCCCGCGCCCGTCGGCGAAGAAGTAAGGGCTCCATCGAGCACCACCGCCGCGCGGGGAGGGGACTCCCCGCGCGGCGACGCCGCGCCGAGCGCGTGGGGCGCGTGCCTCCGCGCGGAGCGCGAACGGACGGATCAGCCGTTCCCTCCCGCCGCACCGCGCAGGACCGCCAGCACGTCCTCGCTGCCGGTGATGGTCGACAGCAGCGGCAGCGTGTTGTGGATCGACCAGTCGTGCCACTCCTGCGGCACGCCCGCGCAGCAGTCCTCGACCACGAACATCTCGTAGCCGCGGTTGAGCGACGCGCGCACGATGCCCTCGACGGCCATCGTCGTCGAGATGCCGCAGACGACGAGCTGCTCGCGCTTCAGCTGGGCGAGGATCGAGTACAGCCCGGTCCCGTACGACCCGTCGACCGACGTGGTACGCGTCAAGATGAAATCCGTCGGCGCCGCGGCGACCGCCGGATGGATCTCGGCACCCCACGTGCCCTCGACCAGCGACGGACCACGCTTGCCGGCGAGCGCGTAGATGCGCGCCTTGGGCCGCGGAAATCCCGGCTTGTTGGCGACGTTGACGTAGAACACCGGGACGCCGGCGCGACGTGCGATCGGCAGCAGCAGTCCGACCTTGTCAAGGACGCCGCGGCGGTGCACCGCCGCCGCGAGCGCCGAGCCGAGGCCCTTCTTCTCGAGGTTCGACTCGTGGACCATGTCGTTCTGCAGCTCGACGACGAGCAGCGCAGCCTTCGTGGGATCGAGATCGAGCGCCATCGCTCGACCATCGCAGGCGTGTCGCGACGGCGGCAAGCGCGCACGAGCACGCGGCCTCGCTGCGATTGCACGACGACGCGACGCAGCAGGCGACGGATTCGTTGACATGCGCAAGGCACCGCCGATAGTGTCCGCCGCGCTCGGCTTCGGTCGGGCGAACGACTGAACCCGCGAGCGTGGAGGGAGCTCTTATGGACGTTCGGTGCCGCCTGGGGACGAATCGCCGACGGCTCTTTCTGACCGCATGCGCCGTCGTGCTGGCCATCGCCGCGACCGCGAGTCGGGCGAGCGCGCTCGCCTTCGACGACGATCAGAACTTCAACCTGCGCCTGCGTGCCTACTCGCAGCTGAGCGTCGCGACCGAGGACAGCCAGCGCTACGTGACCAGCCCGGAGAAGTTCGCCGGGCAGATGATGCAGAACCGGACGTTCGCGAATCCGGAGCTCGATGCGAAGTTCACGTCGTTCCTGCCGAACGGCTGGCTCGACGACCTGAGCGGACGGCTGGCGCTGTGGGCTTTCTACGACGGCCTCTACGACTACGGACCGGCGCAGTACGCGCAGGCGGCCGCGGACATCAAGTTCCACAACGGCCCGAACGGTGCGTACCAGACCAAGGGCGACACCCGTGAGCAGGCGCTGGCCGGCAACGCGCTCGCGCGCAACGTGCGCGACATCTACGGGCACCGCTACCGGGTCAATGAAGCGTACGTGAACATCTCGAAGGGCCCGGTGTTCCTGCGCATCGGACGGCAGGCGATCTCGTGGGGCGAGGCCGACACCATCGGCCTGCTCGACGCGAACAACCCGTTCGACACCACGATCGCGCCCGGCGCGTTCATCGACCTGGACGAGTCGCGCATCCCGCTGTGGACGATCCGCGGAACGTACGAGCTGTTCGGCGACCTCGGCCCGTTCTCGAGCGGCTTGCTCGACACCTACATCGTCCCCGGACAGGTGGACACGACCATCTCGCCGCTGCAGATGCAGAGCGCGAGCCCGTACTCGGCGCCGCCGCCGGCGCCCGCTCCCGCCATCGAGGTGTTCCAGCGCCGTCCCGGGATGCGCTTCGGCAACTCGCGCTGGGGCGTGCGTCTGCAGAGCGTGATCGCGCGCGACTACACGACCAGCGTCTGGTTCTACAAGACGTTCCCGACCGAGCCGATCTCGCTCAACCTCGGCATCTCGCCCGACACCGGACGTCTCGTGACCTCGGTCGAGGCACCGCTGATCAACGTCGCGGGCGTCGCCACGAGCTACTTCTCCGACTTCCTGAACTCGATCATCCGCGCCGAGGTCGAGGTCTTCAACAACACGCCGGGATTCCGCGTCGATACCAATATTCAGGCGGGCCTGTCCGCGGAGTGCAACGCGCCGGGAGCGGTCAAGAACTCGAAGACCTGCGGCCATTACGACAAGATCAACCTGATCCGCGGCGAGCTCGGCATGGACCGCAACATCTTCATCCGTTGGCTCAACGAGTCGAGCTCGTTCATCTGGGTGACCGCCTTCGTCTTCACCGCCAACCCGGACGAGACCAAGTACAAGGATTACCGGTCGAGCGGCATCCTGAAGCCGTCCGCGCTGATCCGCGCAGGGAAGGGCGGGGCGCCCGCCGGCGCGATCACCACCGGGTGCAACGGACAGCCCGGTCCTTGCGACTTCGTGAACCAGGGCGTGTTCGACTTCTTCTTCCAGACCCATCTGGAGTCGAACTGGATGCACGGCAAGGTCCCGGCGGGCATCACGGCGGTGATGAACAACCGCGGCGCGCTCGCGATCTGGCCGGACGTCGCGTATCGCGTCAACGACTCGTTCATCCTCAGCGCGCGGTACATCAACATCCACACCTTCGGCAGCGAGAACAACGGCTTCGCCGCCGGGCTCGGCTTGTTCCGCGATCGCGACGAGCTCTGGTTGCGCGCGACCTATCAGTTGAATTGAGGGGGACTCTGTCCCCCTCCTCCAGCGCGGCGCAGCCGCGCTGGAGCCTCCACCCCCGGCTCGCCTGACGGCTCGGCCGCTCGCCCTGTGGGCTCGCAGAGGGGGCAG
>JAIEPK010000599.1 GCA_019749875.1 Candidatus Binatia bacterium | reverse complement strand
GGCATGGATCGCCGCGGCGCGCGAGGCGGCGGGCAGCTACGCCGACCGCATCCCGCCGCCGCCCACGCCGCCGTCGCTGCCGCCGGAGCTCGAGACGCTGGCCCGTGCCGACACCAGCGCGATCGCGGCACGCGTGATCGAGGGCGGCACGCCGCCGAAGATCGCGCTGCCGCGCATCGACGTGACGGTGCCGGCGCTGCCGGCGCTGCCGGCGATCAACGTGCCGCCGCTGCGTCCGCTGCCCGAGGTGCGCCTGCCGCGTTTGCCCGGCATCGACGAGGCGAGCGTCACCGGTGCGCCGAAGGTCCTGAACAGCTTCGACCAGTACGTGCCGGGCTTCAGCATCACGTTCCTGATGCTCGGCATGCTGATCGGCGTGGCGATGACGCTGATCGACGAGCTCGAGCTCGGTACGCTCGAGCGCATCCGCGCCACGCCGGCGCCGATGTGGACGCTGATCGTCGGCAAGCTGATCGTGCGCTTCGCGATCGGCCTGGTGCAGATGGTGGTGCTGCTCGCCGTCGGACACTTCGCCTTCGGCGTCTCGGTCGGGCCGCAGCCGGCGGCGCTCCTCCTGCCGAGCGCGGGCATCGTCTTCGTCGGCACGGCGTTCGGCGTGCTGGTCGCGGGTCTCGCGCCGACGCGCGACGCGGTCATGCCGCTCGGTGCGATCGCGATCGTGACCATGTGCGCCGTCGGCGGCTGCTGGTGGCCGATCGACCTCGAGCCGCGCTGGATGCGCGACGTCGCGCAGTGGTTTCCGACCACGTGGGCGATGACCGGCTTCAAGGACCTGATGATGCGACGTCAGACCGTCGCTGCGGCGCTCGAGCCGACCGCGATCTTGTTCGGGTTCGGCATGGTGTTCCTGGTCGCCGGGCTGGTGCTGTTCCGCTGGCGGCGCTGACCGGCGGCGCGGCGGCGGCGCAGGTTCCAGGCCGCGTCTCGGCAGGCTTCGCGGCGGAGCTGCCGCGGGGCATCCGAGAAGCGGCTGCGTCGACACCTCCGCTGTGGCGACCCGCCGGCGCCTGCGCTATCGCCGGCCCATGTCGCGGTTCATCGGCGCGCTCGGCATCGCGGCGGTCACGGCGCTGGTCGCGGCGATCTTCTCGCTGCTGGTCGCGGTGCTGATCGTCGGCGGCGACGACGCGGTCTTCGCTGCGCTGAAGGTCGCCGGGTCGATCGGCATCCTCGCGTTGCCGGTCGCGTACTGGCTGCTCGGCTCGCGGCTGCGTCCCGTGCCGGAGCCTGCCGGCCGCGCCGATCGGCGCTGAGCGAGTCGCTCCTCCGCTCCCTCGCGGCACGGGTCGGCGCCAACGCACGGCGACATGCGCTCGGCGTGGCCGTCGAGCCGCCACGATGGCGGGTCGTTCCGCGTCGCTGTGTCCGCGCGACACAGTGCCCGCGCAAAGCCGCGCCGGTGCAATGGAAAACCGAAAGCGGCGCGCGACCCGGTGCCTGGTGTGTCGGAAGGGCCCGCCGCCGAGTCGCGAAAAACGTAGCCGGTGCCGGCGCTTTTTCGTGGCACGGCGTCTGCTGCAGCGATCCGCCCGTGCGACGCGAACGACGGCAAGCCCCCCACGCGGCCACCGCCACGGTGGTCGACTCGGCAACCTCAACCACGTCGAGGCCGCTCGGCCGCGTCGTCACTTCCCTCCCTCGGCGGAGCCGAAGCAGCTCCATCACGGATGCCGCGACGGCCTCGCCCACGTCCGCACCGCTCCCCAACGGTGTCGACGCTTCCTCCCTGGGCGTCTCCCCGGCCGATCTGGTGGACGGGGAGACGCCTCCTCTCTCGACGGCGGCTCCGACCTCGGAGAGCGTCGGCGAGCTCGCGCTGATGCGCGCGGTGCTGGTCGACGCGATCACCTGCCTGTCGGGACGGGGCATCAAGCCGAGCCATCGTGCGCGCGTCGCCATGCAGGCGCGCGCCTGGATCGCGAAGCGTGGACGCGAGTCGCTGTTCACCTTCGATTCGATCTGCGACGCGCTCGAGCTCGACGGCGAGCGGCTGCGCTGGATGCTGCTCGCACCGAGGTCTTCCAAAAGCACTCAACGCAACGATCGCGCCGTGGAGAGCTTCTTCATGACCGTCAACGTGGCGTGATCCGATGGTGGGCCCGGTCCCGGCAGATGGTTTCGCCCGGGAGTGGAGATCCTCCGATCCGACGTGCAATGATCCGCCCGCCGTCCGGCCGGCGCTCGGCGGCGGACCGCGGATTCCCCGGATCCCAGGCATGAAGCTCGCTCGCAAGATCACGCTCGCGCTCACCGCGACGATCTTCGTCGTGATGGCGCTGTACGCGCTCTACCTGCGCAGCAAGCAGGTCATCCTCTTCGAGGGCGATCTGCAGGGCAATGCCACGCGCGGCGCCGCCGTGCGTCTGATGATCCAGGACATCTGGCAGACCGACGGTCCGACGCGCGCGCGGGAGATCGTCGAGCGCGTCGCCGACACGCTCGAGAACGTCGACGTGCGCTGGGTCGATCTCGCTGCGCAGCCGGGCCAGCCCGGCTATGCCCCGCTGCTGCCGCGCGACCGTCAAGCGCTCGAGGCCGGCGCGGTGCTGACGATCCTCGAGGGCGAGCACGGCGACGACCCGACGCGCTTGACGTACATCCCGATGGCCGCCGGGCAACCGGCGGTGCTCGAGATCGCGCGGCACCTGCAGCGCGAGGTCTCGTTCGTGCGTGCGTCGCAGTCGGCGATCTTCGTCACCACGCTGTGCGCCGTCCTCGCGTGCTCCGTGATCGCGATGTTCCTCGGCTACTGGTTCGTCGGACGTCCGGTCGAGCTGCTGCGCGACCGCGCGCGCCGCGCCGGCGATGGCGACTTCGAGGGCTGCTTGAAGCTCAAGCAGCGCGACGAGATGGGCGAGCTCGGCGCCGAGATCGACGACATGTGCGCCAAGATCGCCGAGACCAACCAGCGTCTCGCGGCCGAGACCGAGGCCAAGCTCGCAGCCCTCGAGCGGATGCGCCACTCGGAACGGCTGGCGAGCGTCGGCCGCTTCGCGTCGGGCATCGCGCACGAGCTCGGCACACCGCTCAGCGTCGTCTCGGCGCGCGCCAAGATGATCGGCTCCGACCTGCAGCAGAGCCCGCAGACGCGCGCGCACGCCCGCGTCATCGGCGAGCAGGCGTCGCGCATGACCGACATGATCCGCCAGCTGCTCGACCTGTCGCGCCGGCGCAGCACGCGCATGGGAGCCGTCAACGTCGGGCAGTGCGTGCGCACCGCCGCGGAGATGCTGAATCCGGTCGCGTCGGCGCGTCACGTCACCATCGAGGTCGCGGTCACGGCGGCGCCGCTGGTGGTCCGGCTCGACGCCGGTGAGGCGCAGCAGGTGCTCACGAACGTCCTCCTGAACGCCGTGCAGGCGAGCCACGAGGGCGGACGCGTCCACATCGGCGTCGAGGAGCGGCAGGCGACGCCGCCGCAGGCGCGCGGCGGATCCGAAGGGCGCTACGTGCGGATCGTCGTCGCCGACGACGGCCAGGGCATCGCGCCCGAGGACCTGCCGCACGTCTTCGAGCCGTTCTTCACCACCAAGGGACCCGGCGAGGGAACCGGCCTCGGGCTCGCGATCGCCGAAGGCATCGTGCAGGATGCCGGCGGATGGATCGAGGTGCGCAGCGAGGCCGGCCGGGGAACCGAGATGGCGATCCACCTGCCGCCAGCGCAGGGGACGCAGGTGGCGCAGGCGGACTCCGCGTGAACCCGGCGAGCGTCCTCGTCGTCGACGACGACGCGTCGATGTGCGAGACGCTGCAGTGCGGGCTCGAGCCGCGCGGCTTCGTCGTCCGCTGGACGACGTCGCCGGCGGAAGCGCTGCAGATGCTCGACGGCGGCGAGTTCGAGGCGGTGGTCACCGACCTCAACATGCGCGGCATGAACGGCCTCGCGCTGTGCGAGCGCATCGCCGCGAACCGCCCCGACCTGCCGGTGATCGTGATCACCGCCTTCGGCAGCCTCGACACCGCGGTCGCGGCGATCCGCGCCGGCGCGTACGACTTCATCACCAAGCCGCTCGAGCTCGAGGTCCTGATGCTCGCGCTCGAGCGCGCGCTGACGCACGGGCGCCTGCGCGCCGAGGTCAAGCGCCTGCGCGAGGCGCTGTCCGACGCCGGCACGCGCTTCGAGGACGTGGTCGGCTCGAGCCCGGCGATGCGGCGCGTGCACGAGCTGGTCGAGCGCATCGCCGACTCCGACGCGTCGGTGCTGATCACCGGCGAGAGCGGGACGGGGAAGGAAGTCGTGGCGCGCGCGCTGCATCGTCGCGGCCGGCGCAAGGCGGGGCCGTTCGTCGCGATCAACTGCGCGGCGCTCCCCGAGACGCTGCTCGAGAGCGAGCTCTTCGGCCACGAGCGCGGCGCCTTCACCGACGCGCGTGCCGCGCGCAGCGGGCTCTTCGTGCAGGCCAACGGCGGCACGCTGTTCCTCGACGAGATCGGCGAGCTGCCGCTGCCGCTCCAGCCGAAGCTGCTGCGCGCGCTGCAGGAGCGCGTGGTGCGGCCGCTCGGCGGCGAGCGCGAGATCCCGTTCGACGTGCGCCTCGTCACCGCCACCAACCGCGACCTCGAGACCGCGGTGCACGAGGGACGCTTCCGCGAGGACCTCTACTTCCGCGTGAACGTCATCCACGTGCCGCTGCCGCCGCTGCGCGCACGTGGCGGCGACATCCTGCTGCTCGCGCAGCGCTTCGTCGACGACTACGGCGCGCGCAGCAGCAAGCAGGTGACCGGACTGTCGCCGCAGGCGGCCGAGCGGCTGCTCGCCTACGCGTGGCCGGGCAACGTCCGCGAGCTCGAGAACTGCATCGAGCGCGCGATCGCGCTCGCGCAGCACGACAAGATCCTGCCCGACGACCTGCCGGAGAAGATCCGCGACTACCGGCGCTCGCACGTGCTGGTCGCGTCCGACGATCCGGCCGAGCTGGTGCCGCTGGAAGAAGTCGAGCGCCGCTACATCCTGCGCGTGCTCGAAGCGGTCGGCGGCAACAAGTCGCAGGCGGCGCAGGTGCTCGGGCTCGGTCGCAAGACGCTGTACCGCAAGCTCGAGGAGTACGGCGAGCACGCGCGCGTCGAGCAGGAGTGAGCCGCGCGGCTTGACGGGTCGCGGCGCGGCCCCGTAACGGTCCGTCCATGCCACGCCCGAAGGCGTTCGATCCCGAGCACATCGTCGGCGCCGCGCTCGATCTGTTCTGGACGCGCGGCTATCAAGCGACGTCGTTCGACGACATCACGCGCGCGACCGGAGTGAACAAGCCGAGCCTGTACGCCGAGTTCGGCGACAAGGCCGGGCTGTTTCGCCGCGTCCTCGAGCGCTACCACGCGATGCTGCGCGCGCACGCGCAGGTGATGCTCGGCGGGACCGGCCCGGTGCGCGACGCGATCCGCGGCTGGCTGCTGAGCTTCCTGCCGTCGTGCTCGGGTGCTGCCGGCGGGCGCGGCTGCCTGTCGGTGAACGCGACCCTCGACGCGGCGGCCGCGGCCGATCCGGCGATCGCGAGAATGATCGCCGCGTACCGGCTCGAGATCGAGCGCCTGCTCGCGCGCACGATCCGGCGCGGCGTCGCGTCGGGCGAGCTGCCGCGCACGGTCGATCCGCGCGCCGCGGCGCGGCTGCTGCTGATCGCGCAGACCGGACTCATGGTGCACGCGCGCGAGCTGCCGTCGCTGGCGGTGACGCGCGCGACCATGCTGCAGGCGCTGCGCGTGCTCGATGCTTGACGCACGGCGCGCGCTCTTGACTAAACTGTACCCGTGAGTACAAAACGGCCGCATCGCGAAAGGAGCGGCCCATGACCATGGTCTCGATCGTCTACCACTCGTCCGGAAACCACACGCAGCGACAGGCCGAGGCGCTCGCGCGCGGCGTGCGCTCGGTCGACGGCGTCGACGTGCGGCTGCTGCGCCTCGACCCCGCACAGATCGGCGCCGACATGCGGTGGCGGGACCCGGACATGCTCGCGACGCTCAATGCGTCCGACGGCATCGTGTTCGGCAGCGTCACGTTCTTCGGCACCGTCTCGGCGGTGTTCAAGGCGTTCCTCGAGGCCACCTTCGGCCTCTGGTACGAGCAGGCGTGGAAGGACAAGTGGGCGGGCGGCTTCACCAACTCGGCCGCGCTCAACGGCGACAAGCAGGTGACGCTGATGATGCTGCTCACCTACGCCGCGCAGATGGGCATGTTCTGGGTGCCGATGGGCGACCATCCGGGCGCCAACTGGAGCGGTGCCGCGCGCGACGAGGTCAATCGCCTCGGCGCGTTCCTCGGACCGATGGCGCAGAGCGATGCCGACGGCCCGGACGAGACTGCGCCGACGCCGGGCGACCTGCTCACCGCCGAGCGCTACGGCGAGCGCTTCGCGCGCATCGTGCGGCACTGGAAGCGCGAGGGCGACTACGTGACGCCGCGCGCGCGCGACGCGGCCGCGACGGCGGCGTTCGCCCGCTACGGCGTCGACGTCGCGGACGCGTTCTGACGTTCGCGCTGCCGTCGCCTGCCGGCAGCGAGGCGGGAAACCGGGACGGCGTCTGCGCAGCGGGCGCCGGTCTTCGGGCGCGGCACCCGACGGCGCGAGCGGTCCCGCCGGCGAGCTCCGGCAGCCGAGCCGATCGCACACGACATGCGGTGCTTCGGCAGATCGTGCCTTGACCGGCTGCACGCATCCCGCGTAACCCCGCACGATGCACCACCACACGCACCAGCCCAAGCGCGGTCGCGCGCCCCTCGCCGTGCTCGCTCTCCTGACCGCGACGTTCGCGATCCCGTCCGAGGGTCGTGCCGAAGCACCCGGCCGGCGCTGCGAGGCCGGTGTCGCGTCGGCGGTCGCGGGGTGCGTCGGGCGGGTCAACGCGCTGACGCGGCGGTGCTACGCGGCCACGGGCGCTGCGTGTGCCGCGCAGGATCCGGCGATCGTGCGCGCCCTGGGCGGGCTCGAGCGGACGGTGCTCGCGCGCTGCGCGCCCGACGCCACCGCGCAGGCGG
>JAIEPK010000553.1 GCA_019749875.1 Candidatus Binatia bacterium | reverse complement strand
GGCACCGGGTGCGGGCGTCTCGCGCTCGCGCGACCTGCGCCACAGGTTCCAGACCTGCTTGCCGAGCACGAGCGCCACGAACACGCCGAACACGATGGGAATTCCCCACGGCTCGTCCTCGATCTCGAAGCCGATCTTCCACAGCCAGTCGCGCGGGCCTTGCGGCGCGATCATCGGCAGCGCGAATGCGACCTGATCGGCGACGTCGGGCGAGGCGTCGTCGCGCATGCTCTCGAGCGCCGGCACGGCGGCGCGCGCGCCGAGGCCGATGCGGCCGAGCGTGCGTGCCGCGAGCGCGCGGGTGTCGTCATCGCGGCTCGACAGCGCGTCGACGAGCGGCGGCACTGCGGGCGCGTCGGCGCGGAACAGGCACTCCGCGGCCTCCTCGCGCACGCTGCCGTTCTCGTCCGCGAGCAGCGGCGCGACCTGCGCGACCACCGGCGCGATCGCGGCCCCGCCCATGCGCTGCAGGGCGTAGAGCCCGGTGAGGCGATCGATCCACTCGGCGGCGTGCAGCTGCTGCAACGCCTGCGCGAGCTCGGCGGCGTTCGCGGCGTCGAGGCCGGAACCGCCTTGCGCGCCGGCACGCTCCACGACGCCCGCGCCGGCGACGTCGCGCTCGACGCTCTGCGGTCGAGCGGCACGCTCGACGTCGTGCCCCGCGTCGAGGTCGTACGGCGTCCCGGCGACGCCGGGCGCGGCGAGCGCGACGGTGATCGCGACGACGGCCAGCGTCGCCACGATCGCGCGCGCCACCGTCAAGCGCCGGGGATGCGCGCCACGTGCTCGCGGAGCCGCCACACCGCCATCTCGCCGACGAAGTTCGCGGTGTCGTCCTGCACGGGATTCGGCCCCTGCCCGTGCCCCGCCATCTGCGCCGCGAAGTCGTCCTCGGTCGCGAAGTGCAGCTCCGCGAAGCCGTCGTAGTCATGTGCCCCGGGGGACAGCCGGGCGTCGACCACGTTCTGCACGTACTTCGCGACGCGCGCGCCGTGCTCGAGCACCAGCGGCGCGTGCTTGACGGTCCAGTGCTCGACGAACTGCTCGTGCGTCATGTCCGGCTTGCGCTTCAGGCACAGCAGCAGCTTGGCGCCGGGCGTCGGATCCGGCGTGGCGTTCTCGTACGGACCGGGCCGGTCGCCGCCCTTGCGCACGTGCTCGGTGCACTCGTAGGCGTCGGCGCCGCCGATGAACTTCGCGACGTCGGCCGAGACGACCTTTCTGCCCTCGTCCGAGTCGTAGAGGCGCTCGCGGTAGTCGGCGAGGCTTTCGAACGACAGCTCGCCCACCGAGTCGAGCTCGCGCGGCCCGGGCAGGAAGCCCGTGATCACCTCGTTGACGACGTAGCGCCGCAGCGACGGGTGGTGGCGCAGCGCGATCGGGATGTGGCTGTCGAGGAGCTGCCGGGTGTACTGCTCGTGCGAGATCGCGGGCAGGCGGTGGCACAGGAAGATCAGCTTGCGCATCCCCGCCTGCGTAGGCCGCGCGGTGGCCGGAGGTCAACCACGCGGGCCGCGCGTCCGGGAGGCGGTGCGCGCGCCCCGGTTCGGAGCCGCCCGCGGCGGCCGAAAACGAGAAAGCCCCCGCCGAAGCGGGGGCTTTCCCCGAGTGGAGCAGATGGGAATCGAACCCACGACCCCCACGTTGCGAACGTGGTGCTCTCCCAGCTGAGCTACTGCCCCACAGGCGTCCCCGCGGTCGGGGACATCTGGGATTTCAACCGAATGGGTGGTGCTACCAGACGGTACCGGCCCGCTTCAAGGTGGCCTCGCAACGAGCGCTCCGTGGTCCGCGGGACGTGCCACGCGCCCGACGATCGTCACCCGGCGGACTGGATCACCGTCTCGACCGACAACGACGCGCCCGGCTCCGCCGGCACGTAGTGCAGCAGCTCGAAGCCGATCACTCGCCCGGCGCCGTCCTTCATCAGGACGACCTCGTCGGCGGTCTCCTCGCAGACGGACTCCTTTGCCGGATCGTCGAACCAGACCGTCAGCGTCTGGCCGACCGTGTCGTGGATCACCTTGATCTTGTCCATAGGATCTCTCCTGCCTTGATCGCGTCCGTCGGGTACGCCGTGATGAGGAACCCCGAGCCGTCTTCACGCCGAGCCACCGCACAGAGCCAGCGCCGCGTGTCCGCGCGGTAGAACAGGTAGACGCTCGGGTCCTTGCGGCTTCGGCGGATCTCGTCCGGATCGGACAGGACCCGACGCAGCTCCGCTTCCTTCCCCGACATTGCCGGATGCTTCTGGATCACGATGAACGCCCAGTGTGCCCGCGTACAGCGGACCGTGAAGCCGAGCGGCGTCTCGACCTCGAATGCCAGCTCCCTCACCAGCGGCTCCGCACCTCGCTCGCGTCGGCGGTCTCGAAGAACAGCTCGACGGCCTCGGAGAGGTTGCGCCGCGCCTCCTCGACGGTCGTCCCCTGGCTCGCGATGTCCAGCTCCGGACAGAGGGCGACGTAGCCGTCGCCCTCGCGTGAGAGTATCGCCGTCAGCTCTCGCGTCATCTTCACGTCGCCGCCCTCCCGGGCTTCCCAGCGTAGCCGCGGCCGATCGACCACGCACGCCCGTTGGTCGTCGTCGCGTCCCAGCCCGCGATCGTCAGGCATCCCACCCGTCGCCGCATCGCGCGACGCTTGCCTGCCTCCTCACCCTCTTCACGAACCTCGAGCACCGACATGCCGCGTTGCAGCGCCCGCGCGCGGAACACGCCGAGGAGCGACGCGGGAAAGCTCGCCACGAACGCGAAACCTCCGCGCGGCAGCCACGCCGGTCGCAGCCCGAGCACGCGCTCGGCGAGCAGCCGCTGGCGGCCGCGCATCTCGACGTAGCGGCCCACCCGACAGAAGACGAGCGTTCGATCGCCGGCGCGGCGTGTCAGCTCGGCGATCTGCTCGGCGAAGGTGCGCGCGGCCGCGATGCGGCGCTCGGGCCAGCGCTCCTCGAGCGCCCAGACGTCGCGCTCGAAGAGCGCCGCGAGCCAGGCGCGCTCGCGCCACTCACGTTCCCAGACGCGGTACGCGCGCCCGTGTCGCAGGTGACCGGAGTACGACGCGACGGTCGAGCGCAACGCCGCCACCGCGTCGCGCTCGCGCGCGGCTCGGAAGTCAATGCGCTGCACCGTGCGAGCCGGGTCACCGCGCCGCTGGACCTCGACGTTCTCGCACGCCCACTGGTCGAGACGACCGCGCAGGTTCGACAGCGTCTGTCGCCGCGGCAGGCGGTGGTCCCACCACGTCCGCCAGCCGATCCAGTCGACGCCACGCCCGACCGGCCGCGGTTCGGCCACCTCGGCGCGCAGCGCGAGCTGCAGGCGCTCGCCGAGGAAGCGCTCGATCTCGGCTCGCCAGCGCAGCAGCTCGGCGCGGTCGGTCGAGAGCAGGCAGAGATCGTCCACGTAGCGCAGGTAGAAGCGGCAGCCGAGCTGCCGCTTCACGAACTGGTCGAGCTGGTCCATGTACACGTTCGCCCAGAACTGGCTCGTCAGATTGCCGATCGGGAGGCCACGGCGGTTGCCGCCGTGGAACAGGCTCTTGCGCGCCGGGATGGGATAGCGACCAGACGTCGGCGACGGGCGGAAGCGCCCACGGCGCGTCTCGGCTCCGACGCCTCGCAATCCCGGGCGGCGCGGGCCGACGGCGTTGAAGCGGTAGTCGCGCGTCGGGTCGTGGAACAGGATCACGCGCGTCAGCCAGCGCAGCTCGGGGTCGCGCACGCGGCGGCGGATGATCCGGTAGAGCGTCCGCTTGTTGATCGAGGTGAAGAAGCTCGCGACGTCGAGGCGCAGCGCCCACGCCGGACGGCGCCCGTTCGCCGTCAGGCGGCGCAGCATCACCATCAGGCGGTCGCTCCCGGCGAGCGTGCCTTTTCCCTTCCGGCACGCGAACGAGTCGTGGATGAAGCTGCGCTCGAAGGTGGGCTCGAGCCGCGACACGAGCAAGTGATGGACGATCCGGTCGCGGAAGTCGGCGGCGAACACCTCGCGCGGCTTCGGTCCGTCGGTGACGAAGCAGATCGACGTCCCGGGGCGCCAGGTGTGCTCGCGCAGCTCGCGCTGCAGCGCGAGCAGGTTCGCCTCCGCGTCGGCCTCGAAGGCGAGCGCGTTGCGGGTCACGCGCTTGTTGCGGCGGCAGCTGCGGTACTGCCGCCACAGCTCACGGAACGAGTAGAGGTCGGGGGCGATCACGATCCGCCGCGAACAGCACGGACGTAGTTGTTGTTGTTCTTGTTGTTCGCGTTCGTGTTGCCGTCGTTGAAGTTCACGTTCCACGCGTTCTGCGGGTTGTTCGCATAGGTAGACGACGACCAGTAGTTGTTGGGAACGGTCGCCCTCTCCGCTTGTTCCCGCGCGGCTTCCATGCACGCATGGGCCGTCCGCGGACCCGGGCGCCTGGCCCCGCCGAAACGGGGGAAGGCGACCCTTGTGGCTCGGGCCCCTTCAAGGCCGTCGCCGCTGCGCCCGATTCTCGGGCGGGAGAGGGACCTCATGATCATGGCGCGCTCGGCGTGGTCGGCCCTCGGGGCGTCACCCGCCGACTCTGGCCATGCCCCTCGACCGGACCGGAGACCACGGCGCCGGGGCGGCCACTGCCACCGCCCGCGCCGGTACCACCGCCGGCTTGCCGCTGGTGCTTCAGCCAGCCCTCGTTCTGCTTCGCGATCTCGACCACCAGCGTCGCGGCATGCTCGAAGCTCGCGAACTTCTGGAACGCGTGGGCGTCCTGGCCGAGACGGAGCAGGACCTTCAGCTCCTCGAGCGTCTCGCGCAGCTCGAGGAGGACGTCGACCTTGTTCTGGCGCGAGCCCGCGCGCACGACGAGCTTGAGCACCCGCCGCGCCGCATCGCGCAGGTCCGTGCCGAGAGTATATTTCTGGTACCTCGGGAAGGAGCGGACGACCTGCTCGAGGTACAGGCAGAGGTCGTAGGTGCGCTTGTAGATCGGCAGATGCTCCGTCTGCGCCACCGTGCGACCTCTTTCCCCCGAGCCGGGACGACCGATTGTTCGAAGGGCGTCGGCCCGCGGCTCACGCCGCGGGCCGAAGAACAAGAACCAAAGGGTCAAGCATCAAGAATCAACTCATGAGCCGCCGCGAACAGCACGGACGTAGAAGTTGTAGTCCTTGCCGTTCGCGCCCGTGTCGCCGTCGAGGAAGAACACGAACCACGCGTACTGCGGGAGGCTCGCATAGGTAGACGACGACCAGTAGACGTAGGGAACGGTGCAGCTGCACGTGAGCACCGTGCAGGCTGGGGCGCAGCCCGTGTTGAACGCGGGGAAGGTCGCCGGGGAGACCGCCTGGAGGTTGACGAGACTGTACAGCTCGGTCTGATTGGGCAGCCGCCAGTCGGTGTGGCCCGCGAACCCGCCGCCGGCGTTCAGCGCCGCGAGGAACGTCGTCGCGGCCGTGCCGTCCAGCACGTGCGTCGTGCCGTACGATGCGCCGGACCAAGTGTAGGTGTTGTCCTTGTCGTGGATCGTGCCGTCGTCGGACTTCTTCTCCCACATCAGGCCCGTGCTCGTGTCGGTGATCGTGCCGTCGCCGTTGTCGACGTAGCCCTGTGCGATGCCCTTCTGCAGGTTGCCGTCGCTGCCGGCGCCGTAGGCGGTGGTCTGGCCCGTCTTCAGGAGCCGCGCCGGCGGCAGCGCCTCGCACGCCGCGAGGTCGCCCTCGCAGGTCGCGAGATCCGCGTTCGCCGTCGCCAGGTCGCCGGTGCAGGTCGAGAGATCGCCGTTGCACGCGGTGAGGTCCGCGTTGCAGCTCGCCAGCTCGCCGACGTAGTCCGGCAGCGCCGCGCCGGCGGCTGCGGCACTCGCGTCGTCGGAGCACTGCTCCAGGTAGTCGTCGAATGCCGACGACGGCTCGGTCGCGGCGCAGGCGACGCCGTACTTGGCGGTCGCCTTCGAGAACGCCGTGCCGAGGTTGGCCGAGCACTTCGCATACGCCGCCGTGCGCTTCGCGGCGTCGAGCGTCTTCGAGTACTTCGACTCGGCGTTGAGCCGGCACTGCGCGTACTTCGCGGACGCCAGCTCCATCGCCGACTCGCAGAGCTGCTGGGGGGTGGCGGCATGAACCGCGGGGGCAAAGCCCATCAGGGCGATCAGGACGAAGAGCGAGCGACGTGGCATCTTTACCTCCGGTGGCGGCCGGGGCCCTCCCCGGCGCGAGCTTCCGAAAGTTATGGCAGCCTGCCGAGAACGGTCAAGCCGATTCCGATCGGACGCGCGTCGAAGCCGCGCGACGGGCCGGCGCCGGGTTCGATGGGACCCGGTTCGCGAGCCCCGCGTGTGCGAGGTCCGGCCGACGACCCGCGGCCTCGGGCGAGTGGCACGATCGCCACGGACGGCTGCGCTGCAGGGCGCGCCGGTTCGCCTCGGCGTCGGCCTCGACGGCGAGCGCGCTGCGGGTCACGCGCAGCCGCGCGGTGACCAGACGGAGTCTCACTCCGGACACCGGGAACAGGCACCATCTTTTGTGCGTGCGGCCCTTGACGGATTTCGCGAGGGCCACCCGGCGCTCGCGATCGAAAGGTCGAGACGCCCCCGTCGTGCGCGCCCGACGACCTCTGGTCCACGATCACCGCGCGAGGCCGCGCTGCCCCTCGCGCGCCGAGATCGCCGCGCACGCGCCGCGGGAAACCCCCGCGAATCGGCGCTGGTACAGCCATCGCATGACCGCGACATCCGGCATTCATCGCGCAGCGCTCGAGCATCTCGCCCAACCGCTCGCACCCGCCGAGGTCGACCGGCTCGCCGACGAGATCGCCGAGGTCGCATCTCTCATCGACGCCGCCGAGCACCGGCTCTTGACGCTCATCCGCCGCTTCGACGAGGGCTCGGGCTGGGCGACGCACGGCGCGCTCAGCTGCGCGCACTGGCTGAACTGGCGGATCGGCCTCGACCTCGGCGCCGCGCGCGAGCGCGTCCGCGTGGCGCGCGCGCTCGCGACGCTGCCGCTGGTCGACGACGCGCTCCGGCG
>JAIEPK010000037.1 GCA_019749875.1 Candidatus Binatia bacterium | reverse complement strand
GTCGCGTTCTCGTTCGGCGAACATTCTACCCGTCAAGTCAGCTTTAGCGCCCCACCGCGTCAGCGGTTTAGTTCAACAACAATTGGACAGGTCCGTTAAACGCCCCGCCCTTGCCGTATAAATCATCCGCCGACCCCGCAGACATTCGACCCAAGGTGGCACCGCATCAGCACTTCTCCCAAGGGCGCCGGAACGCGCGTCCGGGGTTGTCCGACACCGAGCGTCGTTCAATCACGCTTCCGACTTGCTGCCTCTCACCACCAAGGCCACGCGGCGGCCACGCTGGCGCGACGGGACGCTGCACACCCCCGAAGCCACCAAGCGCATCCGCGGGACTCCGCACCCCCGCCGGCCCCAGGTTCAGCACGTGCGTGTAGATCATCGTCGTGCTGACGTCCTTGTGCCCGAGCAGCTCCTGCACCGTCCGGATGTCGTACCCGTCCTCGAGCAGGTGCGTCGCGAACGAGTGCCGGAAGGTGTGGCACGTGACGCGCTTCGGCAGCCGCGCCGCGATCGCCGCCGCGCGAACCGCGCGCTGCAGCACGGTCTCGTGCAGGTGATGGCGCCGGCGCTGTCGAGTGTCTCGCTCGACATACTGCCGGCTCGCCGGGAAGACCCACTGCCACGCGAGCTCGCGCCCCGCATTCGGCAGCTTCCGCGTCAGCGCGAACGGCAGCTCGACCCAGCCCGCACCTGCCGCGAGGTCAGCCGCGTGCTGCCGACCGACGCTCTCGAGCTGCGCCCGCAGCGCCGGCACGACGCTCAGCGGCAGCGGCGCCACGCGATCACGGTTCCCCTTTCCGCTCCGAACGACGATCTGCCGCCGGGCGAAGTCGACGTCCTTCACCCGCAGCCGAGCGCACTCGAGCAGCCGCAGACCCGCGCCGTAGAGCAACGTCGCCATGACGAGCGGGACGCCGCTCATCTGCCCGAGAACCAGCGCCACCTCGTCGCGCGACAGCACGGTCGGCAGGCGTCCGGGCGACTTCGCCCGCACGATGCCGTCGATCCACGGCAGCTCCATCCGCAGCACCTCGCGGTACAAGAAGAGCAGCGCCGCCAGCGCCTGGTTCTGCGTCGACGCCGCGACCTTGCCCTGCACGGCGAGCGCGGACAGGAAGCTCTCGATCTCCGCGGCACCGAGCGTTTCGGGGTGTCGCTTGCCGTGAAACAGGATGTAGCGGCGGATCCAGTGCACGTACGCCTTCTCGGTCCGCACGCTGTAGTGCCGCGCACGCATCGCCGCGCGGACGCGGTCGAGCAGCCGCGGTGGCGGTGCAGGCGCAAAAGCCCCCTCGCACACGCGATCGGCAGTCCAGGCAACGGCAACGCTCATCCAGCAGATCCTCGAACGGCGAGCGACGAACGACGCGACGCCCCGTCCTAGTACGCCCGCGCGATCGCGAGCAACGATCGCGCCGACATGAATCGCACTTCACGCAACGATTTCACGCCTCTACAGCCAGCCGCTGTCCGCCCGAGCGGACACCCCGACCGCAATCCCGCCCAAGTTGCCTCGCCCGCCCGCCGCATGCTCAATGACCCGGGCACATCCATACGCACGACCCAGCGACCCATCGGGAGGAGCACCGTGTTCGTCGTCACCAACCGCATCCCCGTCACCAAGGCCTTCGAGGCCGAGTTCGAGGACCGCTTCAAGAAGCGCGCGCACCTGATCGACCGCTCGCCGGGGTTCGTGAAGAACCTCGTCCTGCGCCCGGTCAATCGCCGCTTCAACCACCAGACGGGGGCCATCGAGGAGCGCGAGGAGCAGGGCTACTACCTGGTCCAGACCTACTGGGAGTCGGAGCAGGCGTTCTGGGACTGGACGAACAGCGAGTCGTTCCGCATCGCGCACGGCAACCGGCCGCCGGCGGAGATGTTCGCGGGGCCGAGCGTGCTGGAGATCCACGAGGTCATCCAGACCACCGAGCACGCGGACAAGCAGGGCTGATCCGACCATGCAGAGCTGTCCTGTCCAGCCGCAGTTCCGCCGCCCGTTCCCCGACCGCCTGGTCGCGGCGATCCGCCTCGACGCGACCGTCTACGAGGAGGTCGAGCACGACGAGGAGGCGATGGGTCAGGCCTTCTGGGTCGTCGTGCTCGCGGCCCTGGCACAGGGGCTGGGCGCGCTCCAGGCGCCGTCGATCCCGGCGCTGATCGGCGGCCTGTTCGGCCTGTCGCTGGTCGGCATCCTGGGCTGGGTGCTCGGCACCGCCGTCATCTGGCTGATCGGCGTCCGGCTGATGCAGTGCACCTCGGACTTCGCGGAGCTGATGCGCACGATCGGCTTTGCGTCCGCGCCGAAGATCCTGATGATGTTCGGCGTCCTGCCGCTGGGCTGGTGGGGCAGCGCGATGCTGGCGGTGCTGGTGTCGATCCTGTCGATCGTCGCGACGGTGATCGCCGTCCGTCAAGCACTCGACGTGACGACGGGGCGCTCGATCCTGGTGTGCGTCGTCGCGGCGATCGTGGGCTTCGCGTTCGCGATCGCGCTGGGCACGGTGCTGGGCGTGGGACTCGGCACAATGACGACGGATACCCCACAGCTTCCACTGCCATCTTCGATACCGGGCTCGACGGGCGCACCGTCGGTTCTCGCGCACTGATGCCACGCGGCGGCTCGCGCCGCGCGCGTTCCTGAGAAGTCACGAGGCTCACCGCACGCGGCGATCGAGGAAGCTCAGCTGTCGTAAGTGATAGGACACCCGCTCATCCTCAGTGCGGTCATCAAACCCGTCGTTCAGCTCCCCGGCCGCGATGGCCTGCCGAAGTACCTCCTCCGTCGCTCGCGACGCTTCATCACACACGTCAGGAGCCTGCGACACGTAGTCACGCCGGAAGCTGGTCGTTCCGATGATCTGCTCCCCGCGCGGCTGAACGCGCAATCGCTCAGGATCGAGTTCGAGCAAGTGGAGAGAGTCCGCATCGTCGAAGTGCAAGGCAAACCACAGCAGCTGTGGGACAACGTATTCGAGGAGCTGCGCGCGCACGACCCGGAACCGAGGCACGTACGTCGTGCTTGGCAGAAAGACTCGCTTCCGGACCGAGACGAGATGGTCCGCGTCCGTGACGTCCACGTCCAGCCAGAAGGACACCATGGGCCGGGCGCATGCCCATGGCATCGCGTCAGCAATCGACAGACTGCCACCGGTGTTCTGCAGCTTTGAGAGTTGCCACTCGTCGTGAGATGTGAGGCCGAGGCGGTCGCCGAACTGCTGGTAGAGGATTCTCAGCAGGCGAAAGCACTCCGAGAGGAAGTAGCTCCGGATCGCCGAGCAGATCTCGTCGAGCGACCATGTCGCGGTCGCGGCTCGGCGCATCAACACGTTCAGAGCTTCGTCGAGCGTGTTGAGGCTCCTCGACTCCAGGGAGTCGAGGGCCGCGTGCAACTTGTCGCGGGTCGCCGCGTCGAAGTCTGCTCCGATCCCGGCAGCGAGATGCCGGCGCGCGGACGCAATCGCGTTGAACAGCACCGGGGGGAGGCGAAGGCGAAAGCGCGCAGACGCGCCTGCAGCCTGCCACCTCGATATGCCGTGTCGAAGTAGGGGTTCGTCGAGGGTACGCCACGTCGTCCCGGAAACCACGGCGCCGTCGCTCGATGGTGGTGCGTCCACCAGCGACTCGATGTCCGCCAGCTTTCGCCCCAGGAAGTCGCATTGCGCGTCGAGCCCCCCCTCGCCCAGCTCGTGCGACACCCACCGGGATTCGTGAGGCACCGCCAGTCCGTCGTCGAGTCGAAACACGACGATCTCGGGCTGATCGCTTCTCGGTGCGCTGGACGAAATCTGCTCCAATTCGAACCTCGTCCACCTCCCCGCCGCATAGTGGCGAGACATGACCACGACATAGATTGCCGCCGAACCCGAGAAGACGTTCTCGAGCTCGGCCCGCAGCGGCAACCCCCACGCACGCGCCAGATCGTCGATGTACTCGAAGACCCGATAGCCTCGGGCACGCAGCGACTGGACGAGCGGCTCGACTCGCGACCGATCGCGCGACGAGTACGACACCGCGAAGTCATGGTCGACGGCCGGAAGCGCCGGAACGCTGAGCGCGTGCATCCCGCACTATTTGGACTGGAGCCGCCGGGAACACGACTTGGCGACGAATCGATCTCGATGGAGCACGCAATACTCTACGGACAGCTCCTTCTCGATAAGCAGCAGCTGGGGAACGACCATCTCGAAGTAGGTCTTCTCATCGACCTCCTCTCCTTCCACTTGCGCGACGATACGCTCGGGAAGAAACAGCCGATCTCGAACGTCCCAGGGTTGGGACACCGCTTCCTTCGCGCACAAGTCGATTCCGACCCACTCTGTAGGATCGAGCTTCCTCCGCGCGGACAGGACCGGGCCTCCTTCGAGTGTCGCCTCTGCCGCCAAAGCCTCGAGCTCGCGCAATGCAGCGCAGCCGAGGAGCGCCGCGAGGGATCTTGCAAGCGCTGCGAACACGCAGGACACGAAGGAGTCGAGAGCAAGGTCGATCATGGCTTGCTGCAGCGCTCCGTCCGCCTCCGCTGCCATGAGAATGCGTGTCGCGCGCACGATGCGCAGTCTTTCCGACTCTGCGATGTCATCGCGATAGCGAAGCCGCTCCAATGCCTGGGCAACCGCGGATGGCATGTTCACGACAACGGGGGCTTCGTAACGCAGGAAGTCCTTGGGCCACGACTTCCAACGATCGAAGCTGCTGCGAAACGAAGCCACATCAAGGCGGCCGTCACGAAGGTTTACCCAGACCGGAGCGCGTCGGCGGGTATCAGCCAGACGTCGGTCGACGAGACTCGCGATTCCGGCGAGATCGAATTCGCGATCGTCGATCCACACAACCTCGGCGTCGATCACGGCTGGATCCCCGTTCGCGATCGAAATCGGAAGGATACGGCCTTGAGCGCTGCGGCCCACCGTGCGCAACCGTTCGCGAGCGTAAGCGTCAGACCGCATCCAGTCGTTGTAAGCCGCGGATACGAGGACGATCAGATGCGGTGCATCCGCTTCGATCAACGGATCGGCATGGGAAATCGGACAAGCGGCGACTCGGACCCCTCTCCCTTCGAGTTCACGACGAAGGTCCTCGGCGACGGCGCGGTCCGCATCGACGAACGACATGGCCACGTCAGACGAGAACCGCTCCGGCGGTAGCAGCGCCGCCGGAGCGGACACCTGAACTGGAGAGCCCTGCCGCTCCGGTCCCTCCTTCCCCTGCACGAGGCTCAAGAACACTCCGTGCTCGTACTCCCAGATGAACAGCGGTGCTTCGATGCTCCGTCGGAAGGCTTCTTCCCCATCGTCGATCCGCCACGTAGCTTGGAGAGATAGGGCACCGACACTTGGTTGTCCCAGCTCGAGGTAGCCTCGCGCCCGAAGCTTCGCAGTCTGAGCGATCGGATCGACGTCTCGAATGACTCGCCGGAAGACCGTGTCGTCGACGTTCGCCAGGAACGAATCGAAATCGCAGAAGACGCTTGGAACGTCCAGCTCCTTGCACGAGAGGGGATCCAACCGTCGCAGCCGCACGTGGCCGGACTGCGCCTCCGAAAGCTTTCCCAGGCGAGTCGAGGAGCTCACCTCGACCTCGATGTCCCGCACCGGCACCGTCGGATTCGCGTTGATCAGGACCACGACGAGTCGGTTGCACGAGCGAGCGAGCTTGAACTTTGGCAGCACGACGAGACCCGCATCCTCGACGCGCCAGGCTGAGGACTGGACGATGCCCGTGCCCGCGTCCCCAGAACCCACCGAGTGTGCGCGCCAACGGCGCAGCAGCCTAACCAGACTGCGCATCTCGGAACCCCAACAGGCATAGACGCAGAGAACGACACGCGCGAGGGCACGTCACGGTGCGTCCCCTGATAGCTCAGCGCGTGGGCAGCCTGCGCGCCGGCAGCGTCCCCGGCACCGCCGCATGCACCACCGCGAACGGCGGCTCGTTGCCGGGCTGGATGCGATCCTCGAAGCGCCCGTTGCCCGCGACGTACTTCAGGAAGAACGGCAGCGCGTAGGACAGCGTCAAGTCGTGCGCCTGCTCGAGATCCAGCGTCCCGGGCTCGCAGCCGGTGCCGCAGAACGACGGCGCGCACAGCAGCGCGTACGCGCAGTGGCCGGTGTTCTGCAGCTCGACGAGGTAGCGCGGTCCCTGGAGCACGGCGTACGCGCCGCGTACGGTGGTCTCGAACGGCGTCAAGCTGTCGAGCTCGGAGCCGATGATCATGGTCGGCGTGCGCACGACGATCCCGTTCGCCGACGCGGGTGCGAGCGCCACGGCGCCCTTGACGCGCGGCTCGGCCGCGGCCACGCGCAGCGTTGTCTGACCGCCGAAGGAGTGCCCGCTCATGCCGACGCGGCGTGGATCGACGCGGCGGTAGAACGGTGACGTCTCGTCCGCCGATCCGGCGATGAGCTGGTCGAGCACGAAGCGGATGTCGGCGACGCGGTTCGCGTAGCTGTCGGCGATCGCTTCGGGGTCCTGCCCGCTCGTACACTCGGGCTCGAAGGTCTGGTTGCCGGGGTGCGGCGGTGCCGCGACGATGAAGCCCCAGCTCGCGAGCGTCTCGACGTAAAACGGCGACTGCCCGGGCACGCCGCACGAGCCGTGCGAGAACAGGATCACGGGCCAGCGCGCCTCGGCGACCTCCGCATTCTCGGTCACGGCATCGGGCGTGCCCGTTCCCGGCGCGGCGGGATACCAGACCAGCGTGTCGAGCACGCGCGGCTCGCCCGTGGTCTCCGACGCCTTGGTCCAGCGCACGATGCGACGCCCGACCTCGAGCGGTCCGTGCTGCGTGAAGTCCGGACCCGCGGCCGCGGCGATCACCGGCAGAGCGAGCATCGACAGGGTGAGCACGAGCGTGCGTCGCATGGCGCTGGCTACCACCGTCGCGATCCGCTAGGCAACCGGTTCCGTCGTTGGAGGGAACCGTGAAGGCGACCGGGAATCTCGTCACGCCAGCGGAAGACGAACGATGCTTGACGCCCGTCGCG
>JAIEPK010000181.1 GCA_019749875.1 Candidatus Binatia bacterium | reverse complement strand
CCGGATCGAGGTCACGCAGCGCGGGCGCGTGGTCGACGCGGGCACCGCGCGCGGCCCGGTCCGGCTTCGGTTGCGGCGCCGCGGGCGAAGTTGACACCGCACGGCGGCTCCGGGACGTTGGGCCGACATGCCGAGCGCCCCGAGCCCGCAGCCGACCGGCGTCGACGCGCCTTTCCTCGACACGATCGGCGCACGCATCACGCTCGCGGGCGCGGATCGGGCGCTGCTCGAGCTGCCGTACCGTGACGGCAACGCCAACCGGAACGGCGCGTTGCACGGCGGCGTCGTGGCAGCGGTGATCGACGTCGCCGCGGCCGCCGCAGCCGATGCCGGGCTGCCGCCGGCACGACGCGCCGGCGCCGGCACCATCGACTTCAACGTGCACTTCCTCGCTCCGGCCGTGCGCGAGTCGGTCGTCGCCGAGGCGACGGTGACGCGTCGCGGGCGCGACATCGGCTTCGTCGAGGTCGCCGTGGTGACCGGTGCACGAACGATCGCGCGCGGCATGGTCGCGCGCCGCGCGGGTGCGGGGGACGGCGGCACTGCGCACCTCGGCGCGCGCAACGCCGGCGCTGCGGACGGCGACCGCGCTGCGCGCAGCGGCGTCGCGGACCGAGCTGGAGCGGGAGACCCGCCGTCGCCGAACGCGTCGCTGTTCACGCTCGACGACGCGGCCTTCGTGCGGCGCAACGTCGGCTCGCCCTTCACCATGCGCCTCGGCGTCGCATCGGCAGCGATCGCCCCCGGCCACGCGGTCGCGCTGCTGCCGCACGCGGATGCGATCCTCGATCACGACCGCACCGTGCACGAGGGTGCGCTCGCGACGCTGGTCGACTGCGCCGGTGGCGCCGCGTCGTGGTCGGTGGACGGCTTCGATCCGTCGGGACGGGCGGCGACCATCGGCATGCACCTCTGCTTCGCCGCCGGCACGCGCGGCGAGAACGTCGCCGCGGAGGCCGTCACGGCGTGGCACGGCGACGGTGTGTACGTGAGCGCGATCACGGTCGCGGGACGGGTGAGCCGCCGCGTGATCGCGTCCGGAACGGTGACCTACCGCATCGTCCGGCCGGCGAGGACGGCGCGATGACGCGCGGGGCCGCTGCGAGGACTGCATGATCCGCATGACCGCCGCCGACCTCGATGCGTTCCTGCACCGCGAGTTCCCGCAGATCGACCGGCAGGGCTACCGGGTGGAGCTCGTGCGCGACCGCTTCGCGCGCGTCCGCATGGCGTTCCACGCGGACCACCTGCGTCCCGGCGGGACGGTCTCCGGACCGTCGCTGATGTCGCTCGCCGACACCGCGATGTACGTCGTCGTGCTGGCGATGGTCGGCGAGGTCCCGCTCGCGGTGACCACCAATCTGAACATCAACTTCATGCGCCGCCCGCAGCCGGTGGACGTGATCGCCGACGCGCGGCTGCTGAAGCTCGGCAAGCGTCTCGCGGTCGGCGACGTCGCGATGTACTCGGACGGCGACCCGGAGATGGTCGCGCACGCGACGCTCACGTACTCGATTCCCGAACGGCGCTGAACGGAGGCGACATGTCTCAGCACGGCAAGTGGACCGCAGACGACGTTCCCGACCTCGCGGGCAAGACGATCGTCGTCACCGGCGGCAACAGCGGCATCGGCTTCGAGGCGGCGCGTCAGATGGCGCGCAAGGGCGCGCACGTGATCCTCGCCTGCCGTGACACCGGCAAGGCGCGCGAGGCGGTCGCGCAGATCCACACGCTGCAGCCGTCGGCCTCGCTCGAGGCGATGCAGCTCGATCTCGCGAGCCTCGAGTCGGTGCACCGCTTCGCACGCGACTTCGCCGCGAAGGGCATCCCGCTCGACGTGCTGTGCAACAACGCCGGCGTCATGGCGATCCCGCGGCGCACCACCGCCGAAGGCTTCGAGATGCAGCTCGGCACCAACCACCTCGGCCACTTTGCCTTGACGGGGCTGCTGCTCGAGCCGCTGCTCGCCGCTCCCGCAGCACGCGTGGTGACGGTGAGCTCGACCGCGCACAAGCCAGGACGCATCGACTTCGACGACCTGCAGGGCGAGAAGACGTACCGCAAGTGGATCGCCTACGCGCAGAGCAAGCTCGCGAACCTGCTGTTCGCGTATGAGCTGCAACGCCGTCTCGATGCGGCCGGCGCGCGCGCGATCAGCCTCGCCTGCCATCCCGGCTACTCGGCGACCAATCTGCAGGCCGTCGGCCCGCAGATGTCGGGCTCGCGCATCGCCGCGCGGCTCATGGACCTCGGCAATCGCTTCTTCTCGCAGAGCGCCGCCATGGGCGCCCTGCCGACGCTCTACGCCGCGACGGCACCCGACGCCCGCGGCGCCGACTACATCGGACCCGACGGCTTCATGGAGAACGCCGGCCACCCGAAGAAGGCGCGCTCGACCGCGCGCTCGCACGATCGCGAGGTCGCGCGCCGGCTGTGGGAGGTCTCCGAGCAGCTCACGTCGGTGCGCTACGCCCTCCCGGTGCCGGCTTCGTCCTGAGCGGCGCGTTCGGCCCGATCCCGGAGCGACGACGACACGCCGCATCGGCAACGGCGCGTGGAAGAGCGCACCGCCAGCGCGCAGCGGGACGCGCTCACTGCAGCAGCCGCGCGGCAGCCGCATTCACGTCCTGCATGACCAGGGCGACGGCGCGACGCGCCGCCACGCGACCACACCACGCGGCGACACGCGGCGCGTCGTCGGGCAGCGGACAGCCGAGCGCGATGGCCGTCGACAAGAAGACGAAGCTGCCGATGTCCGCGACGGTGAACGGCCCGCAGAAGTAGTCCCGCGTGCCGAGCCCTCGCTCGAGCTCGCGCACGTGGGCCTGCAGGGCGCGCACCGCGTCGGGCACCTCGTCCTCGCTGCCGGAGCCGTAGACGCGGGCTGCGATCAGCGTCCACAGATGCGGGAACCAGACCTCGTCCGCGGTCCACTCCTGCGTGCGACAGCGGGCGCGCTCGACGACGCCGGTGGGGAAGAGCGCCGGTGCGGGATGGCGCTCCTCGAGGTACTCGCAGATCAGCGTGGAGTCGCAGACGACGACGTCGCCGTCGACCAGGACCGGCACCTGACGTTTCGGATGGAGCGCCACCACGTCCGGATGGTGCGGCTGGTACGCCGCGACGCGGCTCCATCCGACCTGGACGAGCTCGTGCTCGAGCCCCTTCTCCTCGAGCGCGATGCGAACCTTGGCGGAGAACAGGCTGAGCGGTCCCGAGTAGAGCTTCATGGCACCTCCTGCAGCGACAGAGTTGCAGGCCGCGCCGCGGGGCGTCAGGTCCAGCGGCGGGCGCCGCGCCCGGTGCCAGTGCCGCTTGACCGCGCTGCGCGTGGTTGACGACCGCACGGTCACACGAGACGGTGGCCGTGGCACGACGGACCGCGACGTTCTAGTCTCCGCCGGAGCCGCAGGGGGATCACCGTGACGCAAACATCGGACAACGGCCGCACCGCACCGTACTGGGATCCGTACGATCACGCGATCCGCAAGAGCCCCTACGACGCGTGGCGGCGGCTGCGCGACGAGGCGCCGGTCTACCGCAACGAGCGCTACGGCTTCTACGCGCTGTCGCGCTTCGACGACGTGCTCGCCGCGTCGATCGACCACGCGACGTTCAGCTCGGCCTACGGCATCACGCTCGACAACATCGGGACCAAGCCGGAGCACCCGATCATGATCATGATGGACCCGCCCGACCACGATCTGCTGCGCAAGGTCGTGAGCGCGCTGTTCACGCCGCGCGCGATGCTGCGCCTCGAGGAGCGCGTGCGCGAGCTGTGCCGCGGCTACCTCGATCCGTTCGTCGGCTCGGGCGGCTTCGACTACGTGCGCGACTTCGGCATGCGTCTGCCGGTCATGGTGATCTCGAGCCTGCTCGGCTTCCCGGAGGAAGATCACGACCAGCTGCGCGAGTGGAGCGACGCGCTGCTGCACCGCGAGGAGGGCCGCGAGGGACCCACCGACGAGGGCGTGGAGGCGCAGAAGCAAGCCTGGGGCTACTACTGGGACGCGATCCAGGCGCGCCGCAAGGACCCGCGCGACGACATGGTGAGCCACATCCTCGCGGCCGAGTACGACGCGCCCGACGGCGAGCGCCGCACGCTCACCGACGTCGAGGCGATGGCGATGATCAGCCTGATCAGCGCGGCCGGCAACGAGACCGTGGCGCGCCATCTGGGATGGGTGGCCGTCGTGTACGCGACGTGGCCCGGCGAGCGCCGCAAGCTGGTCGAGAACCCGTCGCTGGTTCCCAATGCGGTCGAGGAGCTGCTGCGCTTCGAGGCGCCGTCGCCGACCCAGGGCCGCTACGTGATGCGCGACGTCGAGATGCACGGCACCGTGATCCCGGCGGGCGCGACGATGGCGCTGCTCACCGGCTCCGCCGGGCGCGACGAGCGGCACTACCCGGACCCCGACCGCTTCGACGTCGAGCGCAAGCTCGATCGCCACGTGACGCTGGGCTACGGCGCCCACTACTGCCTGGGCGCCGCCCTGGCGCGCCTCGAGGGCCGCGTCGCGCTCGAGGAGACGCTGAAGCGTTTCCCCGAGTGGGACGTCGATCGTGAGCGGGTGATGCTGGTCGAGACCAACACGGTGCGCGGTCCGGCGACCTGCCCGATCCGCTTCTGAGCGAGGCACCGACGCAGGACGGCTCCGAACGGGCGGCGCTCGAGCCGCGCTGGCAGCGCGCGATCGCCGAGGTCGAACGGCTGGTCGGCGGACGCGTCGTGCGCGCCGTGCGTCAAGCACGCTGGCGCCCGGCGTGGGACCTCGACGTGGAGCGCGACGGCGCGATCGTACCGATCTACTTCCGCGGTGATCGCACCGAAGGCTCCGGAGTCTACGGGCTGGAGCACGAGTACGGCGTGCTGCACGTGCTCGCCGCGAACGGCATTCCCGTTCCGCGCGTGTACGGCTTCTGCCACGACCCGCGCGGCATCGTGATGGAGCGCGCGCCCGGACGCGCGAACCTCGCCACGGCGCGCGACGACGACGAGCGGCGCGCGGTCCTCGACCACTACATCGAGCTGCTGGTCGCGATGCAGCGCATCGACGTCGGGGAATTCGAGGCACTCGGCTTCCACCGCCCGACGACGGCGGCGGAGCTCGCGCTCGCCGATCTGCCGCGCTGGGAGCAGTCGTTCCGCGCGCGCAAGAGACGTCCCGAGCCGCTGATCGAGCTCGTCCTGCGCTGGCTGCACGCGCACCTGCCGGAGAAGCGGACGCGTGCCTGCTTCGCGACCGGCGACGCGGGGCAGTTCCTGTTCGAGGACGGCCGCGTGACGGCGGTCATCGACCTCGAGCTCGCGTTCCTCGGCGACCCGCTCGCCGATCTGGGCGCGATGCGCTCGCGCGACGCGTCCGAGCCGCTCGGCGACCTGTCGCGGGCGTACCGACGCTACGCGGATCTCACCGGCGAGCCGATCGACATGGGCACCCTGCACTTCCACACCGTGCGCTTCGCGCTCAACACGCCGCTGGCCGTGGCACCGCTGTGCGCCGATCCACCGCCCGGCTTCAATCTGGCGCAGTACTTGTCGTGGTACCTCGTGTACGGACGATTGCCGCTCGAGGTGATCGCGGAGGTGGAAGGCATCCCGCTCGATCCGCCGCCCACGTCGATCACCGCGGACGTGTCCACCGCCGCCTCCGCGGTGCCCGCATCACGCTTCGGTGTGGCACACGACGTTCTCGTCGGCTTGCTGGAGGGAGGCGAGCGCAGCTACGCGACCGACACCGCGCTTCGCGTCGCGCGCTACGTGCGCGAGATCGACCGGCACGGCGCGCGCGTCGCGGCGCAGGACGCGGACGAGCTCGCGTCGCTGCTCGGCCGGCGTAGCGACGATCCGCGGGAGGCCGACGCGGCGCTCGAGGCGCGCATCGCGGACGCCGGTCGCGACGAGACCGCCGCGATCGTACGCTACCTGCACCGCCGCACGCTGCGCCACGAGGTGTTGCTGCGACCCGCGATGCGCGAGCTCGCGGACGCGCGCTTCCAGATGATCCGTCCGTAGCGAGCGGCGCGGGACGCGCATGCGGGCCGCGTGCGACGTCTCCGGACCGCGTGCCACACAGCTACCGCGGCGCGTCCGCCGCGATCTCGACCGTCGTCCAGCCGCGCGCGGGCACGTCGACGCGCCGCCGCCATTCCCCGCCGTCCGCGGAGCAGCCGACGATCTCGATGCTCTCGCCCGCGCCGAGCACCGTCACCCGCACGGCGTCGCCGCGATCCTCGACCTCCGCGATGCGTGCGTCGCCCGCCGTCGCGTGGAGCCGCACGTCGCCGACCACGGCGAGGCGGCCGCCCGCGAGCAGCGGCGGCACGACGAAGTAGCGCCAGGCAAGCGGCTCGAGCCGGATCTCGCACAGCTCGTCGGCGGCGATGAAGCGCTGCTCGCGCCAGTCCCACGCGAGCGGCCCGCCGAGCTCCGCGGCCGTGAGTCTGTCGACGACCGCCCCGTCCGCCGACGGGTTCGCCACGACGACGTAGCGCCACGCGCCGGCGGCGTGTCGCGTGAGCGCGTCGCCGGCGAGGAGCCGCGGCGTCGTACCGAGCGGCCACGACGCCGCGAAGCAGCGGTCCAGCGCCGCGATCGGCTCGTCGGGCTTCACGAGAACGCCGTCCGCGCGGTGGCACGGCGCGACGATCGCGGGATCGGCGCGTCCCAGGCGGTCGCCGATGCCGACCGGCCCCGCCGACAGCGACGACAGCAGCGCTTCCATCTCCGCATGCGGGCCGCTCGCGAGGAAGACGTCCTTGAACGGCAACAGTCCGAGCGCGCGCGCCATCGCGTTGACGAGCAGGAACCAGCCCCAGAGGAATCCCGGCCCGACGACGTAGCCGCTGTCGCCCGACGTGCGTACCGACGTCACCGCCGGCAGCGACGCCGCGAGGATCATGTCGGCCGGCGACGCCATGCACCACTGCAGCGTCAAGCCACGATCGCTCGCCGCCGCGTGC
>JAIEPK010000272.1 GCA_019749875.1 Candidatus Binatia bacterium | reverse complement strand
ACCCCGTACCGAGGCGCCACCGGCACCGCCGCGTGCACGCGAGCCGCAGGCGAGTGCGGAGCGCAGCGACCGCGGGGAGTGAGGCTCCAACCGGCTTCGCCGGTTGGAGCGAGGGGCGCGAAGCCCCTCGTTCAAACGGAGGGGGTCTGTAAGCCGGATTCTGTCCTCGGTCGTAACGGACCGAGCGACGGTCATTCCTCTGGGCGCACGATTGCTCGTGGGCTCGATGCGGTCGGACCCGGGTTCGACGGGCGGGCCACCCTCCCCCAGTTTGACCTTGCTCCGGACGGGGTTTGTCGAGCGCCGCGGCTCTCGCGCGCGGCCGGTGGGCTCTTACCCCACCTTTTCACCCTGACCGCGAACGCCGAAGCGCTCACGGCCGTCTGGTTTTCTGTGGCACTTTCCCCCGATTGCGCGGGGCCGCGGTTGGCGGCCGTCCTGCCCTGCGGAGTCCGGACTTTCCTACCGGGCCGAAACCCGATCGACCGTCCGACCCCCTCCGTTCACCGTGCGCGTGCGCGACGATCCGGCGCTCAGCCGTTCGTCGAACTCGCTTCGTTCTGCTGCTCGGGACGGTGGAAGAGGATGCGGTTGCAGCTCGGGCAGAGATGCACCTCGCGTCCCTTCTGGATCTCGATGTACAGCTGCGGCGGCAGGTGCATGTTGCAGCCGAGGCAGATACCGCGTCGCACCTCGACCACGGCGACGCCGCCACGACGCTCGAAGATCTGCTCGTAGCGCTTGCGCAGCGGCACGCTCAGGCGACCGGCGATCGACTCGCGCTCGGCCCGATCGCCGTCGATTTCCGCACGGAGCTGGCCGATGCGGCCGCGCGCGCTCTCGTCGTGCTTGGCGAGGCGCTCTTCGAGAGCCGCGAGCTCGGCCTCCGCCTCGCGCAGGCCGCCGTCGACCGCCTCGGTCTGCTCGAGCAGCGTCAGGATCTCTTCCTCGAGGCGCGAGTTCGCTTCCTTGGCGACCTCGATCTCGCGCTGCGCGACGATCAGCTCCTTGTCGTTGCGGATGCGGCCAAGCCGCATCCGCCGCTCCTTGTTCTTGCTCTCGGCGTCCTGCAGCTGTGCCTCGAGCTCACGCCGGCGGCTGTTGGCGGTACCCGACTCGGCGCGCGTCCCCTCGACCTGCTGGCGCTTGGTGGAGAGGGCTGCCTGGAGCTCGCTGGACTGACGCTCGAGCTCCGCGAGCTCAAGCTGGCGCTCGCGGTTCCTCCGATCGATTTCCTGTAGACTGGCTAGGATCTCAATCAGGCTCGGGTCCAATCACGTGCTCCTTGCGAGTCTTTGCCGTCTAGCACCCCGAGCCCGAGGTGCAAGCGGTTTGAGCAGGTCGAGCCCGAACACGAGGCGCTTTTTCTCCCCCCGTCGCGTCGCATGCGGCACCTTCCCACGCCTCGATCGGGTCGCCGCCACCCCCTGTTCCCCACCCGGCCTGCCGTCGGTACGCTCGACGCGGAGGACGTCACGTGCATCTTCGCGCTCCAGTCCCGTTCGGGCTCTCGCTCGCTCTTCTTCTTCTCGCCCTGGCCGCCCCCGCGCGCGCCTTCTCGGTCCTGGCGCATCAGGCGGTCATCGATCGCTCGTGGGACGAGAGCATCGTGCCCAAGATCCGGCAGCGCTTCCCGGCCGCGACCCCGGACGAGATCGCGCAGGCACGTGCGTTCGCCTATGGCGGCTCGCACGTCGCGGACCTCGGCTACTTCCCGTTCGGCAGCCGGCTGTTCTCCGATCTGCTGCACTACGTCCGCTCGGGTGAGTTCGTCACCGCGCTGCTCGACGACGCCGGCAACGTGCAGGAGCTCGCATTCGCGCTCGGCGCGGCCTCGCACTACGTGGCCGACACGATCGGACACGCGGAGGCGACCAATCGCGTCGTCCCCGAGCTCGACCCCGATCTACGCGCGCGGTACGGCGAAGTCGTCACGTACGCGGACTCCTCGTCCGCGCACATGGAGACCGAGTTCCGCTTCGACGTCCTGCAGCTCGCGCGGAGCCGCCAGAGCCCGGACCTCTTCCGTCATGCGATCGCGTTCGAGATCGCCGAGCCGCTGCTCGATCGCGCGTTCCGCTCGACCTACGGGCTCGGTCTCGACGACGTGTTCGTGAGCACGGACGTCGCGATCACGACGTACCGGTGGGGCTTCCGCGAGCTCTTGCAGGAGGCGACCGGCATCGCGTGGCAGCTCTACCAGGCCGACATCCAGCGCATCGATCCGCAGGCGAGCGCCGAGCAGTTCGTGTCGAGCATGTCGCGCGCCGACTTCGAGAAGCAGTTCGGCGACAGCTACCGCGAGGCCGGATACTTCGCGCGCGCGTTCGCCTGGCTCGTCAAGCTCGTGCCCGAGGTCGGACCGCTCGAGAGCCTGCCGTACAAGGCACTGCCGCAGGAGGCGCAGGACCGCTTCCGCAGCGCGTTCGACGACGTGCTGCGCGAGTATCGCGCCGTGGTCGCCCGCGCGCGGCGTCCGGGCACGACGCTCGAGAACCGCAATCTCGATACCGGACGTCCGTCGCTGCGCGGCGACTACGCGCCCGCGGACGAGGCCTGGGCGCAGCTCGTCGAGACGCTCGACGAGCACGACTTCGCGGCCGCATCGAGCGCGGTGCGCGCGGCGGTCGTGCGCCACTACCAGCAGCCGGCCCGGCCGCCGGTCCTCACGGCGGCGTCGCGACCGGACGACGGGGACGACACGGCGATCCCGGACGACGTGAGCCGTGCGCTCGCGCGTCTCGGCTCTGCGCCGAGCCGGCACTGACGTCCACGTCCGCTTCGCCGACCACGAAGCGACGTCGATCCGCCTACGTTTCATCCGACGGCGCGTTCCTTACCGAACGCACACCGCGAACTTACCGATCGGTTACGCGACGTTTAGGACTCCGGGCGCCGCGCGGCCGTACGTCCCCTCGTGCCCGCGGCGCACCGCCGCGGCCGAGCCACGAGGGGGAATGCCATGTCACCGTCCCGCCGCAGCGCCATCTGTGTCGGAGTCGTCGCCGCCCTGCTGCCGCTGGTGAGCGCCTGCGTGCCGCCGGCGATTCGCATCACGTCGCCACCGCACGGCATGTTCGTCAGCGCCGGATCGTCGGGCGTGCTGGTCAAGGGCACGCTCGCCGACGTCGATCCCGCCGACGCGAAGGTCACCGTGAACGGCGTCGTGGCGCAGATCGACGCCGCGACCAAGACCTTCAGCGCAACCGTGCCGTTCGGCGCGCAGCGCCTCTTCGAGCCGCTGGTCGCGGACCTCACGCAGATCAGCAATGGACGACACGTCCGCGACCGCGTCGTCGTGATCCGCGCGTTCGACGTGCCCGAGACCGTGGCCGTGCAGGACGCGGTCGCACTGCGCATCAAGCAGGCCGGGCTCGACCAGCTCGCACCGGTCCTGACCGCGCTGCTCGAGCCGCAGCTCGATCCCGCGACGCTGCTGCCGCAAGCGCCGATCGACGCCGGCAACGAGACGACCATCGCCATCCTCGCGACTCCGCCGCCGACGCTCGGCGGGGTCACGCTCGCGCTCGACGCAGTGCCCGGCGGGATCGACGTCACCGCCGTGCTGAGCGACATCTTCGTCGCGGCGCAGATCGACAAGCCGACGATCCCGCGCCTGCACTGCGCGCTCGAGGTCTCGATCGGCAGCATGACCGTCAAGACCAGACAGCAGCTCGAGCCCGGCGGCGCGAGCGGCGAGACCATCGCCGTGCACCAGGCCGCGGTCTCGGCCGGGAGCGAGGTGCTCGTCACCACGGCCGGCCTGTCCTCGACCGCGGATTGCAGCGTCGGCCCCGGCCTCTTCGACGGCGTGAAGGAGCGGAACATGCGCGAGCGCATCCAGAGCGAGCTCGCCGCGGCGATCGCGGACTTCCTCGCCGATCCCGACGGGACGAGCGGTGTCGACTCCGCACCGATCTCCGCCGCGATCGAAGCCCAGCTGGCAGGGCTCGACATCGGACGCGTGACGGTACCCGGCCTGCGGTCGACCGTCGGCGCGCGCTTCGCCGCGATCGACGAGCAGGACGCGCAGATCGACACGAGCTTCGACGTGGACGTCGACCCGAAAGGAATCGTGCCGGTGGCCGGGTCGGGGCTCGCGATCCCGCATGCGGTGTTCAAGCCCGACCCGAACCTGTCCGGCTCGCTGAACGTCCCGGCGATCTACCCGACGTTCGCGAGCTCCGTACGCTCGCAGGTCGGCCTCGGCCTGTCCTTCTCCGGACTGAACCGGCTGCTGATGAGCGAGACCGAAGCACGACGTTTCCAGATCGTGGTCGACGAGGTGCAGAGCGGCGGCACCACGGTGCCGTTCACCGCGAGCACGCTCGCCTTGGTCCCCCAGTTCGCGGCGTTGCCGCCCGCGACTCCGCTGCGGGCACGCATCAAGGCCACGCTCGCACCGGTCCTGACCGGCAACGCCGGTCCGCACGGCGAGCTGGTCGAGGTGCAGGTCGCGCACGTCGTGGTCTCGATCGCGAAGCTCGTGATCGACGCGCAGGGCGGGACCACCGAGAGCGAGCAGCTGCGGCTCGCGATCGACGCCCGCGCCGGCGTGAACTTGACGCTCGCGAACGGCGCCCTCGCCGCGACGCTCGGGACGCTGCAGCCCGGCGACCTCACCATCACCGTGCTCGCGAATCCGATCGGCGCCGACGAGACGCTGCTCGAGGTCGCGGGTCCGATCGTGCTCGCGAGCGAGCTGCCGGAGATCGTCGGCACGGCGGCGAGCTTCCCGATCCCGTCGCTGCTCGACCTGTCGCTGCAGGCGAAGGCGATCCAGCGGAAGGCCGGCTACCTGGTGCTGTTCGCGAACCTGGTGCCGCAGCCGTAGGTCGAGGCGCGGGGCGGCGACTTCGTGCCGCCGCCCCGCGCGCCGCGCAGTGGGCCCGCCAGGCCTCGAACCTGGGACCAACCGGTTATGAGCCGGCCGCTCTGACCAACTGAGCTACGGGCCCGCACACCTTCGCGACGGACGCCGAACGCTCGCGCAATTCCCGCGCGACCGCAAGGCGCCTACGACCGCCGCACACCACCCGTGCCGGCGCGAGCCTGCCGTGCACGGAACACG
Organism: Candidatus Binatia bacterium; assembly: GCA_019749875.1. Classification (GTDB taxonomy): domain Bacteria; phylum Desulfobacterota; class Binatia; order UBA12015; family UBA12015; genus VGTK01. The sequence continues at coordinate 1,859 of JAIEPK010000272.1, read as the reverse complement.
ATCCCCACCGGCACCGCCGCGTGCACGCGAGGCGAAGCCGAGCGCGGAGCGACAGCGACCCGGGGGAAGAGGCTCCGCGCGGCTCCGCCGCGTGGAGAAGGGGGACAGAGTCCCCCTTTTTCAATCATTCAGCCGCAGCACCTGCGCGATGTCGCCCGTGTCGAACGTGCTGCCGAGATTCTCGTCGAGATTCACGAACGGGATCACGAGCCGCGCCCCGGCATTGCCGGTCCACGCGGCACAGCTGAAGTTCGTGCCCGACAGCGACACCGTGAACGGATTGGAATTCGGGCACGCGGTGCCGAACAGGCTCCCCGTGCAGCGCCGCGGCGAGTCGATGCGCGTGGTGACGCTGCCGGTGGTGAGCGCCAGCGACTCGACCGGACGGCTCGCCCACGACGCGTCCGACACACCGGGGCACGTCGTGGTGCCATTCACGCGCATGCGCTTGACGCGCACCCGCACCACCGCCGCGCCGGGTCCGCTGCTGCCCGCACCGCTGCCGAGCGTCCACCACGACGGGTCGAGCGACGGCGCGGGCGGCGCGCTCGAGCCGTTGCTGTTCACGATCAGCGTCTGGTCGACGTTGCTGCCGCCGTCGCAGTCGACGAAGCCGAGCGCCGACGGATCGTCCTCGAAGCGCCAGCACGCGCCGCACGAGCCGCCGCAGTTGGGCGTCTGCGTGTCGAGATCCACGCCGATCACCACCGGCGAGGCGAGGATCAGATCGGCGCGGCCGAGCGCGTCGGGCACGCCGCCGACGAGCTGCAGCGGTCCGGACGTGAAGGCACCCTTCGAGCCGCTGCACACCGTGCCCGGCACTCCACCGGTCGGGTTGCCCTGCGTCTTGAGGAACGAGCCCGATGCGCTGTCCGCCGGGCAGTAGGCGCTCGATCCGGTCGCGACCGAGAACGTCAAGCTGCCGAGGGCAGCCGGCGTGGGCGTCGGCGTGAAGACCGGTGTCGGCGTCGCCGTCGGACCGACGCCGGGCGTGGGCGTCGGCGTCGGCACGGGGCTCGCGGTGGGCTGCGGCGTCGCGGTCGGCGCCGCGACGAGCGTGGTGCACGTGCCGGTGACCGTCACGAGGTGGCCGTCGTCGGCAGCGACGCGACTGCCGACGCCGGGGTAGTCGTCGGCGTCCATGCACGACGCGATGCCGTTCGGATCGAGCTCGGAGTCGAGGCCGAGACGCACCGCGCACTCGGAGCCGGTGTTGGTCGAGTCGCCGTTGCTCGAGCAGCGCGCGTGCCACGCGAAGTGCAGCGTGTGCGTGACGGCCGCTCCAGTGCCGGTGCCGGTGATCACGGCACTGCCCGTCTTGAGGAACGGCGCGTCGGCGTCGGGTGCGCTCGTCAAGTCGGCGGGCGCGCCGAGCCCCAGCGATCCGCTCGCGAGCGCGCCACCGGTCGACGAGCCGGCGACCGCCGTCACCTGCGCCTGCGAGTCGAGGGTCGTACCGAAGAACGGCAGGTCGCAGCCGTCGCCGTTGTCGCGATTGATGGTGTGCGCGCCGCGCAGCGTGGTCGCGACGTTCAGCTGGTAGGTGCTGCCCGCGGGGCACGTGACCGCGAAGCCGATCGTGTAGTCGGCCGTCGCGTCGGCGGTCACGCCGCCGCCGCCGGTCGGTACGGCCTCGCAATCGGTCGCGACGCTCTGCTGGAAGCGCGTCGTGAACGTCCCGCTGCCCTGCCCGATCACCGACGGGCTCGAGCGCGCGGCGTCGTAGCAGTTGCCGAGCGCGGTGTACTCGGGCGCCCAGTTGCTGCTCGCATCGGTGATCGTGACGCTGCCGATCTGCGCCGGAACGGTCGTCGGCACCGGCGGCGGCGTCGGTGCCGGCGTCGGCGATGCCGTCGGGA
>JAIEPK010000211.1 GCA_019749875.1 Candidatus Binatia bacterium | reverse complement strand
CCGCAGGGAGTGCAACGCAGCCGGCGGGGATGCATCGGCGGCTGGATGTTGCGGAGATTTGGGAGACGGGACACTAGTGTCCCGTCTCCGGCGCCGGCAGTCCCGACGCGGCCGCGACCCGGAGCGCCTTCTCCTCGCATGACCTCCTTCCAGCGCCTGTGCCTCTTCTGGCTCGTCTACATGGCGGCGCTGGGAATCTTCTTTCCGTTCTACGCGTTGTACCTGGGCACGCATGCCGGCCTGAGCGCGATCGAGGTCGGAGCCGTGCTGTCGATGCTGCCGCTGGTCGGGCTCGTCGTGCAGCCGTTCTGGGGGCAGCTCGCGGATCGCACCGGCGCGCGCAGCATCGTGCTGGCCGTGCTCACGATCGGTGCCGGTACGGCGCAGCTCCTGCTCGGACACGCGTCCGGCTTCGTACCGCTGCTGCTCGCGACCTCGTTGCTGGCCCTGTTCCACACCTCGGTGATGCCGATGGCGCTGTCGGTGAGCCTCGCGGTGCTGAAGCACGACGGTCGCCACGCGTTCGGCATCGCCCGTGCGGTCGGCACCTGCGGCTACCTGGTGATGGTGGTCGCATTCCCGCCGCTGCTGGGACTCGTCGCGGGGAACGCACCGGGACCCGGTGGCGCACCGGCGGCGCTCGGCTCGATGTTTCCGGCGATCACCGTCCTCGCCATCGCCGCGGGATGCATCGCCTGGACGCTGCCGCGCGACGGGCGCGTCGCGGTGCGGGCTCCGCATGCGGGCTTCGCGCGCCTCGCGCGCAACGGCCCCCTGCTGCGCATCCTCGCGTACGCGTTCTGCGCGTACCTCTTCGTCAACGGCCCGATCCAGCTCTTTCCGCTGTTCGTGCGCTCGCTCGGCGGCGGGCTCGATGCCCTGAGCCGCATGTGGGTGCCGATGCTGCTGCTCGAGATCCCGCTGATGGCGTGGGTCGGCGGCCTGCGCCTGCGCCTCGGCGCACGCGGGTTGCTCGCGATGGGCGTGGTCGCGAGCGGGCTCCGCTGGGCAGGCAGCGCGTTCGTGCACGAGCTCGACGTGGCGGCGGTGCTCGGCGTGCTGCACGGCGTGACCGTCGTCGGGCTCGGCATCGGTGCGACGGTGTACGTCGAGGAGGTCGTGCCCGACGATCTGCGCTCGACGGGCCAAGGGCTGCTCGCGGCGATCGGTCTCGGGCTCGGCGGAATCCTGTCGAACCTCGCGTGCGGCTGGCTCTTCGACCGCGTGGGCGCGCAGGCGACGTATCTCGGTTGCGGGCTGGGCGCGCTGCTGCTCGGCATCGCCACGCCGCTGGTGCTGCCGCGAACCGGACGCGAGCGTGCATGAGCAGGCGACGGATCCGGCTCCGCCCGTTCCAATTTTCGTCGCGCTGCGTTAGTGGTGCCCTGCCTGACGCTCCGTCCGCAGGGGACGGACGAGCGAGGGACGGGGAGGTGTGGAATGCGTGCGGCGGATCGACCGGCGAGCGGGCGGGCTCGGATGGCCGATGAGGAGGAGCGTCTGTCGGATCTCGACGAGGCGTTCCTCTACATGGAGCGTCCGAACCAGCCGATGCAGATCGGCTGCGTCGCCGAGATCGACGGCTGCTTCGAGCGCGACGAGCTGATCGCGGCGCTGCGCGAGCGCCTCGCCGTCATTCCGCGCTTCCGCCAGCGTCCGGCGCACTCGCCGCTCAACCTGCGCGGCGTGCGCTGGGAGGACGATCCCGGCTTCGACGTCGAGCACCACCTGCGCCACGTGGCGCTGCCGCAGCCCGCGGACCAGGCGACGTTGCGCCACGTCGTCGAGACGCTGTTCGCGACCCCGCTGCCGCCCGATCGCCCGCTGTGGGAGATCCACCTGATCGACGGCCTGCCCGGGCGACGCAGCGCGCTGCTGTGCAAGGTCCACCACTGCATGATCGACGGCATCAGCGCGCTCGGCGTGCTCGAGCGCATCGCCGATCCTCCCTTCGCGACCGACGGCACGACCGCGCGCGATCGCGACGCAGGCAACGACGAGCGCGCGAGCGGGCACTCCGCCCGCGGCCGTGCTGAGCGCCGTGGCCGTGCGCCGCTCGCGCTGCCCGGCACGATCGGCGGCATCCTCGATCGCATCCGCGCGCTGGCCGAGCCGGACAACCTGTTCGCCGCGATGCGCGACGTCGGCTCGGCGGTCGATGCGGTGGCGAGCTTCGTGCAGGAGCCGGTGACGCCGCTGCCGTTCCACGGCCCGCTCGGCCACGGTCGCCGCATGATCTGGCGCTCGTTCCCGTTCGACGAGTTCGATTCGCTGCGCGTCGCGGGCGACTGCACGATCAACGACGCCGTGCTGACCGTTCTCTCGGGCGCGCTGCGCGGCTTCATCGACGAGGTCGGCGTCTGCCCCGACGACGCGAAGGTCCGCCTGCTCGTTCCCGTGAGCGTGCGCGCCGACGGCACCAACGGCGTGGACGCGGGCGGGCAGGGCAACCTCGTCACGGCGGTGTTCCCGTGGCTGCCGGTCGACGAGGAGGATCCGCTCGAGCGCCTGGCGAAGGTCCGCGAGGAGATGCGGGCGATCAAGGGCCGCGAGATGGGCCGTGCGACCGGAGTGCTGCTCGGCATTCTCGGGCTGCTGCCGTCGGCGGTGGAGGCGGCGGCGCTGCGTCTGCTGCCCGAGGTGCCGCTGCTGAGCGCTGCGTGCACCAACGTCCGCGGGCCGGCGGAGCCGCTCCGCCTGCTCGGGCGCCGCATCGCCGAGATCCATCCGATCATGAACCTCTTCCAGGGCGTCGGCCTCGCGTTCGCGGTGGCGAGCTATGCGGGGCGCCTGTCGATCTGTGCGTCGACCGATCCGCGCCTCCTGCCCGGCGGCGAGCGCCTGATGAACCTCGTGGAAGAAGCACTCTACGAGCTGCGCACCGAGCACTGGCGCAACTCCGCCGCGCTGAAGATCGCGCGCGGCATCGCGGAGCGGAGCGGGACGATCGCACCGGCCGTCGATCATCCGACCAAGCCGGTGGCGCCGCTCGCCGCGCGTGCCGCGGCTGCGCTCGAGGCCGCGACCTCTCGCGCGACCGCCGGCGAGACGGCAGGATCCGTGCGTGGCCGCGCGCGGGACGCGGGATCGCGGCGTCCGCGTCCGCGCGTGGACGTGAGCCTCCTCGCGGATCCGGAGCTGAGCTTCGCCGACGACGATGCGGACGACGTCGACGACGCGGTCGTCGACGCGGAGCTCGTCGAGCAGGGAGGGCCGCAGCGCGGAGCGGCGCGTAGCGCCGTGTCGTTCGAGGAGCACGAGGCCGATCGGTCAGGCGATGCGCACTGCCCGCCCGCGACGCGCGCACGCGCGGGCGCGGTGCGAAGAACGGTCGGCTAGGCCCGGATCCCGCACCGAGTCGGCGGCGTGCGCGCCGGCCCGTGCGAGGTGCGGCGCGCGTCTGCCGCCGCGGTCCGGATCAGCCGCGTGCGGGGCGACGTCCCAGCGGAAAGCGCACGAAGAGCGCGGCGCCGATCAGGAAGCCGATGCTGGGCAGGCCACCCATCAGGATCCGCAGGCCGAGCAGGCTCGCGGACGATTGCTCGGCGTTCGGCACGAAGCCGCTCGCATCGAGCACGAAGCCGCTCGCCGCCGCGGCGACGGACGTGCCGACCTTCAGCATCAGCATCATCGCACCGGAGAAGATCCCCTCCCGGCGCAGGCCGGTCCGTGCCTCATCGAGATCGATGATGTCGGCGAGCAGCGAGAAGGCGAGGACGCTCCCGCAACCCATTGCGCAACCGGCTGCCACCAGCAGCGCGGTCGTCAAGAGCACGTCGCCGGCGCCGACGAAGAGCTGGCCCGCAAACGCCGCGGCGCCGATCAGCATGGCGACGAGCCACGTGTCACGCGCGCCGAAGTGGCGCGACAGCCGGACCCAGAGCGGAATCGTCACGATCCCCGAGATGACGTACGCCGCGGACAGCGAGCCCACCACGTCGGGGCGTCGCAGGACGTACTGCGCGACGAACGGCGCGATCGTACCGACAGCGCCGACGCCGAGGTTCTCGACGAACCAGACGGCCAGGAGAAGCCGCGCGACGGGATCGCGAAAGACGTCGCGCAGCCCCGCGAGCAGCCGTCCGCCGCGCTCCCGCGGCGGCTGCTCGCGGATCGCGAGCGGCGTGACGACGAGTAGCGCCACGGCGGCGAGCGCGCTCGGCAGCGCGAGCGCCGTCGCGGCGCTGCGCGGTGCGGCGGAGTTCATCGCACGATGGATCGCGACGAACGCGACGAGCATGCCGAGCGTGTAGAAGATCTGTCGCGCGCCGAAGAGCCGTGTGCGCTCGCTCGAGCTGTCGCTCAGCTCGGCACCGAGGGCTGCGTGCGGCACCGCATAGGTCGCGAAGGCGGAGTAGAACACGAGCAGCCCGAGCCCCACCCAGCCCGCCTGCGGAATCGCTGCGGGTGGATTCCACAGCATCACGAAGCCGACGACGAGCGGCGGCAGGGCGCAGAGGAGGAACGGGCGCCGTCTGCCGAGCCGCGACTCGAGGCGATCGCTCCAGCTGCCGACGATGGGGAAGCTGACGGCGTCCCAGAGCTTCGCGAGCGCGAACAGCGTCCCCGCGACCGCCGGCGGCAGGAGCAGCACGTCGGCCGCGTACTTCATAAAATAGAACTGGACGAAGAACAGGAGATACGACAGCCCGACCATCGGCCCGCCATAGGCGAGGAGCCGCGGCAGCGGAATCGATGCGGCCGGCTTTGCGGCGTCGCGTTCTCCGCGCGCCGGCGTCGTCCTCTCGGGCGGATCGGGAATCGAGCGTTCGTCGGCTGGTGTCACGGGGCCTCCTCTCAAACGATCAGCACGAGCCCGCCACGCCTCGGATCCGCGGCACCGGAGATCCGACCGTCGGCGCAGGAGGCGATCTGGCAGCCGCCGAAGCCGCCGAGTCCCGGATCGCGTCTGGCCGCGTCGGGGAAGCGGGCCGCGAGGGCGTGTCCCGGCTCCACCGCGAGCTCGCCGCCGTGGAGCAAGCGAAGCCGGGGTGCGGCGACCGCCTCCTCCGGGCTCATGCGATGCACCAGCAGGTTGACCAGGACCTGCACCTGACCCTGCGCCTGCATGTACCCGCCCACCACGCCGAGCGCGTGCCGCAGGGATCCGTCGCGCGTGACGAGGGCAGGGATCGTGGTGTGGGGCGGCTTTCCCGGGCGCGGCCGCCGGCCGGTGAGCGGAAACGTCGCGGCGCGGTTCTGGAGCGGCCCGCCGAGACCGTCGACGCCGACCCCGGAGCCGAAATCGCTGAAGATGCTCGTGATGAGCGAGACGCCGAGCCCGTTGCGATCGATCGCGGCGATGAACGTGGTGTCGCCGCCGCGAGCCGGCGCGGGCGACGGCACGCTCGTGATCCGGCCGAGCTCGACGTCGACCGAGCGCATGCCGGCGAGCAGCGCGGCGACGATCGCATCGGGGTCGAAGTGCCCGGCCCGCTCCAGGGCCTCGAGCGCGACCAGCACGGCCGGGCCCTGCGTCGGCGCCGGCAGCTCCCAGACGTCGACGCCGCGGAACCGGACGCAGACGGGGCTCATGGGCAGCGTCGCGTGCGCGGCGAGATCGTCCGTCGAGAGCTGGCCACCGAGCGCGGCGACGCGTCGTGCGACGTCGGCGGCGAGATCGCCGCGGTAGAAGCGCGCGGCGCCGTCGGTCGCGATCGCAGCGAGCGCGTCCGCGAGCTGCGGGTTGCGCACGACGTCGCCGGTGCGAACCGGCGCCTCCTGCGGCAGGTACAGCGCCGCGAGGAGCGGGTCACTCGCGAGCAGACCGTGCGCTCTGGCAGCGGCCGCCGCGAGCATCGGCCGTACCGCGAAGCCCTCGCGAGCGAGCCGCAGCGCGGGTGTCAGCGCATCCGCGAGCGTGATCGTGCCGAGCTGCTCGAGGGCGGTCTCGAGGAGCGACACGGCGCCTGGCACGGTGATGCTGCGCGCGCCGACGAACGGCACGTCGCCGCCGTCCGCCTGCTCCGCTTCGGCCGCGAGCGCGGCCGGAACCGCGCCGGAGCCGTCGAGTGCCGCGGGCGCCTCGCCCGGTTGCTTGACGAGGAGGAACGCATCGCCGCCGATGCCGCACGCGTGCGGCTCGACGACGAAGAGGACGGCGGCGGCGGTGACCGCGGCATCGACGGCGTTGCCGCCGCAGGCGAGCACGTGCGCCGCGGCGGTGGTCGCGCGCGGGTCGCTGGTCGCGATCACCGAGCGCTCGTGGCGGTCGCTCACGGGAGCCTCGCAGGGCGCGGGCGCCGGGTCGCTGGCGCGCCGGTGACGAGAGCGGCACGCCAACGCCTACCCGTCGCGGTGGAAATCGAGTAAGCGTGCGTACGATGGCGCGCCAGAGACAGCCGGGACGACTCGAGGACCTCTTGCGCGCCGGACGCCTGGTCTTCGCGCAGCGCGGCATCGCCGGTGCGACGATCGAGGAGGTCGCGGCGAGCGCCGGCATCGCGAAGGGGACCTTCTACCTCTACTTCCAGTCGAAGAACGATCTCGTGACCGCCCTGCGGCAGCGCTTCGCCGACGATCTGGTCGCCGCGATGAGCGTCCATGCTCGGGCCGGAAGCGATGGCGACTGGCTGAGCCTCGCCCGTCGGCAGCTCGAGTCGGCGATCGACACCTACCTCGACAATGCCCCGCTCCTGCACGTGCTCTTCCAGGAGGGGGCGGGAGCGCACGGCGCCGACTCGACCGACCAGGCGTGGTCCACCGCGATCACCGAGAGCATCACCGAGATGATCCGGCACGGCATGGCTGCAGGCGTCTTCGAGGTGCAGGATCCCGAGGTCACGGCACGGCTGCTGTTCCATGCCGTGCACGGGGTGGTGCACGATGCGCTGCACGCGCCGGCGACGCTGCACCGGGCGCGTGTGCGCGACGCCGCCTGGGCGCTGGTCGCGCGGGCCCTGA
>JAIEPK010000193.1 GCA_019749875.1 Candidatus Binatia bacterium | reverse complement strand
CGCGGCGAGCGCGGCCGCCATGGCGAAGCTGTTCGGCGACGTCGAGCGCGAGCACGTGTTCGGCACACCGGTGCGCGCGGCGGAGCGGCTGCGGGCGTTCGCGGCGCTCGGGATCGAGGAGGTCGCACTGCACCTCGCGGGCAGCCATGCGGAGCGCCTCGACGCGATCGCGCTGCTCGGCCGCGAGGTCCTGCCGCTGCTCTGACGCGTCCGCCGCGCGTCCGCCCGGCTCACGACAGCACCCACAGCCACGCGGCGGCGACGGCGAGGGTCGCGAGCGTCACCGGCACGCCCACACGCGCGTGCGTCCGCCAGTCGATCGCGACGCCGAGGCGCGCCGCCTGCTCGACGACGATGATGTTCGCGATGCTGCCGACGACGAGCAGGTTGCCGGCGAGCGTGCTCGCGAGGGCGAGCACGGCGCCGGCCTGCGGATGGGTCGCCGCGGGCAGCAGCAGCATGACGGCGGGCACGTTCGACACGAGATTCGACAGCAGGACGGTGAGCGCGAACAGCCAGCCCGGGGCGCGCAGGTCGATCCCCTGTGCCGCGACGTCCGCCAGGGCGCGCGCCGGCACGCCGGTCGCAGAAAAAGTATGATTGACGACGAACAGGCCGATGAAGAGCAGCAGCAGCTGACCGTCGAGCTGTCCCAGCGTGGCGCGCGACGACGTGCGACGGCTCACCAGCAGCACGCCGGCCGCGGCCAGCGCGATCAGGTCGCGCGGCCACGGCGTCGCGACGAAGAGCGCGATGACGACGGCGAGGACGACGAGCCCTTTGGTCGTCTGCCAGCGGTCGAAGCGGACGCCCTGCGCCACGGGAACGGCGGTCGCGCCCGCCCAGCGGCCGCCGACCGAGCGACGCACCACCCACCACACGACGACGAGGCCGAGCAGGGTCGGCGGCAGCGCGTCACGCAGGTAGCCCGCGAACGACAGGTGCAGCGCCTGCCCGATGAGCATGTTCTGCGGGTTGCCGATCAACGTCGCGGCCGAGCCGACGTTCGCGGCGCAGGCGAGCGCCAGCAGGAACGGTCGCGGCTCGAGCTCCCGCCGGGCGCAGATCTCGACCAGAACGGGAGCCATCGCGAGGCACACGATGTCGTTGACGAGCAGGGCCGAAAGGACGCCCGCGGCGCCGATGACGACGGCGAGCAGCGCGTCGGGCGTGGCCTCGTGGCGCGCGAGCCGCCGCGTCACCAGCCCATAGAAGCCGCCCAGGCGGAGCTGCGCCGACACCACCATCAGGCCGACGAGCAGCGCGATGGTCGGTACGTCGATCGCGCGCCAGGCTTCGGCGAGGTCGATCCGCCCGCTCGCGACCAGGACGATGGCGCCGAGCACGGCGATCCCCGTACGGTCGATCGCGAGGCGCGGCAGTCCGCCGAGCACCATGCCGAGGTAGACGACGGCGAATACGGCGATGACCAGCGGGTCCACCCCTTGCCGCTAGCACGGTCGCCGAGGGGCACGCTCGCACGCGGGGCTTTCCTCCGACGGCGAGTTGTTCTTTGATCGGTCGATGCCGAAGGCTCGAACGACGGGAGGAACGATGCAGCGCACGTGCGCCGGTTTGCTGACGATGCTGATCCTTGGCCACGCGGTCGCCGCACGGGCGGGTGTGGTGATCGTGACCGAGAGCGACACGATGGCTCCGCCACAGGCTCCGGCTGCGGGGCAGAAGCCGGCGGCGGCTGCGAAGCCGCAGTACCGCGGCACGATGTACGTCGACGGCGACCGCGTGCGCATCGAGGGCACCAGCGCCACCAAGAACGGCGACATGGAGGCGACCGTGCTGTTCCGCGCCCAGCCCGAATCGTTCGTCTTCCTCGAGCCGGGCGAGAAGAGCTACACCGAGATGAACCGCGACGACATGAAGCGCATCGGCAGCGCGATCGACAACGCGCGCAAGCAGATGCAGGCCCAGCTCGCGAAGATGCCGCCCGAGCAACGCAAGGTCGTCGAGCAGGCGATGGCCGGCATGGGGGGCGAGGCCTTGATGAAGGCCGCTCCGGAGAAGAAGGCCGTGGAGCCCGCGAAGGCGGTGGCCAACGGGACCAGCGACAAGGTGGCCGACCACGCGTGCAAGGGCTTCGACGTCACGCGCGGCGGGAAGAAGATCGCGGAGGCCTGCGTCGCACCCTGGTCGGATCTGGGATTGACGGCGAAGGACGTCGAGGGCTTGCGCAAGATGACGGCGTTCCAGCAGCAGATGGTCGCCGAGGTCAACTTCGAGGGCTTTCAGGCAGCTCCCGGTGCCGAGGCCTTCGAGGTCATCGACCAGGTCAACGGCTTCCCGCTGCGCGTCAAGACGGGCATGGACGGCAAGCGCGGGATCTCGATGCACATGGTGAAGATCGAGCGCAAGGACGTCGATCCGAAGCTCTTCCAGGTGCCGCAGGGCTGGACCAAGAAGGAGCTTTCCGCCGAGGAGGACTGAATCGTCGCGCGCCGGCTCGTCCGCGCGCCCTGGCCGCCGTGAAACGCCGCCCCGCGCGGCCGGGGAGACACCCGCGCCAGCGCGGGATCTAGCGCAGATTCGCTCTCTTCCACACGCGGCGTTGGGCCGATTCCCGTGCTGTCCGGCCGAACGACGCCGGGCGGGAGGCGCCTGTGGACGAGTCGCGACGGAGATTGCTCGACGCATGGACGACGGCGTGCCGGGGGGTGCAGAGCGCTGCGCGTCCCGGTCCGCGGCACCGTTCGAGCACCGGATTGCGCCGCATGCTGTGTGCGAGCGCGCTGGCCGGGACCCTCGCGGTCGCGGCGACGGCCGTCGCGCAGAGCGTGCTCGAGAACCCGTCCCCCGGCAGCGTCAAGAGCGGCATCGGCGTGCTGTCGGGATGGAAGTGCAGCGCGGGCGGACCGACCGCGATCACGCTGACCATCGACGACACGACGACGTTTCAGGCGGCGTACGGGACCGGGCGAGCCGACACCATTCCGGTCTGCGGCGACGCGGACAACGGCTTCGGCGTGCTGTTCAACTTCGGCCTGCTCGCCGACGGCGAGCACGAGATCGTCGCACGCGACGGCGGCGTGGAGTTCGCGCGCGCGACCTTCAGCACGTCGCGCTTCGGCGTGAGCTTTCTCGTCGGCGCGAGCGGCACGAGCTTCGTGCGCGACTTCCCATCGGCGGGTCAGGGCGCCTTCCTGGTCTGGGAGGAGGCGTCGCAGAGCTTCCAGGTCGGCGGCACCTGCGGCGCGACGGGCCGGCCGACGTGTCCGCCGACGACGTCGCAGACCGGCTGGGCCTTTGCCGATCAGGAGAGTGCCGGGACCTACACCCCGAGCGGCTCGTTCAACTCCGCGAGCCAGCCGAACACGGCGGCCCGGACCAGTCCGGGGTCCTACCGCGTGGTCCTCGGTGGGCTCGGAGCCGATGGCGTCGGCGGCATCGCGCACGCGACCGCGCACCAGGACGACGCGTCCTCCTGCAACGTCGAGGGCTGGGCGCCCGACATGGGGACGCAGCAGGTCGACGTGCGCTGCGTCGACGGATCCGGCGCCGCGGTGGACGCGCGCTTCGACGTCGTCTGGACGCGGCCCGCCTCCGGGCCGGAGCGGCGCGCCTACCTCTGGGCCGATGCGCCGACGGTGAGCGACTACGTGCCGGACCTCACCTACCAGTTCAACAGCACCGGTGCGCTCAACTCGATCATGCGCCTCTCTGCCGGAACGTACCGGGCGACGCTGCCCGGAATCGCGACCGGGACGAGCGTCGGCGTGATGCTGTCGGCTTTCGGATCGTCCGGGGCGCGCTGCCGCGTGCTCGACTACGGCCTCGACGCGGACGCCCGCTTCGGCGTCGACGTGGAGTGCCTGAACGCCGCCGGCTCGCCGGCGGACACGCAGTTCACGCTGTCGGCGTTCCGCGACGCCCCGCTGGCACCGTTCCCGATCGTCAATGGCGCCTACCTGCGCATGCGCAATCCGGCCGCGCCGCAGGTCGCTGTCGCGGAGCAGTACAACAGCGTCGGTGGGACGAACTCGGTCACGAGGCTCGCGACCGGTCGCTACGCGGCGCGCCTCGGCATGCAGGGCGGCTCCGGTGCGAACGGCAACGTCCAGATCACCGCGGTGGGCACCGGCGCCACGCACTGCAAGGAGGCGAGCCAGACCAGCACCGATGGGGATGCGGTGATCACCGTCGCTTGCTTCGCCGGTGCGGCTCCCGCCGATGCGGAGTTCCTTCTGACCTACGAGGAATGAGCACGCGCGTGCGGGACGCATGATAGGGTCGCGCATGCGCGTGACCCTCGACTGGCTCGGCGTGTCGACGTTCCGTCTCGTCGTCGGCGACCTGACGATCTTCCTCGACGCCTACATCGATCGCGTGCCCGCGGCGCCGCCGGTGGGCATGACGGTCGCGGACGTGACGCAGGCCGACTTCGTCCTGGTCGGGCACTCGCACTTCGACCATCTGTGGGGTGCAGAGCGCATCGCGCGCCGTACCGGCGCGACGGTGATCGGCTCGCACGAGACCGTCCGGCTGCTGCACGACAAGGACGAAATTCCCGAGGCGCAGCTGCTGGCGGTCGCGGGGGGCGAGCCGATCGATCTCGGCAGCGGCGTCCGCGTGCGCGTGTTTCCGAGCCTGCACTCGTGCATCTGGGCGACGATGGCCGGCGCGGCCGACGATCCGTGCCTCGGGGATCTCGGCATCGCGCACCAGGAGCGGGCGCTGCGCATGGCGCGCGGCATGGAGATGCTGCACTCGGGCGCCCTCGGCGCGGAGGTCGCGGCGCACATGCACGAGAGCGACCGCCTGCCGCGCGGCGAGGGCGGAGCGCTCGCCTACCTGATCGAGACCCCGGCCGGATCGATCCTGTGGAAGGACAGCTCGGGGCACTGGAGCGGCATCCTGCGCGATCTGCGTCCCGACGTGGCGCTGCTCGCGGCGGTGGGCCGCGGCAACGTCGACGGCGAGCCGGTGCAGGGCACGCTCGCCGGCTTCGTCGCCGCCGAGGTCGAGCTGCTGCGGCCGGGGAGCGTGGTGCTCTGCCACCACGACGACTGGATGCCGCCGCTCACGCAGCCGCTCGACGTGGGCCCCATCCGTCGCGAGCTCGCGCAGCGTACGCCCGCCGCGCGGCTGCTGGAGATGGGCTACCTGGAGGGCCGCCGTCTCTTCGACTGACATCGTGCGCCGGGCGTTCGGCGCCGCGCCGCCCGTTCGCGCGCGCAACCCGCGGCGCGGGTCCGTGACGACGGCGCTCACGACGCGCCGTCGTCACGCCTGCGGGCGACCTTCAGGCGACCGCGCTCCAGTACACCAGCGTGCCGAACACCGTCATGCGGTGCCCGCGCTCGGCGACGTCGCGAAACCCGGCCCGCGCGATGATCTCGGGCATGCGTCCCGAGAAGTTGTCGTCGGTGCGCGAGTGGCCGTCGAAGAAGCGGAACGGCGCCGACACCAGCGACATCAGCACATTGTGCGGCGGGCCGAAGTCGAGCACGTGCAGCTCGCCGCCCGGGCGCAGCGCCGTGTGCAGCGTGTGCAGCGCCGCGACCTTCTCGTCGCTGGTGAGGTGATGCAGGACGAGGCTCGTCAGCACGCGATCGATCGATCCGGGCGCGAGCCCGACCTCCTGCACGAGGCCCTCCCGCAGCTCCACGTCGACACCCGCAGCATCCAGCTTCGCGCGTGCGATGCCGAGGATCTTCGCGTCGACGTCCACGCCGATCACGTGTGCCGCGGGCTGCGCACGCTTGATCATCAGAACCAGCGTGCCGGTCCCGCAGCCGAGGTCGACGACCGTCATGCCGGGGGCGATCCGCGCCTGCGCGACGAGCTGTTGCTTGACGGCGCGCTCGTTGAGCGTCACCGCGACCAGGGTGTCGTAGAGCGGCGTCAGCAGGTCGTAGCCGAGCGCGGGCACGAAGCCGTGGCGATGAGTCTTGCCGGTGGCATCCATGGTGCGAGAGTCCTCCCTGTTTCTCGTGAGGTCCAAGCCATATACCCTCATGGGGTATCAGTCGATGATGCCGATTCGCCGACCGTAAGTTCTGGCCTTCACAGAGAAGCGCCCGTTGACATGCTGGGGGGTATGGGTATCCAGGAGCGCGTGAACAGCGCCACCAAGAAGGCCTGCGCCGCGCGGCTCGGTCGCATCGAAGGGCAGGTGCGTGGCATCGCGCGCATGCTGGAAGACGATCGCTACTGCATCGACGTCATCACGCAGATCCAGGCGGTCAAGGCCGCGCTGCGGCGCGTCGAGGAGGAGATGCTGCGCGACCACGTCTCGCACTGCGTCGAGGAGGCGATTCGCAGCGGCGATGCGAAGCAGCAGCGGCGCAAGGTCGCCGAGCTCATCCAGGTGCTCGGCCGGCGCAGCTCCTGAGCACGCGTCGCTACCATCGCGCCCGCGCGGGAGATAGATCCAGGCTCTTCGAGCGAGCACGCTCGCGCGGGAGGGGCGGTCATGAAGGCAATTCGCGTCGAGAAGCACGGTGGGCCCGAGGTGCTGGTCCTGCAGGAGGTCGGTGATCCGCAGCCCGCCGCCGGGCAGGTGCGCATCCGCGTGCACGCGGCCGGCGTCAATCCGGTCGAGACCTACATCCGCGCGGGTCAGCAGGGGTATGCGGCCGCGCTGCCGTACACGCCCGGCGGCGACGCGGCGGGCGTGGTGGACGCGCTGGGCGAGGGCGTCACGAGCCTGCGCGTCGGCGAGCGCGTGTTCACGAGCCGGGCGTTCACCGGCTCGTACGCCGAGCTCGCCCTCGCCGCCGCGGCGGACGTCTACCCGCTGCCGGAGCACGTGAGCTTCGCCGCCGGCGCTGCGATCGGCATCCCCTGGGCGACGGCGTATCGCGGCCTCTTCCAGCGCGCGCGCATCCTGCCGGACGAGACGCTGCTCGTGCACGGGGCGAGCGGCGGCGTCGGCTCGGCG
>JAIEPK010000574.1 GCA_019749875.1 Candidatus Binatia bacterium | reverse complement strand
GCGGTGCGCGGCGGAGCTCCTGCGCCGCACGTCGCGGTGCTCACGGCGTCTGGTCGCGGAACTGCGTCGCGTCGCTCTTCCGCGCCGGCGCCGTGTACGCGGCGCCGAAGCACGCGCCGCCGCTGCTGCGCAGCTGCACCGTCACCGTCGGATCCTGCGCGAGCGGCAGCACCGGCGGTGCGAGGCTCGCACCGCGCGCGACCAGCACGATGCTCGACTTGCCGGCGACCCCGGCGCGCAGCAGCACGCTCTCGACGCCGTCGGGCGCGCGGTCGCGATCGCTGCGCTTGAAGCCCGACGTTCCGACGGCCTTCCAGCACGCCTTGCCGCGGCACGTGCCGCCGCTCGGAATCACGATCGGCGGGTGCGCCAGCGACGGCGTGCCGCCGACGGTGTCGTAGAGGCACAGCGCGTACGACGTGCCACCCGAGATCGGATCACCGAGGTCGCCGAGCGTCACCGCGTCGCCGCGCGACCAGCGCCACACCAGCTGGTCGCGGCCGTCGAGCGCCTGGTCGCGCAGCACCAGCGAGCTGCGCTCGGTCGCGTGGCACGACGTCGCGGGCGCCGCGACGCCGCTGCAGACACCGGCCGCGCACGCGTCGAGGTTGGTGCACGGGTTCGCGTCGTCGCAGGTGCTGCCGTTCGTCTCGTACTGGCAGGTCGCGGCGCAGCAGTCGCCGGCGGCGAGGTTGCCGTCGTCGCACTGCTCGCCCGCGGTCACGACGCCGTTGCCGCAGGCGGTGAACGTGCAGTTCGAGTCGCAGCCGTCGCCGTCGACGGTGTTGGAGTCGTCGCACTCCTCGCCGGGATTCTGCACGCCGTCGCCGCAGGTGATCTCGTCCACGCCGGCATCGACGCGCGGTCCGGAGAGACGCGGCGCCCCGTCGAGGTCGGTCTCACCGGGTGCGAGCACGGTGGCCGGATCGCCGGCATTCACCGCCGGCGACGCCCCGCCGACGTGGAAGTCCTCCGCGAGCGGCGCGACGATCTGCGGATCGGCGAACACCGAGCTCGCGTCTTGCCCGGTGGCGGCGCGGTACGCCGCGAAGCCGACCGTTTCGTTGCCGTTCCACACGAAGCGCGCGGCGGCGGCACCGCCCGGCGCCCACCAGACGTTGTGATCGATCGCGTTGCCGGTGTTGCCGGCGTCCGACTGCAAGAGCAGATTCGCCGACGTCGAGACGAAGACGTTGTTGCGCACGACGTTCGCGTCCGCGTACTGGATCCACAGCTCGCCGAAGCCCGCACCGAGCGTGTCGTTCGCATACGTGGTGTTGTTGCGGAACTCGCTGTCGCGCACGCGGCCGACGCCGGACGCGTAGCCGCCGAACACGAGCCCGGCCTTGTCGTTGTGGTGCAGGACGTTGTTCCGAACGACGATGCCGCTCGCGACGATGCCGGGATTCTCGGCGCCGATCTCCATGCCGAGGTCCGATTCCGTCACGACGTTGTGCTCGACCACGATGTCGCGGCCGCCGTCGACGTAGATGCCGCCCGCGAAGCCGCCGCCGTAGGACGATCGCGCGCGCGCGACGCGGTTGCCGCTGCACACGCCGTTGCGCGCGACCTTCGACGAATCGGGCTGGATGTCGGTCTCGCCGCCGATCATCACGATGCCGATGTTGTTCACGTCGCGCACGACGTTGTTCGTGACCGCGAAGCCGTCGACGTTGCCGTTGATCGCGAGCGCCTCGCTGGTCGCGGGATCGCAGTGGTGGATCTCGTTGCCGTCGATGACGAGGTCGGAGATCGGCGTCACCTCGGTTCCGTACACGGTGATGCCCATCGCGTGCCGGCCGCGGATCTCGTGGATCTCGTTGTCGCGGACCTCGACGTGCGAGCCGGTGCCGGTGATGCGCACCCCGGATCCGTCGTTGACGTTCAGATGGTTGCGGATCTCGAAGCCCTGGATGCGCACCCAGCTGCGGCCTTCGATGCGCACCATGTCGCTGCCGGATACGCCGGTGCCGTCGAGCACGGGGTGCTCGCCGGGCGCGGCCTCGAGGCTGATGAATCCTGCCCCGGCGTTGCCGCTGCGCGGGAAGGCGATCTTCTCGAAGTACGGCGTCGGGCCCTCGTGCACCCGGATGGTGTCGCCCGCGACGGCCGCGTCCAGGGCCGCCTGCACGCTCGTGAAGTCCCCGCCCGAGGGAGCGACCGTCAACACGGCCGCGGACGCGAAGCGAGCGTCGGCGACGAGCAGCAGGACCAGCAGCGAACGGAGGACTCGCGACGTCGTCATGGGGATCCCTCGTGGCACGGCCCGCTCGGCTCCGGGACGTGCACCGGCACGCTGCCGCCCCGGCTCGCGGCAGTCAATTCGCCGCCCCATTCAGCGGCAGCAACGTCCGCCGGGCCGTGCTAGGAGAAAAAGCAGCTTTCGGCCAGACCGCGGGGGCCCGCCGCAAAAGACCCGCGGAGAGCAGCAAAGGACGACGCGTGAGGAGAGCGAAACCCACCTTCCAGAAGCGACAGAAGGAGCTGGCTCGCCAGGAGAAGAAGAAGGCGAAGCAGGACCGGCTCGAGGACCATCGCGCCCGCCGCGCCGAGGAGCGCGGGGCCAATCCGGAAGCCTTCGACCTCGAGTTCAACGAGAACCTCGACCTGTCGGCCAGCGAGGCGCTCCGGGATCTGATGACGAAGCAGGGCGGAAACGGATGAGCCCGAGGCCGCGGTGGCCCGCGGCCGGGCACTCAGGGTCGCGGCGGCCCGCGGCCAGGCATTGATCGAGCGTCGGCGACCCACGTCCTCTCGGGTCGCAGCGCCGCCGCGGAGCGGACCAGGCGCTCCGCCGGAAACGAAAAAGGGTGCGACCGCCGCGGCGGCCGCACCCTTTTTTCGTCACCCGTCCCCCCGGGCTACTGCAGGTTGACCTTCCAGCCGTTGCGCAGCGGATCCCAGGTCGCCGTCTGCTGGAAGGCGTCGCTGCCGACGACGATCTGGATCGTCATCTCGGGCAGCGTCGCGAGCTGCTGCAGCAGATCGCTGTTCGCCTTCACGTCGAAGCGGTAGGTGACGTGGTCCTTGGTGCGGACGCGCACCACCTGCAGGCCACCGCGAATCCCCGCTCCCCTCGCCGCATCGGCGTCGCGGAACAGCCACAGCTTGCCCTGCGACTTGAGATCCCCCGGCAGCAGGGACGCCGCGTAGATGATGCCGTTCGCGTTGGTGAGCGCGACGCCGACGTTGACGTTCGCCGGATCGATCATCTGGGTCGGCGTCACGTTCACCTGGAACTGCAGACGGTCGGGCGCCGACGGCTTGAACGAGATGCGCGCCGGGCACGGATGGCCGCAGGCCTTGACGGTCACCAGGCAGCCGCAGTCCGAGTCGTCGCAGTCGACGCGACCGTCGGAGTCGTTGTCCTGCTGGTCGGTGCAGATCTCGCTCCGCTGGCACGACGGGCTGCAGCCGTCGCCGCTCAGGTTGTTGCCGTCGTCGCACTGCTCCGAAGGCTGATTGACGGTGCCGTCGCCGCAGTACGGCACCAGGCAGTTGTGGTCGCAGCCGTCGGTGTCGACCTGGTTGCCGTCGTCGCACTGCTCGCCGGGGCCGGTGATGCCGTCGCCGCAGCGCGCGTTCTGGCACGCGTTCGTGCAGGTGTCGGCATCGACCTGGTTGCCGTCGTCGCACTGCTCGCCCGGACCGACGAAGCCGTCGCCACAGCGCGCGTTCCGACACGCCGTCGTGCAGGCATCGGTGTCGCTCTGGTTGCCGTCGTCGCACTGCTCGCCCGCCTGCACGATGCCGTCGCCGCACGCCGGCAGCCGGCAGGCGTTGCTGCAGCCGTCCGAATTGACCTGGTTGCCGTCGTCGCACTGCTCGCCCGGACCGACGATGGTGTCGCCGCAGCGCGCGTTCTGGCACGCGTTGGTGCAGGCGTCGGTGTTGATCTGATTCGCATCGTCGCACTGCTCGCCGGGTCCGGTGATGCCGTCGCCGCAGCGCGCGTTCGCGCAGACGTTGGTGCAGCCGTCGGTGTCGACCCGGTTGCCGTCGTCGCACTGCTCGCCGGTCTGGACGATGCCGTCACCGCAGGCGGGCGACTTGCAGAGGTTCGTGCAGCCGTCGTTGTTCACGGCGTTGCCGTCGTCGCACTCCTCGGCGCTCGGGTTGACGATCTGATCGCCGCAGACGTTGTTCGTGCAGTCGTTCTTGCACGCGTCGTTCTGGTTCTGGTTGCCGTCGTCGCACTGCTCGCCCGACTGCGTGAAGCCGTCACCGCAGCGCTTGTTGCGGCACGCGTTGGTGCAGGCGTCGGTGTTGACCTGGTTGCCGTCGTCGCACTCCTCGGTGCCTTCCTTGACGCCGTTGCCGCACTGCTGGTTCACCCAGGACTTGGTGGCGGTGCCGGTGATGCTGCCCGTGGTGGGCTGTCCGGCGAGCACGATGCCCTGCTTGCCGGCTTCCTTGAACTTCTGCCCGGTCGGCACGGTGAAGCTGGTGGTCGCGCGGATCGTGTCGGTGCCGGCGGTGGAGTTCGCGTAGGTCGCGGAGAGCGTCGGCGAGGCGCCGCTGGTCGAGAAGCCGCTCGCCGGGCCGCTGGTGATCTGGAGGCTGATCGTGAAGCCCGACAGCGGCGCCCCGTCGCCGTCGAGCAAGGTCGCCGACACGCCGTGGCTCGTGTCGCCGGGCAGGAAGTTGGTCGCCGACGCCGGGGTCACGCTCAGGCTGTGCGGCACGACGCCGAGCGACTGCGGCCCGGCGGCATTGGCCGCTGCGACGATCTCCGCGGCACGCACACCGACGTTGCTCGGCGTGTCGCACACCATGTTGTCGGTGTAGCTCCAGATCGCGCACTGCACGGCTGCCGCCTCGTCGGCGACCGGCGACAGCGGCGTGCCGATCGTGTTCGGCTGCGGGAACGCATTGTTCAGGATGAACAGGACTTCACCCGGGTAGTCGACCGGCGCCTGCGGCACGGTGTTGCCCGGTGCGATGCCGTTGTTGATGTCGACGCAGTACGCCTCGCGGGTCGGGTTCACGCCGTCGATCTGGATGTTGAACGTACCGGCGTACCCCAGGCTGCGGGGGCTGCCGTTCTGCAGGCCGCTCACCGCGCGCCCGTTCGCGAGGCTCACGAAGGTCGCGGTGGCGGCATGGGCCGCGGACGAGACGAGAACGGCGAGGAACGCCGCGACGACGGTCGTCAGACAAGATTTGTACATGGTCGGTCTCTGGCGCATGAGCTCTCACTTGGCAAGCCAAAAAGCGGCGGGCATGGCGAACGCGGGGCTGCGGAACGAAGAACGAGCGAAGGAAACGGACGGCGTTGCGTAGCGGACCAACGGTACGACGAACGAACGGGACGGCAGCCGCACCGGACGCGCCTGCGACCGGTCCGACCGATGGCGCCGCTCCGCCGACGGGAAAGGCCACCATCCATGAATCTGCGGCCCCTGGCGGGTCCGCTTGCCGACGTGCGACTCTAGGGGAAGATCTGGGAAGGGATCAAACCCATTTCGCCATGCGACATCCCCAACACCCCGCTTCGTCTCGCAGCGTGAGACGAGTCGCCTCGACGCGGGGCGCAGGCGCGCTGGCACCCTCCCGGTCCGGCTCGCCTCCGCCTCGGCAGCAGCCCGCCGCTGCGGTTCCACGGGGACCGTCCGCGTGATCCCACGCTGTCCGATCTGCGCGAGCCCGCGGAAAGGCCGAGCCTGCACGCGCTGCGCGGGTCGCATCGCCCGCCGCGATCTGCTCGAGCCGCTGCAGCCGCGCCCCGGGCTCGGCGAGCTCGCGACCGGCGTTCATCTCGCGCTGCGCGGCGCTCGCCTCACCCTGCGCACGCCGCGGCTGCTCGCGCTGGTGTTGCTGCCGCTCGTGCTGAGCGCACTCATCTTCAGCGGTCTCGCCGTGCTGGTGTGGGAGCATCGCGACGTCGTGCGACCCGACTTCGTGCAGACCTGGCCGTGGGGTCTCGACTGGCTGCGGCGCGTCGTCGCCGGCGCCGCGGAGATTCTCGGCCTGCTGCTCGGCTTCGGGCTCGCGCTGGTCGCAACGGTGGTGGTCGCGCAGGTGGTGAACGCGCCGTTCCTCGAGTGGCTGTCGCAGGCGGTGGAGAGTCTGGTCCTGGGCCAGCCGGACCGCACGCCGGCGTCGCTGCGCCAGCTCTGGCAGACGACCGTCAAGCCCATCTTCCAGGCGCTCGGCCTCGCCGCGATCCAGGCGCTGCTCGGGCTGCTCTTCCTGCTCCTGTCGCTGGCCGCCGTGACGGCACCGCTGTCGGCGCTCGGCGGGCTGTGGCTGGTCGCGCTCACGCTGTGCGACGTCACCATCGCGCGCAAGGGGCTGCCGGTGCGCGAGCGCTTCCGCCGCGTGCGGCGCGGCTTCCTCCTCTGGGGCGGGCTCGCCCTGCCCTTCTTCTTCGCGCCGTTCCTGCTGCCGCTCGGCGTCGCAGGCGCGACCCTCGCGACGCTGCGCGCGAATGCCGCGGCGTGGGACACCGGGGCGCACGGCGCTGCGGCACCCGAACGCCTGCGCGGGCGGTAGCGTCTAGAACGCCCGGTACGCGTCGGCGAAGAGCGCCGGGGCGCCACCGGTGTGCCAGAAGACGACCGTGCCGCCGACCCGGCCGGCGCGTGCCTCGGCGATCAGGCCGGCCATGGCCTTGCCCGTGTAGACCGGGTCGAGCACCAGACCTTCGCTGCAGGCGGCGAGGCGCACCGCGGCGCGCGCTTCGTCGCTGATCGCCGCGTAGCCCGGACCGACGTGGTCGACCACGATCGGCGCGTTCGCCGGTGTCGCGAGCCCGCCCAGCGCCGCCGTCGCGGCGGCGAGCTTCGCCACGCGCTCGACGAGCGGCACCGGCGGTCGCGCCACGTCGACCCCGAGCACGCGCGTCTCGCGCG
>JAIEPK010000124.1 GCA_019749875.1 Candidatus Binatia bacterium | reverse complement strand
CGCCCTGCTCGCGACGCCGACGCTCGGCGGCGCACAGCCCGACATGCCGGCGCGCGACGCGGCGAAGAAGGTCGACTTCGCCGCCGGCGCCGCGGCGGCGCGCGATCTCCTCGGCGCGCTGGTCGCGGCCGATACGACCAACCCGCCGGGCAACGAGGCGCGTGCGGTTGCGCTCGGCAAGCAGCGCCTCGAGCAGGCCGGCATCCCGTTCCGCGTGACCGAGTTCGCCCCCGGACGCGAGAACCTGGTCGCGCGCCTGCCGGGCGACGGCTCGGCGAGGCCGCTGCTGCTCATCGCGCACGTCGACGTGGTCGGCACCGACGGTCAGGACTGGTCGACCAATCCGCGCAAGATGACCGACATCGGCGGGTATCTCGTCGGCCGCGGCGTCGCCGACGACTTCGGCATGGCGGCCCTCGCGCTGCAGACGCTGATCTTGCTGAAGCAGCACGACGTCCCGCTCGTGCGCGACGTGATCGTCGCCTGGACCGGCGACGAGGAGAGCGGCGGCGCCGGCGTGCGCTGGATCCTCGAGCACGAGCCCGAGTCGATCGCGGCGGAGATCGCGCTCAACGAGGGCGGCGGCCTGTCTCTCGACGACCAGGGGCGCCCCAAGCTGATCCAGCTGCAGACCGCGGAGAAGCAGTATCAGGACTTCACCATCACGGCGCGCGGAACGACCGGGCACTCGTCGGTGCCGCGTGCCGACAACGCGATCTATGCGCTGTCGGCCGGCCTCGCGAAGCTCGCGACGCATCGCTTCGCACCGCGGCTGTTGCCGGTGACGCGCGCCTACTTCGAGAATCGAGCGCCGCTCGAGGAGCCCGAGGTCGCGGCCGCGATGCGCGCGCTCGCGGCGTCCGGCGGCGAGCTGCCCGCGGACGCGCTGGCGGTGCTCGACAAGGATCCGACGCTCGCCGCGACGCTGCGCACCACCTGCGTCGCGACCATGCTGTCGGGCGGCTCGCGCGTCAACGCGCTGCCCGCGAAGGCGACCGCCAACGTCAATTGCCGGATTCTTCCCGGCGAGAGCGTCGCCGACGTGCAGAGCGCGCTGCAGCGCGCGCTCGGCGATCCCAAGCTCGAGGTCACGCCGACCAACGAGTTCGGCTTCGGCGAGCCGTCGGAGCTGAGCGGCCCCGGCCCGCTCGCGATCCGCGCCGTGGTCGAGCAGATGTGGCCCGGCCTGCCGATCGTGCCGTTCATGTCGCGCGGTGCGACCGACTCGCGCTTCCTGCGCGCGAAGGGCATCCATTCGTACGGCATCAACCCGATCGGGCTCACCGACGACGACGAGAACCGCATGCACGGCATCGACGAGCGCATCCCGGCGGCGAGCCTGCAGCCCGGTCTCGAGTTCCTGTACCGCCTGGTGCTCGAGCTGGCCGCGAAGAAGAGCTGAAGCCCGCTTTCCCCGAAAAGAAGGACACCCGATGAGCACGCCTACGCCCATGCCTTCGATCGCCCTCGCCGCCATGCACGGCCGCCGGCGCGCCACCCTGGAGCTCGCGCAGGAGCTCGAGCGCCGCGGCTTCACCGGCCTCTACTGCGCGAGCTTCGGCGACGCGCTCGGCCTGTGCGAGGCGCTCGCCTTGACGACGAAGACGATCCGCTTCGGCACCGCGATCTCGATCATCTACACGCGGCACGTGAACGACTGGGCGCAGACCGCAGCCCTCGTGCACGAGCTGTCCGGCGGCCGCTTCCACTTCGGCATCGGCGTCAGCCACGGCGCGATCCACCGCCACCTCGGCATCACCGTCGGCAAGCCGCTCGCCGACATGCGTGCCTTCGTGAAGGCGCTGCGCGAGGTCCCGCGCGTCGGCGAGCTGCCGCCGATCGTGCTCGCCGGGCTGCGCGATCCGATGGTCAAGCTCGCCGGCGAGGTCGCGGAAGGCGTCGTATTCGCGAACGCGGCGCGCAGCTACATGGGCCACTCGCTGGGCGTGCTGCCGGCCGACAAGCAGTCGAGCGCCGACTTCTTCGTCGGCAACATGATCCCGACCTGCATCTCGGACGACGTCGCCGCCGCGGCCGCCGTCAACCGCAAGACGCTGTCCGGCTACGTGACGTTGCCGAACTACCGCGAGTACTGGAAGAAGGCCGGCTACGTCGAGGAGATGACCGCGATCGAGCAGGCGCTCGAGCGCAAGGACCGCGACGCCCTGCCCGGCCTCATGAGCGACCGCTGGCTCGCCGACACGACGCTCTACGGGCCTGCGAGCAAGGTCCGCGACGGCTTCGAGGCGTGGCTCGCGGCCGGCGTGCGCACGCCGATCCTGGTGCCGTCGTCGGCGAACGGCAACCAGATGGTCGCGATGCAGGAGATGATGGACTGCTTCGCGCGGTGACGTGCTCCGCCGTCAGGTCTCGATCGGGTTGATCCACTCGAGGCCGGGGAAGCGCGCGAAGTCGCGATCGGTCGAGCACACGGTCGCACCGTGCTCGAGCGCGATCGCAGCCAGTGCGGCATCCATGATCAGGGGACCGGTCGCCTGGCCGGCTTCGATCAGGCGATGAAGGATCTCGAGGTGACGTTCACCAGGCTCGAGAACCCCGGCGTTCGGCTGTGCCAGCCACGAGGCGACCGCCGCTTGCGCCTCCTCGGACGACAACGGACGGACGTAGACCTGACGGTTGGTGGAGATCCGGATGAATGCCCACAGCGTCAACCACGCGAACCGCACGAGCTCGTTGCCGGAGAGGGCCTCCTCCAGCCACCGGCGGCTCGCGTCGTGCCGGGCGCTGTCGGGGTCGTAGGCGTACAGCAGCAGGTTCGCGTCGACGAGGATCACCGATGATCCGGGCCCTCGACCTGCTCGAGGAGCGCCCCGACGTCATCCACCCGGATCCCCGGCCGCAAGCCACCGAGACTCCGCGGCCGGATCCGGAACGGCTCGCGCGGGGCCGACCGCGCGCCGACGAGCCCGCGGCGAAGCGCTTCGTTCACCACCTCGCGGAACGACCGCCCCGAACGACGGGCCGCCGCCTTGAGCTTCGCGGCGACGTCCTCGTCCAGTGTCAGCGTCGTGCGCACGTCATGAGGATTTCAGCCTGGCATCTTGATGTCAACGCCGGCACATCCTGAGGACGGCCCCATCTGCTGTCAGGCGCGCCGGAAGCAGTGCAGCGCGATCGCGTCCGACACCGGCACGAGCTCGACCTGCAGTGCCATACCGAGCTCGAGCTCGTGCGGCGCGATGCCGCGCACGCCCGACACCAGCCGCAGGCCCTCCTCGAGCTCGACCACGATCACCGCGTACGGCACGTCGTCGGCGAAGCCCGGTGCCAGCGCCTGGTGCGTGACGGTCCACGAGAACAGCGTGCCGCGCCCCGACGACGCCTCCCAGGCCCAGTCTTCGGAGCCGCAGCGTCCGCACGTGACGCGCGGCGGGTGGCGCCACGTGCGGCACTTCGAGCAGCGCTGGAAGCGCAGCTCGCCCTGCGCGCAGTGGCGATAGAACTCGGCCGCGAAGCCCGACGGGCTCGGCGTGTAGCGCACGTGGAAGCCGCGCTCCGGAGCGATCGACATCCCGCTCATGGCGTCACCTCCGACCCGATCGACAGCCCGCGCACGGTCACCTCCTGAGGATCGCGACGCTGCCGTCGCCGAAGTCGCCCCAACCCGTGACGAGGCCGAGCTCGGCGTCCGGCACCTGCGCGTCGCCCGCCTCGCCGCGCAGCTGGCGGGTCGCCTCGATCAGGTGGTTCATGCCCCACATGTGGCCCTGCGACAGGAGACCGCCGTGCGTGTTCATCGGGAACTCGCCGCCGAGCTCGATGCGTCCGTCGCGCACGAACGCACCGGCCTCGCCGCGCCCGCACAGGCCGAGGGCTTCCAGCTGCAGCAGCACGACGTAGGTGAAGCAGTCGTAGATCTGCAGGAAGTCGACGTCGTGCGGCTTCACACCCGCCATCTCGAACGCCTTCGGCGCGGCGAAGCTGAGGCCGATGCGGAACGGGTCGGGCCGGCTCGGGATGTCGTCCGCGGGATACGGGTGTCCCTCGGCCGCACCCATGATGATCGCCGGCCGGTGCTTCAGATCGCGCGCGCGCTCGACGGTCGTGACGACGATCGCGTTCGCGCAGTCGGTCTCGAGCGAGCAGTCGTAGAGCCGGAACGGCTCCGACACCCAGCGCGCGGCGAGGTACTGCTCCATGGTCAGGGGCTTGCCGCGCATCGACGCCTTGGCGTTGTGCTGCGCGTGCTTGCGGCACGCGAGTGCGACGTGGCCGGTGTCCTCGTCGCGCGTGCCGTACAGCTTCTTGTGGCGCGTGCAGATCCACGCGTACATCTGCACCGGCAGCATCGCGCCGTACGGCATGTAGAAGTCCATGATGGTGTCGGCGAGCGCCGTCGGGCCGAAGCCGAGCTTCGGCTGGCGCGCGCCGGGCTTCGGACGGAACGCCGAGTAGCCGTTCCAGCCGACCACGCACAGGACGTACTTCGCGAGCCCGTTCGCAACCGCCATCGCCGCACTCTGCAGCGCCGCCGTGGCGCTGGCACCGCCCATGTGGACGGTCACCGCGTAGCGCAGGTCCGCGATGCCGAGGTTCGCCGCCAGCTCCTCGGTGGTGGTGAAGCCCGACGGCGGGATGAGCCCGTCGATGTCGGCGAGCGTCAAGCCCGCGTCGGCGACGGCCTCGCGCGCCGCGTCGAGCATCAGCTCCAGCGGCAGCTTGTCGGCGCCGCGCACGTAGTCCGTCTCGCCGACGCCGACGATCGCTGCCTGGTCGCGGAAGCTCATCGTGACGGCTTCCGACGCTTGCCGATCTTCGCTCGCTTGCGCGCCTTCATCTGCCCCTGTCCCTTCCGCTTCTTCTTGACGGGGACGCCGCCGATCTCGCTCGCACCGCCCGCCTCGCGCTGCTTCGGGCGGGTGGCCTTCGTCTCACGACGCCCCTTCGCCGTCGAGCGCGCCGCGTGTGTGCGCGGCCTCGGCTCGTCGCCGTCACCGCCGCGCGGCGCGATGCCCGGCTCGACACCGGGCGCCAGGCGCTCGAGGTAGCGGAACGCGATCTGCCGCCGCGCCAGCGAGACTTCCATCGCCTCGACCAGCACGCGGTCGCCGAGCCGGAAGCGCTCGCCGCTGCGGCGCGCAAGCAGCACCTGCGTCGCGTCGTCGTACGTCACCTGCACCGGCAGCTCCTCGGCGCGAACGAGCCCCTCGATCGGATACGCCTCGAGCTCGACGAAGAAGCCGAACGGCGCCACGCTCACGATCATCGCCGGCTCGGGCTCGAGCAGGTGCTCGAGCATGAACTCGCAGCGCTTGAGATCGAGCATCGCGCGCTCGGCCGCGACGGCTTCGCGCTCGCGCACCGAGCTCGACACACTGAGCGACTCCATGAGCCCGCCCTGCCCCGCCGCGCGCTCGCCCTCGCCGTCGAGGACCAGCCCGAGCTGACGGTGCACGAGCAGATCCGGGTAGCGGCGGATCGGCGAGGTGAAGTGGCAGTAGGTCGTGAACGCGAGCCCGAAGTGGCCGGCGTTGTCGGTCGAGTAGCGGGCCTGCATCAGCGCGCGCAGGATCTGGCGCGACAGCACGCGACCGAGCGCGTGCCCCGACACGCCGGCGAGCACCGGCTGCAGGTCGCGCGGCGCCACCACCGCGTCGAAGGCGACGTGCAGGCCGAACGGCCCGAGGAACTCGTTCAGCGAGTCGACGTCGTCGGGATCGGGCGGCTCGTGGATGCGGTACGGGAACGGCACGCCGCGCTCCTCGAGAAAGCGCGCGACCGCCTGGTTCGCCTCGAGCATCATCTCCTCGATCATGCGGTGCGCGTCGTTGCGCGTGGACAGGCGCACGCCGACGCTGCGCCCCTCCTCCGAGAGGTCGATCAGCGCCTCCGGCAGATCGAGGTCGAGCGAGCCGTTCGCGAGCCGCTGCGCGAGCAGGCGCTGCATGAGCGCGCGCATGCGCGCGAGCTGCGGCAGGAGCGGCGCGAGCTCCGCGCGCCACGCGGCGATCTGCGGCGTGGTGGTGTCGGACAGCACGGCCGCGACCTGGGTGTAGGTCAGGCGCGCGTGGCTGCGGATCACGCCGCGCAGGAAGCGGCTCTGCGCGATCGCGCCGTGCCGGTCGTACTCGATGCACGCGACCATCACGAGCCGGTCGCGCTGCGGCTTCAGCGAGCACAGCTCGTTCGACAGCCGCTCGGGCAGCATCGGGACCGCGCGATCGGGGAAGTAGACGCTGGTGCCGCGCAGCACCGCCTCGGTGTCCAGCGCGGTGCCGGGCCGCACGTAGTGCGACACGTCGGCGATCGCGACCCACAGCCGCTCGCCGCCGTGCGGCAGGTCTTCCAGGCAGACCGCGTCGTCGAAGTCGCGCGCGGTCTCGCCGTCGATGGTGACGAACGGCAGCGCGCGCAGGTCCTCGCGTCCGGTCAGGTCCGCGCTCGATGGATCGAGCGGCAGCGCGTCGGCCTCGGCAGCCACGTCGGGCGGGAACTCGACGCGCAGCCCGTGCTCGAGCGCGATGGTCAGGAACTGGACCTCGGGATCGCTCGCGTCGCCGAGGATGCGCTCGAGTGCCGCGACCGGTCCGCGCGTCGCGGTCGGTCCGTCGACGAAGCGCGCCACCGCCAGAGCACCGTCGTGCTCGTCCTGCGGCGCGATCCCGCCCTCGAGCTCGAACACGGGATAGAGGTCGTTCTCCGGGATCAGCCGGAAGCGCTGCGGTCCGAGACGCTCGCGACGCACGCCGCGGCGCCGGATGCCGCCGTCCGACCACGGCGACGGCGGTGCACCGCGCGTCAGCGTTCCGACGACGAGCTGCAGCGCGCGCCGCACCACACGCACGACCTCGCCGCTGGTGCGCGGCGGTCCGGGCCGGAAGCCGCGCCGCG
>JAIEPK010000295.1 GCA_019749875.1 Candidatus Binatia bacterium | reverse complement strand
GCGACGGCCGGCGCCGCAGCGGGTGCAGGAGCAGCTGCTGCGCCGTCGCCCTTGAAGCGCGACGGCGAATCGGGGCCGAAGGTCTTGTCCGGGTGGATCTCGGCGGCGCGTGCGAGCAGCACCGCCTCGCTCTCCGGGATGTTCGGGTTGGGAATGCAGCAGTCGACCGGGCACACCGCCGCGCACGCCTCGTGGTCATAGAAACCCACGCATTCCGTGCACTTTTCCGGAACGATGTAGAAGATCTCGTTGCTCAGGGCGGCGTGCTTGGCACCCTGCCAGTCGTACTCGACGCCCCCCTGGTAGATCGCAGTGTTCGGGCACTCGGGCTCACACGCACCGCAGTTGATGCACTCGTCGGTAATCATCGTCGCCATGGCGAACGATCCCTCCAGAGATCCTGACGAACCACCCCAACCATGCAGCACGACTCCCGGACCCCCGGGCGTCGGACGGGCGTAGTGGCTTACAAAGTTCACGCTCGGGAGACAAGGATCACTCCGCGGACGCGCCGGCACCCTGATCGACCGGAGCCGAGCACGGGAAAACGTCGAGGCTGCTTGTCACGGCGGGATTGGTGTGTCATCCTCTGGGGACATTTTGAATTCTTGTTTTATTGAGAATTCATTGGGACCTAGACAGAGGGAGGAGGTGACACGATGCGGAAGTTCATGCAGGCGGGTGCCGTTGCGACGGGACTGCTGATGCTGGTGTCGGCTGGCACGGGTTGCTCGAGCCAGGCGAAGGGCCCGAGCCCTGCGGAGCAGGCGGCTTCGCGTGCGGAGGCTGCGGCCTCGCGCGCCGAGGCGGCCGCGACGCGTGCCCAGCAGGCGGCGGATCGCGCCGAGGCGGCAGCGTCGAAGGCGGAGGCGATTTTCCAGAAGAACATGCGCAAGTAGTTCGCGCGCGTGTTTCGTCTCCGCGACGAAGCAACGAAGGCGGCGACCATGGGGTGACCCGGGTCGCCGCTTTTTCGTTTTCGCGCCAACTGGGCGCGAGGAACCGGGCGCTGCTGCGGCCTAAGCCGCCGCGTGGGGTCCGTCAGCGCAACGTCGCGAGCGCACGCTCGATCGCGTCGAAGCCGGACGCGAGGTTCTCGCGCGACGTCGCGTAGGACATCCGGATGTGGTTCGGCGCCGCGAAGTCGTCCCCTGCGACCAACGCCACGCGCGCCTCGGCCAGCAGGAACTCGCAGACGCGGCTCGCGTTGCCGAGCGGCTGATCCCGCCAGCGGCGCGGAAACAGCCCGGAGACGTCGGGAAAGGCGTAAAACGCGCCTTCCGGCTTGACGCACGACACGCCGTCGAGCCGTGCGAAGCGGTCCAGCACGTAGTCGCGACGCCAGCGAAACTCGTCGATCATCGCCGGCAACTCGTCCTGCGGTCCGGCGAGCGCTTCGGCGGCGGCTGCTTGGGCGAGCGCGGTCGGATTGGACGTGCTCTGACCCTGGATCGTGCCCATCGCCTTGATCACGCCCGCGGGTGCCGCGGCATAGCCGAGACGCCAGCCCGTCATCGCGTAGGTCTTCGAGACCGAGTTGACGATGACCGTGCGCTCGCGCAGCTCCGGTGCGAGCTTCAGCAGGTGCGCCGGGCGCGGCCCGTCGAAGAACAGCATCTCGTAGACGTCGTCGACCACGATCGCGACGTCCGGATAGGCGATCAGGACGTCGGCCAGCGTCTGCAGCTCCGCCTGCGAGTACGCCGCCCCGGTGGGATTCGACGGGCTGTTCAGGATCACGCCACGGGAGCGCGCGTCGAGCGCGTCGGCGAGCTGCTCCGCCGTCAGCTTGAAGCCCTGCGACGCCGGCGCGTGCACGATCTTCGGCTGCGCACCGGCGAGCACCAGCATGTCCGCGTAGCTCACCCAGAACGGTGCCGGCAGCACGACCTCGTCGCCGTCGCCGAACAGCGCCTGGAAGGCGTTGTAGAGCGCGTGCTTGCCGCCGCAGGTGACCATCGTCTCGTCGACCGCGTAGTCGAGGTCGTTGACGCGCTTCAGCTTCGCCACGACGGCTTGACGCACCTGCTTGGTGCCGACCACCGGCGTGTACCTGGTCGCACCGGCGGCGAGCGCACGGATCGCCGCGTCCTTGATGCGCTGCGGGGTATCGAAGTCGGGCTCGCCCGCACCGAAGTCGATGACCTCGACCCCGGTCGCACGCAGGCGCGCGACCTCGGTCGTGACCGCGAGCGTCGCCGATGGCTTGACGAGCTTGGTGCGCGGCGAGAGGCGCACGATCAGGCCTTCTTCTTCTCGCGTGCCTTCCGCGCGATGCGCTCCGCGAAGCGGTCCATGACGAATTCCGGCACCAGGTTGCGCACGTCGCCGCCGAAGGTCGCGACCTCCTTCACGAGGCGCGAGCTGGTGTAGAAGTATTGCTCGCCCGCCATCATGAATACGGTCTCGATCTTCGGCTTCAGATGCCGGTTCATCATCGTCATCTGGAACTCGTACTCGAAGTCGGACACCGCGCGCAGCCCGCGGATCAGCACCTGCGCACCGATGCGCTCGGCGTAGTCGACCAGCAAGCCGGTGAACGAGTCGGCGACGATGCGATCGCCGACATCCGCGAGCGCCTGACGGATCATGTCGACCCGCTCCGCGGGCGTGAACATGGCCGCGTCCTTGTTCGGGTTGTACGCGACCGCGACCGTGACGCGCGGAAACACGCGCAGCGCGCGCCGGATGATGTCGATGTGGCCGTTGGTGATCGGATCGAAAGAGCCGGGGTAGATCGCGACCGGCGGATCACTCTGCTCGGGCTTCGCCTTCGCCGGAGCGGAACGCGTCGGGCCTTTGGGTCGCTTAGTGGTGGGCATGGGTCGGAACCTCGCTGCGATGGTCGGGCTGCGTCGCGCGCAGCAAGGTGATCGTGCTGTCGCCGAAGCGGCGCTCGAGCTCCAGCTCCCAGGTCTCGGGCCACGTGAGCGATTCGAGGCGGGCGTGCTCGATCAGCACCAGGCCGCCCGGCTTCACCAGGCCGCGCTCGGCGAGCCGGTCCAGCACCGGCTGCGCGAGGCCTTCGCGGTAGGGCGGATCGATGAGCACCAGGTCGAAGGTCGCCGACGCCGGCATCTGTGCCACGGCACGATCCGCCGGCTGCACCACGACGCGCGTGCGCTCCGCGAAGCCCGCATGCTCGACGTTCGAGGTGAGGAGCTTCGCCACCGATCGATCGCGCTCCACGGCGACCAGAGATGCCGCACCGCGCGACAGCGCCTCGATGCCGAGCGCGCCCGTGCCGGCGAACAGATCGAGCACGTGCGCGTCGTCGATTGCGCCGCGGTGCTCCAGTATGCCAAAGGCCGATTCGCGCAGCCGCGCGCCGCTCGGTCGCACGTGCAACCCCGCGGGAACTCGCAGTCGCCGGCCTTTCGCCGAGCCGGCGATCACGCGCATGGAGACACCGCCTGGCGCTGCACGTGGCGCTGTTTGGCAGAACACCATCGGAGGCGCAAGGAATCGATGCTCTGGGCACTGGTGCCAGCGAAGCTCGGGCCGGCGGTCAAGACACGGCTCGGCGCAGTGCTCTCGCCCGACCAGCGACTCGCCCTCGCGCGCGCCATGCTGTGCGACGTCTTCACCGTCTTGACGTCGAGTCCGAGCCTCGCCGGCATCGCGGTGGTCACGCGCGACGACGCGGTGGCCACGCTCGCCGAGGAGATCGGCGTGACCACGCTCCGCGAGACGCACGCCGGCGGCCTCAACGAGGGCGTCGCGCAGGGCATCGCGGCGCTCCGTGCACGCGGCGCGAGCGGCGTTCTGGTCGTCATGGGCGACCTGCCGAACCTCACCGCCGCCGACGTCGCGCAAACCATCGCAGCGTTGCCGGAGCGCGGCGTGGTGCTCGTCCCGTCACGCGACGGCACCGGAACCAACATGCTCGCCGCGCGGCCCGCGGACGTCCTGCCCGCGACGTCGTTCGGCCCCGGCAGCCTCGCCCTGCACCGTGCGGCAACCGTCTCGCTGCCGACGGTACTGCTGCCGCTCCGCGGTGCCGCACTCGACGTCGACACGGTCGACGACCTCGAGATGCTGTTGCGCGGCGGCGCCGCGGGCGAGGCAACGCGCGACGCGCTCGCAGACCTCACCCCACCTCGACCGCCCGAGCGCATCGGCTGAGCGTGGTGCGGGCGCGCCGTCGGTCGGCGACTACTTCTTCTGCTCCATCGGCTTGCCGCAGCACTGCAGGTCGCCGGTGCCCGCCTTGGTGACGATGAACTGCGCACCGCACTGCGTGCAGAGATAGATCTTTCCGAGCTGGGTGGGCATGCGATCTCCTCGAATGGAATGACGTGGCAGATCTCTTTCGCCGGACGGACCGCGCCGCGCAAGCCCGCGACGGATTGCCGCTCAGCGCCCGTGAAACACCGGTCGCCGGCGCTCGCGGAAGCTCGCGATGCCCTCGTCGCGATCGGCGGTCGACTGCAGCAGGACGTAGAGGTCGCCTTCGAGACGGAGGCCTTCCGCGAGCGGCAGATCGCTCGCGGCGTGCAGCGCTTCCTTCGCGAGCCGCTGTGCGATCGGCGCTCGCGCCGCCAGCGCGCGCGCGAGGCGCGTCCCCGCGCGTCCCAGCTCGCCCGTCGCATGGACCGACTGCACCAGCCCGGCGTCGCGCGCTGCACGCGCCGTCAAGCACTCGCCGAGCAACAGCATCGCGAGCGCGCGCCCCTTGCCCACGACGCGCGGCAGGCGCTGCGTCGCGCCGTGACGCGGCAGGCGTCCGGCGGCGAGCTGTGTCAGGCCGAGGCGCGCGCCGGACGCTGCCAGACGCAGATCGCACGCGAGCGCGAGCTCCAGCCCCTCGTCGAGCGCGTCCCCCTGGACGATGCAAAGGACCGGCACGCGGAGCGCCGCGATCGCCGCGACGCCGTCCGCGAAGCCGGCATCCGATCGCACGGTCCCTCCCGCGCAGAAGACCCGCCCGCGCGAGCGCAGGACCACGACCCGGACATCGTCGTCGAGATCGATCGCCGCCGCGGCCTCGGCGAGCGCCGCATGCAGCTCGAGCGAGAGACCCGCAGCACCGTCGCGGATCGTGAGCGTCGTCACGCCGCCGGCGTGATCGACGTCGAGCACGGCGCGCGGCACGCGGCGTGGCACCGATCGCCCCCTCAGGAGCGCGCGAGCTGCTCGCGCAGCTCCTTGCGCAGGATCTTCCCGAGCGGGTTGCGCGGCAGCTCGTCGACGACCCGGATCAACTCCGGCTTCTTGAAGCTCGCGAGCCGCGCGCGACAGTACTCGGAGATCTCGTCCGTGGTCGCGGTCGCGCCCGGCCGCAGCACGACCGCGGCGGCGACGATCTGGCCCCACTCGACGCTCGGCAGCCCGAGCACCGCGACCTCCTCGATCGCGGTGTGTCCCTGCAGGATCGATTCGACCTCCGCGGGCGCGATGTTCTCACCGCCGCGGATGATCATGTCGTCCTGGCGCCCGACCAGGAACACGTAGCCGTCGTCGTCGACGTAGCCGAGATCGCGCGTGTGCAGGAAGCCGTCGGGCTCCATGCGCGCGCCGCCCTCGACGTCGCCCGCATAGCCCTTCATGACCCGCGGCGTGCGCACCAGGATCTCGCCGGTCTGGTTGGCCGGCAGCTCGTTGCCCGCCTCGTCGACGACCTTGACCTCGACGTCGGGCAGCGGCCGGCCGATCGAGTGCAGGCGGCGCAGCACGATCTCGTCGGCGGAGGCGTCGCCCGTCAAGCGATGATCGTCGGGGCCGAGAACGGTCAGCGTCGACGTGGTTTCCGTCTGGCCGAACGCATTCACGAAGCCGCACGACGCGGGAAACGTCTCGAGCGCGCGGCGGATCACCGGGAACGGCATCGGCGCGCCGCCGTACGAGAGGTTCGTCAGGCTCGACAGGTCGGTCGACGCGCAGCGCGGATGGTCGAGGATCTGCTTCAGCATCGTCGGCACGACGAAGGCGTGCGTGATGCGCTCGCGCTCGACCGCCTCCAGCCACTCGCCGGCGTCGAACTGCGACAGCAGCACGAGCTTCCGGCCCGTCCAGATCGAGGTCATGATGTTGGTCGCACCGGCGATGTGGTACAGCGGCACGCACAGCAGCGCCGCACCGCGCGGCTCTCCGTCCGCCATCTCCACCGTGCCGACGACGTACGCGGTGAAGTCGCCGAAGCTCAGCATGACGCCCTTCGGCAGCGACGTCGTGCCGCTGGTGTACATCAGCACCGAGGTGTCGCTCTCCTCGATCTCCGCGTCGTCCATCTCGTCCGCTGCACCGTCGATCCAGGTTTCGATCGAATCGCCCTCGCCGTCTTCGATCGCGATGCGGATGAGATCGCGCGGCAGCTCGTCGCCGAGCTGCTCGAGCAGCGGCTCGTAGCGGCGCCCGTAGATCAGCACCGACGGCGTCGCCTTCGCGATCATGTGCTCGAGCTCGTGCAGCTTCGCTCGATAGTTGAGCGGCACGAACGTCGCGCCCGCGGTCGCGGTCGCGTAGTAGCACTCGACGTAGCGGTGCGAGTTCGTCGCCAGGACCGCGACGCTCTTGCCACGTCCCACGCCGCGAGCGGCGAGCGCGCTCGCCAGACGGCGCACGCGCGAGAGAGTGTCGGCGTAGGTGAGACGCGTCTCGCCGTAGACCAGGATCTCCTGGTCGCCGAACATCGAGGCCGGGATCGAAAGGAAGTTGGCGGTATTCATCGCGAGGAGGGTCGTAGCGTGGAGGCGAGGCGGCGCTCAAGCCCGAGCCCCTGCGCGAGCGTGAGGTCGGCGCCGCGCCGTACGGACGCCTTTGCGGCGCGGACGAGAGCGGGATCGAGCCGCGCGATGCGGCGCGCGATCCCGTCTGCGGTCGCGCGCAGACGGCGCGC
>JAIEPK010000638.1 GCA_019749875.1 Candidatus Binatia bacterium | reverse complement strand
CGGCGAGGCGGGCGTCGCCGTCGGTACGCTCACCGGACCACCGCCACCACCGCCGCCGCACGCGACGAGCAGCACGGGCAGCGCGGCGGCGAACGCCGCTACGCTCGTCCGCCGCGATCTCACCGACGCCGTCGACATGATCGGATCAGGCGCCCGCCATCTCCTTCATGAGACCTTCCATCGTCTGCTTCTGGACCGGGCTCGCGAAGAACTCCTTCTCCATCGCGGCACCGAGCTCTTCGGGATCCCACACGCCGTGCTTGAAGTCGCCGACCTGGCGCACCGCCTGCCAGCCCTGGAAGAGATTGACGCGTCCGTTGCCGACGCGGAACACCTCGCCGTGGACGTTGCCGGCCTTCTCGCTCGCGAGCCAGACGACCAGCGGTGCGACGTGCGCGGGTCCCGCGCGATCGATCATCGCCTGCGGCGTGTCCTCGACGTTGCCGCGGCCCATCGCGTCGACCGTCAAGCGCGTGATCGCGCTCGGCGCGATCGCGTTCGCGGTCACGCCGTAGCGCGACAGCTCCTTGTCGGCGATGATCGTCATCGCCGCGATGCCGGCCTTGGCGGCGCCATAGTTCGCCTGGCCGACGTTGTTCAGCAGACCCGAGTCCGACGACGTGTTGATCAGGCGGCCGTTGAGCACGTTGCCCTTCTTGTGCTCCTCGCGCCAGTACGCAGCCGCGTGCCGGCACAGGTTGAACGTGCCCTTCAGGTGGACGGCGATGACGGAGTCGAAATCCTCCTCGCTCATGTTGAACAGCATGCGGTCGCGCAGGATGCCGGCGTTGTTGACGATCACGTGCAGCGCGCCCCACTTGTCGATCGCGGACTGGATCATGCGCTGTGCGGCCTTGTAGTCCGCGACGTTGTCCGCGTTCGCGATCGCGTCGCCGCCCATCGCCTTGATCGCCGCCACGACCTCTTCCGCGGGCGTCTGGCTCGATGCTCCGCCGCCGTCGTGGCTGCCGCCGAGGTCGTTCACGACGACCTTCGCACCGTGCTTCGCGAGCAGCAGCGCCTCCTCGCGGCCGATGCCGCGGCCCGCGCCGGTGACGATCGCAACCCTTCCCTCGAGCAGAGCCATTCGATCCTCGTTCTTTCTCTCCGGCGGCCGCCGGACCGATCCGATGGTGGTTTCAGGAATGGACGGAAAGACGTTCCGCCGACTTAACTGCGTGCCCGCGAGCGGCGCAACCACTCCCGGCCGGGGTGCTCGCATCGTCACCGGGTGCATGCGAAGGAACGCGCCATGACCTTCGTGCTGCTCGGCATCGTCGTGATCGCCGTGGTCTGGGCGATCGGCGCGTACAACGGCCTCGTCGCCCTCAAGAACCGCGCCGCGGCGGCCTGGAGCCAGATCGACGTGCAGCTCAAGCGGCGCCACGACCTGGTGCCCAACCTGGTCGAGACGGTACGGGGCGCGCTCGAGCACGAGCGCAGCACCCTGGAGTCCGTGGTCGCGGCGCGTCAGCGCGCGCTCGACGCGCACGGGCCGCAGCAGAGTGCCGCCGCCGAGCAGGACCTCAGCCGGGCCTTGGGCCGACTGTTCGCGGTGGTCGAGGGCTACCCCGAGCTGAAGGCGAACCAGAACGTGCTGGCGCTCCAGGAGGAGCTGACCAACACCGAGAACCTGATCGCCTTCGCGCGCCAGCACTACAACGACGTCGTCGGGCAGTACCACACGCGCCGCGAGACCTTCCCGATCAACCTGATGATGGGCAGCGACTTCCCCACCCGCGAGTACTTCACCGCACCGGTGGAGGCGCAGACCGTGCCGAAGGTCGATCTCGGCGGGATCGGCAAGCCGCGGCCCGAGGCGTGACGGGCGCCTGTACTTCCGCGTCGCGACGGCCGATAACTGCCGCAGGCGAGGCCGCTCGCGGCCTCCATCGACGACGAGGAAGAGCCCGATGAGAACGCTCGCAACCGCGATCGCCGGCGCCTGCGCCTTCGCCCTGACGGCGACACCCGCCGCACGCACCGCACCGGCGCCCGCTCCCGTGCAGGTCGCCGACATGGACATGGGATCCAACGGTCCGGAGCTCGGCGGCTCGTCGGACGACATGGTCTTGACCAACCCGGGCTACCAGCCGGCCCCGGCGGGAGACATGATCACGGTCGATCCCGGACACGTCCCGGCGGAAGCGCAGATGGTCGTCGACGACCCCGGACAGAACCTCGCTCCGGCCTCCGACATGATCACCACCGATCCGGGCTTCGTGCCGGCGCCCGCGCAGATGGACGTCGGGACGCCGCAGGACGACGACACCCAGGACGACATCACGCCGTGAGCGCGCCCGGACGCGTCGCGTGGCCGCGACGCTGACCGTCTGGACCGCCGCCGGAGCGTTCGCCACCGCCGCCTTCGCCGGAGTCCTGCGCGGCTTCACCGGATTCGGCTTCGCGCTCGCCGCGGTGCCGGCCTTGACGCTGGTCGCGACACCGGTCGAGGTGGTGCCGTGCGTGATGGTGCTGCAGGTCGTGGCCGGGGTGCAGCTGCTCGGGCGCACGTGGCGAGACGTCGACTGGGGTGCCGTGCGACCGCTCCTGATCGCAGCACTGGTCGCGACACCGCTCGGCACCATCGCCCTCGACGGGCTGCCCGCGGATCCGATGCGCGCCCTGATCGGGATCGTCGTGCTGGGCGCCGTGGCCGTGCTCGGCGCAGGCGTGCGCCTGCGCCGCGAGCCCGGGCTGGTCACCCGGCTCGGCATCGGTGCGCTCTCCGGCCTGCTGAACGGCAGCACGGCAATGGCGGGGCCGCCGGTCATCCTCTACTTCCTCGCGAGCCAGCGCAGCGCCGCGTCGAGCCGCGCGTCGCTGCTGTCGTATTTCTTCGTCTTGTCGGTCGCAGGCTCGGTGTCGGTCGCAGCGGCGGGGCTCGTCACCTGGCGCACGGTCGTGCTCGCTGCCCTCATGTTCCCCGCGCTCACCCTCGGCAACGCGCTCGGCGACCGGATGTTCAACCGCGCCCCGGGCGAGATCTACCGGCGCGTCGCGATCGCCGTGCTGCTGGTGCTGGCGCTGCTGTCGATCGTACGCGCGCTCGCCGCTTGAGGACGCGCGTCACCCGAGCGGCCGCGGCATGATCGACTTCCACGCCGCCGCGCAGGCGAACCGACGCCGCTCGCGGCTGCTGATCGCGGCGCTCACCGTGCTGACGGTCACCGTGGGCTTGACGCTCGACGCCCTGCTGCAGACGTCCCGGGGCGGCGGCATGCCGATCGTGACGCTGCTGCTGCTCGCCGGGATGGCGGGCGCGCTGTGGCTCGCACACGCGTTCGGTGATCGCATCGTGCTGGCATCGCTCGGCGCCTCGGCACCGGATCCGACGCTGCACGAGCACCAGCAGCTGCAGAACGTCTTGCGCGAGATGGCCGTCGCGAGCGGTCTGCCCGAGCCGCGCGTGCTGGTGATCGACGATCCCGCGCCGAACGCGCTCGCGACCGGCATCGATCCGGCGCACGCGACGATCGCCGTCACCACCGGGCTGCTCGAGAAGCTCGACCGCGCGCAGACGCAGGCCGTGGTCGCGCACGAGCTGTCGCACATCGGCAACCGCGACACCGCGCTCGGCGTGACGATCGCGATCGCGGTGGGCGCGATCGCGCTCCTCGCCGACGTCGCCTGGCGCATCCGCCGCTCGCCCACGCAGAGCCGTTCGAGCGACGGCGAAGGGTCTCGCGATCCGCTCGCCGCACTGCTGCCGCTGCTCGTGCTGGTGACGGCGCTCGCACCGCTCGCGTCCCGGTTGGTCGCGTTCGCGATCTCGCGCCAGCGCGAGTACCTCGCCGACGCGACCGCGGTATCGTTCACGCGCAATCCCGAGGCGCTCGCGAGCGCGCTCGAGGCCATCGCCGCCGACCGGCGCCCGACGACCCGCGGCACGCAGGGCACGGCGCACCTGTTCTTCGTCCGTCCCGCCGCGAGCCGCGCCGACGAGCGCGAGGGGTTCGTCGCCGACCTGTTCGCGACCCATCCACCGATCGCCGAGCGCATCGCGCGGCTGCGCGGCATGTCGTAAGAGCGGCGCATGCATCGCTATGCGCTCGAGCATCGCGTGTCGCACGCGGACGTCGATCTGCTCGGTGAGGTGAAGGTCGCGGCACTGCTGGGCCTCCTCGAGCAGGCCGCGGTCGAGGCGTCGTGGGAGTGCGGCTTCGACCCGCGCTGGTACACCGAGCGGCAGCGCGTGTGGATCATCCGGCGCACGCGGCTCGAGCGCTTCCAGCCGGTCGGGGGCGGTGACCGGCTGCGCGTCGCGACGCACGTTCTCGACTGGCGCCGGGCGCGCTCGCTGCGCGCGTACGTCGTCGAGCGCATGGGCAACGACGGCGCCGCATCGCCCGTCGCGCGCGCCACCACCGATTGGGTCTACTGCGACATGACGAGCGGCCGTCCGGTGAGCGTTCCCGAGGACATGCGGCGCGCGTTCTCGGGTGACGACGACGTGACGCTGCCCCGGGCGCGTGCGCTGCCCGAGTCGGGCCTCGGCGAACCGGTCGTTCTGCCGTTCGTCGTCCACCCGTCGCTGCTCGACCACGTCACGCACGTCAACAACGCGGCGTACGCGGCGATGCTCGAGGACGGCGCGTTCGCGCTGTTCGCGTCGGGCGGCTGGCCGGTCGCGCGCATGCTCGAGCAGGGCGGCGCACTGCGCATGGCGCGCGTCGATCTCGAGTATCTCGACGATGCCGTGGCCGGCGACGACCTGCGGATCCAGAGCTGGCCCGTGGCGCACGGTGCCGACGCGGCTGCGGCGAGCCCGAGGTCCGCGCGCGGCCCGTCGGAGGACGCGCGGGCGCTCGCGTGCGACGACCGCGGCGCGCCGCACGCCGTCCGTCTGCTGCAGAACATCGCGCGCGCGGACGGGAGCCGCATCCTGCGCGCAGCGAGCGACTGGGTGTGGCGCCGCCGTCCGACGATCCTCGGCGGTGTGCCCGAAGCGTGACGCGCCTCGGACGCCGCCGCCGCGACACGCACCATCTGCTCGGAGCCGTCCGCGCGCCGGCTTTCGCGCCCCCCGACCATCGCGTAGAGTCGCGCGCGTGATGCACGCGATCCTGCTCTACTCCGCCCTCTTCGCGGCCGGGATCGCCGCCTGGCCGTTCCTCGAGTACGTGATCCACGGCTGGCTGTCGCACCGCTTCCGCACCCCGGCCGCCGCGATGCATTGGTCACACCACCGCGACGCGAGCCGCGTGTTCACGCCGATCACGGTGTGGCTGCCGATCGCCGTCCTGCTGTGGGCCGTCGGGGCGATGCTCGTCGGTGCCGCACCCGCGGGCGCGGTCGTGCTGGGGATCGTCGCGGGATTCCAGCGTTACGAGTACGTGCACTGGCGCATCCACTTCCGCGCGCCGGTGAACGCGCGGCAAGAGATGCTGCGCGTCCATCACCTCGCGCATCACTTCCGCAACCCGAACGCGTACCACGGCGTGACCACGCGCTTCTTCGATCGCCTGTTCGGCACTCTGCCCGAGCAGCACCGGGACGACTACGCCCGCGTCGCGGCGCGCGTCCCCCTCGCCGGCAAGAGCAACTTCGGACGCCTCCTGCCGCGCCGTGTCGACCTGCCGCCGCGATGAGCTCGTTCGATCTCTCGGTCCGCTTCTTCCTGCAGCTCGCGTTCATCCTCGGCGCGTGTCGCATCGTCGGCATCCTCGCGCAGCGCATCGGTCAATCGCAGGTGGTGAGCGAGATGATCACCGGCGTGCTGCTCGGACCGTCGCTGTTCGGACTGCTGCTGCCGGAGGTGCAGCGCTACTGCTTTCCGAAGGAGTCGATGCCGATCCTGTACGCGGTGAGCCAGGTCGGTCTGGCCCTGTACATGTTCCTCGTCGGGCTCGAGTTCCAGGTCGATCTGATCCGCAAGCGTCTGCACAGCGCGCTCAGCGTGTCGCTCGCGGGGATCGTGGTGCCGTTCTTCCTGGGCGGCGTGATCGCGACGTGGCTCGCGCGCGACGCCGACTTCTTCTCGTCGGGCGTGAGCCGGATGGAAGCCGTCCTCTTCCTCGGCGCCTCGATGTCGATCACCGCGTTCCCGATGCTCGCGCGCATCATCTACGAGCGCGGGCTGTCGGGAACGTCGCTCGGTACGCTGGCGCTCGCTGCCGGCTCGCTCGACGACGCGGCCGCCTGGTGCGTGCTCGCCGTCGTCCTCGCGAGCTTCGCCGGCGACGCGGCGCTGGCGACGATCGCGATCGGCGGCGGCCTCGCCTACGCGTTGCTCACGGTGACCGTCGGACGCCGGATGCTGGCGCGGCTCGGGACGATCGTCGAGCGCGAGGGCGCGATGTCGAGCGGCGTGCTCACCGTCACGCTGATGGTCGTCATGCTGGGCGCGTGGTTCACCGACTGGATCCGCATCTACGCCGTCTTCGGCGCGTTCGTGATGGGCATCGCCATGCCACGCGGGCGCTTCGCGCAGGAGGTGACGCGGATCGTCGGTCCGCTCACGACGACCTTCCTGCTGCCGCTGTTCTTCGTCTACTCCGGGCTCAACACCCGCATCGGCCTCGTGAACACGCCCGCGCTCTGGGGCATCGCGATCGTCGTCCTGCTCGCGGCGACGCTCGGCAAGGGCGTCGCGTGCTGGCTCGCCGCGCGCCTGAACGGCGAGCCGAACGGCGAGGCGCTCGCGATCGGCACGCTGATGAACGCGCGCGGTCTCATGGAGCTGATCATCCTCAACATCGGCCTCGAGCGCGGCATCATCCAGCCGACGCTGTTCACGATCATGGTGCTGATGGCGATCGTGACGACGCTGATGGCGACGCCGGTGTTCGAATGGGTGCACGGGCGCGAGCGCGCGCGCGCGGC
>JAIEPK010000281.1 GCA_019749875.1 Candidatus Binatia bacterium | reverse complement strand
CGCCGGATGCCGAACGGCACGTCCGGTGGTGTGGGAGCTGGGGCGTCAGCCCCGGCTACCCGATACTCCCCGCGCTCCCTTCGGTCGGCCGCTCGGCTTCGCCTTCGCAGAGGGGGCGGTGCCGGGCGGACGCGTGCGCGCGGCCGAGCGAAGCGCCCCCTCGCCCCACGCGGCGAAGCCGCGCGGGGCCCCACTCCCCGCGCTCCCTTCGGTCGGCCGCTCGGCTCCGCCATCGCAGAGGGGCGGTGGCGAAGGGCGGCTCAGTTGAGCCAGGCTGCGAAGTGCTTCTGGAAGGCAGCGCGCGTCGCGCGTAGATCCTCCGTCACCAGCTTGCCGATCGACCGCTCGAGGAGCGAGGCATCGACGGTCGCGATCTTGGCGAGCCGCAGCAGGCTCGGATGAAGAAGTCCGGCGCGCTCCCAGGCGGTGAGAAGGACGTCCCCGGGGAGACGGATGCCTTCGACCTGACTCGTGATCATCGCCACCGTCGCGAGTCGATACCGGCGCGCCCGGGTCGCTTCGGAGATGAGCAGCGCTGGGCGCTTCTTGATGGTCGCGACCTCCGTGAACGGAAAGCGGACCAGCACCACGTCGCCGGGCTTCACAGGCGGTCGTACTCCGAGTCCCGGGGATCGTCCCACTCGGTGAACGTGCTTTCGGCGAGCCGCGCGAGCGCCTTCGTCTCGAGCCGATCGGCGAAGTACGCCTCGAGCGCGGTCACGAGCACTTCCTTGACGCTGGTGTCGCGCTCCTGGGCTTCGGCCTTGAGGAGCCGCATGAGTCGTGCGTCGCCGAGGTCCGTCGAAAGGCGTGTTCCCATCACGACTGCTTAGCGCGCTTCTGTCTTTCTGTCAGCCAGGCTCACCGTTGGGAGCTTCAGTCCAGCGCCGTGCGGCAGTCGCGCGCGTGGCGCGCGATCGCCGCCGCGAGCCGATCGATGGTCGCTGCAGAGAGCCCACTGGAGCGGGAGAGCCCCGCGACCCGTTCGGCCGCATCCGGGAGGCCCTCCGCCATCGCGCAGACGCGCTCGAGCACCTCGTCCGGGTGCAGCCGCGCGTCCTTCGCGAGCGTTGCCCAGTGCCGTCGGCCGATCTGCTCCAGCACGTACGTGCTGCCGATCTTCATCGCGAGCTTGATCTTCCGTGTTTCGAGCTCCGGGTAGAGCAGGATGCTGCCGAGGTCGTAGAGCGGTGCGAGTCGCACGCGGCCTTCGCTGGCGAGCAGCAGCGAGTAGTTCTTCGCGTGTGCGTCGGTGCCGGCCACGAGCCAGCTGAAGGCGAGTGCGTCGACGAAGGTCCGGACGTCGTCCAGCGGAGCGCTCGACGCTTCGCGGAGCAGCTCGATGACGTGCCGCGGGCCGGGGCCGCCCTGGTTCTCGTACTTCCGCGTCGGCATCACGCCGAGCGCCTGACAGCAGTCCTCCTGATGAAGCCGCAGGACGCCGCCGCGATGACGAACGCGATCGTAGCGCTCG
Source organism: Candidatus Binatia bacterium (assembly GCA_019749875.1). GTDB lineage: Bacteria > Desulfobacterota > Binatia > UBA12015 > UBA12015 > VGTK01. Next base: position 5,340 of record JAIEPK010000281.1, on the reverse strand, counting down.
ACGACGAGTGCGACCTCGCTTGCGAAATGTCGCACCTCGGAGCGCGCGGTGGGCAGACCGACCTCGCGCGCCAGCTCGAGGCAGAAGTGCTCGTTCTCGACGTGCCCGGCGAGGTCGGGAACGGGCGGCTTCAGGATGTGGGTCGTCGGCGTGCGACCCGACGGTATGCCCCAGCGTCCGTCGCGCAGCAGCAGCGCGGTCTTCGCCTGCGCGCCGGCGAGGCTGAACTGGCCCGAGTCGCCGAGGCGGCGCCAGGCAGCCTGATCCGTACGGAGTGCCCGCAGGCGCTCGGCGACGTCGTCCTCGGTGATCCACTCGACGCGTCCGCGTCCGACCGGATCGCCGCTGCGCCCGGGCTCGTCGGGGAGGAGCTGCACCGCGCCCGCGCAGTCCTCTCCCACGTGGGCGAGGAGAGAGAAGGCATCGCGCCCGACGTGGAAGTCTCGCGCCCAGCGGTCGATGATTCGGTCGTTGTCCGGCAGCAGGCCCCAGAGAAACGGCTCGATCCTGTCGTGCGGGTGCTCGGCCGCGCCGAGCGGCATCGAGAGCGAGAGCGGGTAGGCGTCGGCGGACCGTCGCCACGCGTCGTCGTAGACGAAGGAGAGGCGGCGACGAGAGTCTCGCGTCACCCTGCCGGCGTCCGTCCCCGAGAGGAGGACGGTGAGCTGCGGCGCGCTCACCGGCTCTTCCGTTTCGCCAGCGAGCCGATCAAGGCGTCGAGGTCCACCCGCGGCGCCGCGACGGTCTTCGTCCGGCCACCCCTCGCAGCGGGCCGCTCGTGCGCCGCGAGGGGCACATCGACGTCCATCACGAGACCGAGCGCGCGCAGCGTCCGCAGCACGAGGCCGACCTCGGCGCGCGGCTTGCCACATTCGATGCCGATCACCCAGAACCTGCTGACGCCGGCCTTCGCTGCGAGCGTCTTCTGGTCCATGCCGAGCTTCTGCCGGCGCTCACGGATGAGCGCTCCGAGGTCCCCCGCCGTCTGCACCCGCATTGCCGCCTCCTCCGCGCGATGTGGACGATCGACGACATGCGACGCAGGTTGACGAACGTCAACTTCTGCATCATGTCGACGAACGTCCACTTCCACGCGTGTCAGCGAACGTCGACATGTGCCCGAGCGCTTTCGCCGTCGCGCCGCCTGCACTAGCATCGCCCGGATGCCCAAGGCCCCGAAGCGTCGCGGATCGCGCGGCCGCCGCCTCCCGTCGGGCTGGGAGCGGTGGAGCGACGAGCAGATCCTCGATCTGCGCCTCGCCGACCTCGCGGGCACGCTGCGCATCGACGGCACCCCGCTCGAGAGCCGGATCGAGCAGCTGTACCGCGAGCTCGAGCGCTGCGGCATCGTCTTCGAGCCGCACTTCTGGCTGTCCGACGACTGGTTCACGCCGGAGGGCGTGCCGGGGGTTGCGATCCCGTTCTATCTGGCGCATCCGCGCCTGATGCGCATCGAGGAGACGCAGATGCTCGAGGTGGAGGGCGGCACCCCCGAGTGGTGCATGCGCATCCTCCGCCACGAGACCGGACACGCGATCGACAACGCGTTCCGCCTGCGCCGCCTGCGGCGCCGCCAGCACCTGTTCGGCAAGTCGACCTTGCCGTACCCGGAGTCGTACGCGCCGCGGCCGTACAGTCGAAATTTCGTCCTGCACCTCGAGAACTGGTACGCGCAGTCGCATCCCGACGAGGACTTCGCCGAGACCTTCGCGGTGTGGATGACGCCGCGCTCGGGCTGGCGGCGCACGTACGCCGGCTGGCCCGCGCTGAGGAAGCTCGAGTACCTCGACGAGCTGATGTGGGAGCTTGCCGGCAAGACGCCGCCGATCACCAACCGGCGCGAGGTCGACCCGCTGTCGAAGCTCAAGAAGACCCTCCGCCAGCACTACGCCGAGAAGCGCAAGCGCTACGGTGCGGCCCTGCCGGACTTCGCCGACCGTGACCTGAAGCGCCTGTTCTCGGACTCGCCGGTCTTTCGCGATCGCCCGAGCGCCGCGACCTGGCTGCGCCGCGTGCGCAGCCAGGTGAGCCGGCGCGTCGCGCGCACGACCGGCGCGTACCAGTACGCCGTCGACCAGGTGCTGGAGGACATCATCAACCGCTGCCGGGGGCTCGGGCTCAGGCTGACCGCACCCGAGGACGAGACCATGATCGACTTCGCGATCCTGCTCGCGGTGCACACGATGAGCTCGCTGACGCGGCGGGCGCGGGTGGCGATGTGAAGAAGCTGCGCGTGCTGGCGCTCATGGACGAGCGCAGGATCCCGCCCGACGAGCCCACCGACGACGAGCTCACGACGGCGGACTGGAAGACCGAGTACGACGTCACCGCGACGCTCGAGCGCCTCGGGCACGAGGTGCACAATCTGGGCGTCGGCGGCGACCTGAACGTCATCCGGCGCACGATCGACGAGGTGAAGCCGCACGTCGTCTTCAACCTGCTCGAGGACTTCCACGACGTCCCGATCTACGACATGAACCTGGTCAGCTACCTCGAGATGCTGCGCACGCCGTACACCGGCTGCAACCCGCGCGGCCTGCTGCTGGCGCGCGACAAGGCGCTGTCGAAGACGCTGCTCGCCTCGCACCGCATTCCCGTCCCGGAGTTCGCGGTGTTCCGTCTCGGCAAGGCCGTCAAGCGGCCGCGGCGCCTCGCCTTCCCGCTGATCGTCAAGTCGCTGACGAAGGAGGGCTCGGAGGGCATCGCGCAGGACTCGATCGTCGCCGACGACGAGCGCCTCGCCGAGCGCGTGCGCTTCGTGCACGAACGCCTCGGCACGCACGCGATCGCCGAGCGCTTCATCGACGGTCGCGAGCTCTACGTCGGCGTGGTGGGCAACGACCGGCTGCAGGTGTTCCCGGTCTGGGAGCTGCTGTTCGAGCGTCTGCCGGAGGGGGCGCCGCGCATCGCGACCGAGCGCGTCAAGTGGAGCCGCGCGTATCAAGAGAAGGTCGGCGTCAAGACCGCGGCCGCGAAGAACCTGCCCGACGAGCTGCGCTCGCGCATCGAGCGCCTGGTCAAGCGCATCTACCGCACGCTTCAGCTCTCGGGCTACGCGCGCATCGACCTGCGCCTCGACGGCGAAGGCCGCGTCTACGTGCTGGAAGCGAACCCCAACCCGCAGATCGCCTACGGCGAGGACTTCGCCGAGTCGGCCGAGCACGCCGGCATCAAGTACGGCGAGCTCCTGCAGCGCATCATCCGACTCGGCATGAGCTGGTCCCCCGAGACGCGCGGGTAGCGCGCCACGGCGCGCCGCGCCGGAGGACAGGGGACCCCGCGAGAGCCGCCAAGTGGGGGACGGCGACTCCGCGGGGGCGGGCGTACGTTACGGCTGCACGCCCATGGTCAAGCGTCCGAGGTACCCCGAGGCGCGCGTGGTGAGCGTCAGCAGCGACGACGCGCCGCCGCTGCGATAGATGCCGTCGGACGCATTGTCGGTGTCGCGCTGGCCGCGCGACGCGTAGGGCTGCGTCGCGTAGACCTGATCGGTGATCGTGTCGTCGAAGTAGAGCTGCCCGGTGTGCACCGTGCTGCCGCCGGCGTGGACCTTGACGTGGATGTGCGTCGTGCGGCCGGAGTACCAGCCGGGATAGACCGTCCGGAAGCGCACGCGACCGCCCGCACCGGTCACCTGCTGGCCGCGCATGAAGGTCCCGTTGCTCTGTCCGTTGAAGCCCGAGTACGCGCCGCTCGCGTCCGCGTGCCAGATCTCGATCACGGCGTTCGGGATCGGTGCGCAGGTCACGGCGTTCACCGCACGCAGGACCAGGATCAGCGGCATGCCGGGGCGGCCCTCGGTGATGTTCTTCCGGAACGGCTCGTCGTCGATGTAGTACGGACCCTCGGTCTGCTCCGGCGTCAGCACGCACGATGCGGCCTCGGCGCGGCCGACCGACCCGAGACCGTCGAATGCTCCGTCGAGCAGCCGCGACGCGGACAGCACCGATCCGGTCCCGAGCGCGCCGAGCGCGACCATCGCCTGCCGGCGGCTCAATGCCTTCGTCATGTCGTCCTCCTGGTCGCGTGCACCCTGGCGCGGGCGCCCGTCCGCCGTCACTCGCTGCCTTGAACGGCTGCGACGGCGGAATCCGTCGTGGAGATCTGCGGCCCCCATCCCTCTGGCACGACCCCCCGGCACGGCGAGCGAACCAAGCGCGTTCCCGGCTTTCGCAACCGACCGGAGAACGGGCACAATGGGCGACGACCAACGACCGCCCCCGACGGGGCACGAAGCGCCGTGCCGCCGCACGGCAAGGAGATCCAGCACGATGACGGGTTCAGCTCGGTGGGCGTCGTCCCACCTTCGCCTCGCCGTGGCAGCGCTCGCGCTCGCTGCGGCCACGTTCGTCGCGGGCACCGCGCAGGCCGGTGACGGCGCGCAGTTCGACACCCTCTGCGAGCGCACCTACGTGAACAAGAAGGTCGGCGACAACGAGCAGTGGGCGATCACCTGGGACCTCTACGGCAACGCTACCGGCAACGTCCTCAAGCTCGACGGCAGCCCGCCGTCGTTCATCGAGTGCATCTGGCAGGACGAGACCGAGACCAACCAGATCTTCGACTGCTACGGCGCATCGGCGTGCACCGGCCCGCCGTGCGGCGGTCCGCAGCAGTGGACGCTGATCGACACCGGGGTCTCGATTCCGACGTCCTTCTTCCTGCCGCCGGGAGTCGATCCGCAGGCCGCCGACTTCGACTGCAACCCGCTCGATCTCTGACCGAGCCGCGCCGCGACCGGTCGCCCGCCAGCGCGGACGACCGGCCGCGCGGCGCGCCGCTTGCCGACCTCGGCGGTGCATGCTGTCGAACGAGCGCATGCGCTGGCTCCTCCTGCGAGGCCTGATCCGCGAGCAGCGGCACTGGCTCGACTTCCCCGAGCGCTTCGCGACGCTCGTGCGCGGTCCCGACGACACGCCGACGCGCCCCGTGCTGCTCGACCTGCCGGGCTTCGGCAGCGAGAACGATGCGGCCGTACCGCCGACGGTCGCTGGCTTCGTCGACGACCTGCGCGCGCGACTGCGCCGCTTCGTGCCCGCGGGCGAGCCGTGCGGCATCTTCGCGGTTTCGCTCGGCGGCATGGTCGCGCTCGAATGGCTCGCGCGACACCCCGAGGACTTCGTCGCGGGCGTCGTGGTGAACACGTCGCTCGCCGACCTGTCGTGGCCATGGCAGCGTATGCGGCCGCACAACTGGCCGCGTGTCGCGCTCGCTCCGCTCCTGTCGACGCGCGCGCGCGAGCGCATGCTGCTCGGCATGACGCGACACCAGGGCGACCTCGACGCGGCGGCGGAGCGCTACGCCGCGATCGCGGCGGCGACGCCGCCGCGCCGTGCGAGT
>JAIEPK010000555.1 GCA_019749875.1 Candidatus Binatia bacterium | reverse complement strand
CGTCACCATCCACCCCGGTTGCCTTCCCATACAACACCTCCGTCTTGAGGTGTTGCGACGACCGGTTGAATCCGCCCTGTCTGCAGGCGGCTCCGTGAAGACCACGAGCGGCGGAGGTTACTGCATCGGCGGCGAGGTCGCGCTCACCGGCGCTCGCGTCGAGGTTGCCGGCGACATCGACGCCCACGGCAACGGCGGAGCGTCGGACCAGGCGATCGTCGTGACCGCGACGGAAACCGACGTCGTCGTCTCGGGAAGCAGCGTCCTGAACGCGAACGGTGTCGGCCAGCCCGACGGCTACGGGTCGGACGGCGGCGGCGTCGTACTGTATGCGCCGCTCGGCAACGTCGTCGCGAGCGGATCGTCGATCACGGCGTGGGGCAAGTCACCGTACGGCTCAGGCGGGTCGCTCGTCGTCGCTGCCGGGCAGAACGCCACGATCGATACTCGCGTGACCATCCAGGGGGGCTCGAATGGAATCGGCGGCGAGCTCGACGCGGAGTCCGGCGGCAGCATGACGATCTCCGACGACATCCTCGCCACGGGCGGCACTCTCGCGCCGTATGGAGGGGGGGGCTCAGTTGTCGTCCTCTCCGAGGGGCCGATCCTGGTGACGTCCATCATCGACGCCTCGGCCCTGGCCGGGGGAGACATCACCGTCGACAGCGCGTCCACCACCACGATCTCGGGCACCTTGAACACGCACGGTTCGCGCTGGGTCGGAGGCTCCGTGGACGTCACCGGCTGCAGCGTCAGCGTCACCGGAACCTTGGACGCTGCGGCGAGCAACGGTGGAATTGGCGGCTACGTCGACCTCGAAGCCGGCGCGATCTCGATCGGTGCGACGGGTCGCCTCTTGGCGGCGGACTGCGGATTCGACGACTGCGTCGCTCTCTCCACGGCTGGAGCGCCTCCGACGATCCACCCCAACGCCGTCATCTCACCGACTCCGGCTCTCTTCGTGGAGCCGGAGTTCCCGACCTGCGGCTCCTGATCGCAACGAACCTGGCTGCGGCTCATCGGCCATCGCATCCACCCGATCGACCACATCATCTTACGAGCTTGGAAGCTACGGGGGCGTCACACATGGGATCCCACGACCACACGCCGGCACGGGCATTCGCACCCACACCCGCAACGACGATCGGCCTGCTCCGAAATGGAGCCACGCTGGCGCTCGTCGGCACCATTCTCCTGATGAGCATCGCGGTGCGCATCGCGGCGGCCGACACGCAGACTTCGCTCGGCTTCGAGGGCGGCGAAGGGTCGACGCCTTTCACCGGCCTCGCGCAGTCGCCCGAGGCAAACCTGTTCACCGGCGCCATGTCGACGTCGATTCCGATCCAGGTGACGCCCGGTCGGAAGAACATGACGCCCAAGCTGTCGCTGGTCTACTCGAGCTCGGGCGGTGCAAGCCCGTACGGCTATGGCTGGGACCTACCCCTCGGCCGGATCGAGCGCACCACCAAGTGGGGTGCTCCCTATTGCAGCTCGCCGCACTTCAACGAGTTCGTGATCAACTTGCCCGGGGTCGCCGCCGAGCTGGTGGCCGACCCACCCGGAGGATCGGTTTACCGGCCCAAGATCGAGGAGGCCTACCTCGAGGCGACGCTCAGCGGCAACACCTGGACGGTCTACGATCGATCCGGAATCAAATACGTCTTCGGGTCGTCCACGGCAGCTCGCTTTGGCACGACGTCGGGCTGTCCAGCCGGCGCCGGATTCACCAGCATCTGGTACTTGACGCACATCGAGGATCCCAACAACAACGAGATCGACATTACCTACGTCGTCGTCGACGGAGTCCCGTACCCGGATCGCGTCGCCTGGGGTGGACGACAGAATGCGCCCACCCACTGGCTCTACGCCGACTTCAACTGGGAGCAGCGGCCGCAGGAGGGCGCCAACTTCATCGATCGCCCCGTGAGCTACACGCACGGTGCCAAGATGCAGTACACGCAGAGGCTCGCGAGCATCACGGAGAGCCAGAAGGTCAATTCGAATCCGTTCCGGACCTACACCTTCAAATACGACGATCCGGAACTGCAGGATCTCGTCGGGCCACGCTCGATGCTGAACAGCGTGTCGGTGACGGGCTACCCCGAGCAAACTTTCAGCTATGCCGAGGGCACCGAGGGGTTCTCGGCGGCACAATCCTACACGCCGCCGTCCGGAATCAGCCTGCTGCGGCGGATCGACGACAGCCTCGAGGTCTTCCAGACGCTCCTCGACATGGATGGCGACGGACGCGTCGACATGGTGCGTGCCGAGGGGGACGGAACCTGGAGCGTCTGGCTCGGGTGCTCTCCCGGGGTGAACAAGCCGGCCGGCTGCGGCTCGCGCACGTACGGATTCTCGGACACCGCGGTGCCGTGGGCCGTGACGGTCAATCCCCCGCCCGGCCTCTCGGCGCTGAGCCCCGACCGCATCCGCGACGTCAAGACCAATGGGTGCCCGGTCACGACCTGCGCACAGCTCGACACGATCGATCTGACCGGTGACGGCATTCCCGACCTGGTGTGGTCGGGATCGCCCACCTTCCCGTGGCAGGTGTACCCCGGAGAGATGAACGGGACCACGCGAGGTTTTCGGCCGACACCGATCGCGTGGAGCGCTCCCACCCTCTACAGCCAGACCACGGCCGGCGACTACACGAAGCAAGACCTCCGCGACATGAACGGCGACGGGCTCCTCGACCTGGTGATCGCGAACTCGACGACGTGGAGCGTCTATATGAACAATGGCGTGAACGGCTTCGAGGCCTCCGCGCGCCAGTTTGCGAGCCCGTTCCCCGAGATCGAGTACACCGGCGACCACGACGGCGCGCATGCGCTGCTCGACTTCAACGGCGACGGCCTGCCCGACGTCGTGAAGCGGACGGAGCTGCGCTTCGGCGCGCCGATGATCCAGATCTACTACAATACCGGCACCGCCTTCGAAACGCAGCCCAAGGCCGTCCTTAGTGGGGGGAACTGGTGGCCGTCGGGCGGCAAGAAGGTCAAGGTCGACCTGCTCGACATCAACGGCGACGGCTTGCCCGACTTCGTCAACACGTGTCCCGCGTCGGGGAACCAGACGCGTGTCGCGCTCAACACGGGCGGCGATCTGGAGCAGGCGCAGCCGGTGGGTGGCGGCAACTACATCCCGCCCCGCCCCTGGCCGTCGCTCGGCAACTGCATCGACCTCCGGGACGTCGGCCAAACGCAGACGTTCGACATGGTCGACGTCAACGGCGACGGACGCATCGACCGCGTGGAGACCTTCGGATCACCGCCTTGGCGCGTCTTTCTGAATGCCAACGGGTCCCAGACCACGCCGCGCGCGAAGCTCTTGACGGAGATGGACAACGGGCTGCGCGGCATCACGACGGTGCGCTATCGCCCTTCGACCGACTTCATGAACAACGTCAATTCCACCGGCCTTCCAGATCTGCCGTTCACGATGTGGGTGACCACCGGTATCCGCCGCACCGACGGTCTCTGCACCGCTAGCGGAACGGATCCCTACGACCGCAATTCCAACCCGTGCATCAACCAGGGACACGAGCTGGTGACTCGCTACACCTACAGCGAGGGCTTCTATGATGCTCCGAGTCGCGAGTTCCGCGGATTCCGCTTCGTCAGGAGCTTCGACGTCGACAACAACGAAACACTAACGGAGTTCCACCAGGACATCGTGCTCAAGGGACGCGTCTCCCAGATCGACCACTTTGGTGGCAACAACACGATTCTCGCCCGCTACGAACAGAACGAGTGGGAGAACGCAAGCTTTCCCGGAACGCAGGCCGGACGGCAGCAAGTCTGGCTCAAGAGCAGCAGCGTCCAAACGTCAGACAATACGGCGGCGAGCTTTCTGACCGTGATGCGGTCCAACGATCGGCCGGACGCGTACGGGAACATTACGCACACGGTTCGTACGGGCTCCAACGTCGACCCGCTCCATACGTACGTCGAGTACGCTCTCCCGTACCTGACGCACGTCTTCGACAAGCCGAAGCACATTCGCAAGACGGCGACGCCCAACGGCACATCGCTCGAGGAGCAATGGCTGTCCTATGACACCAGCCTCGGATACGGCATAGTCCTTCGCGGCAACGTCACGAAAATCGAGAACTACCTGAACACGCAAACCGCACGCCCGACAACGACCTTCGAGTACGACTCGCTGGGAAACGTGACGAAGGTCACGGATGATCGTCAGGGCGTGACGACCACGACGTACGATTATGCTGGCACCGCAATGTATCCCGTGGACATCACCACTTACTCCGGAATCAACTCCGGCGCGCGGACCGAACATCGGGAATGGGTGGAGCACTTCGGCAAGCCATTGACGATCAACGGACCCAATGGTGCGAGCGGGGGGCAGGACGACGTCATGACGTACGTCTACGACTCCGCCGGTCGACCCGATAAGACGTACCGACCCCTCGATGCGCTGCCCGCTCAACAATACACGTACTACTTCGGCGAGCGCGCTCTCTCGCACCCCGGCAACCTCGGTCTGGTATCTGCGGTGAAGGTGGCCCGGCGCGAGCCGAATTCCCCCACCGGCGTGATCGATGAATTCGTCTATTTCGACGGATTGGGTCGGCGCCGCGGCGGATCGACGCAACGCGTGATCGGCAGCAGCACTAATCCCCTCAGCACCGTGGTACTGGACGACGTCGATTACGACGCCGCCGGTCGCGTTGTTCGCCGCTATGACCCGTACGCCACGAACGCCGGCATTCGGAACAACGGCTCGACATCGTATGACTACCACTGGAACGGTGGCCCCGCGTTCGACCCGCTCGGCCGCGTCTATAAGGCGACGCAGCCGAACGGCAAGTTCACCCGCACCCTTTATTATGCCGAGCTGCAGGAACAGTACGACGAGATGGGCACCAAGACCGTCGTCAAACTCGATGCGGACGGCCACGTCGTTCAGCGGGACACGTATGACGGCGCCACGGTCTACGCGAGCACGACGTACGACTACGATGCACTCGGCCGGCTCGTGCAGACGATGCAGAACGGCAACGCCAAGACCAAGATCACAAACACCTACGACACGATGGGCCGGAAGATAATGACGCAGGATCCCGACTCAGGAACGTGGTCCTACGCCTACGACACAGTCGGAAATTTGATCTACCAGAATGATCCAAAGTCGCTGCAGAGCACGCGGGTCTGCTACGACCTACTGCGGCGAGTCACGGCCAAATTCTACCTCGCGACCGACAGCGGAACGGTCGACTGTTCCTCGCAGGCTAGCGAGCGCTACTTCTATGACGACACGACCAACAACAATCGCGGCGCTGGCAACCTGACCAAGGTTGTCGACACGACCGGAGAGACGTCGTTCACCTACGACTATCGCGGTCGCACCACAGGAACTCACAAGACAATCACCGATGGCCGCAGCCCGAAGCCGGCCGACATGCTGTTTGGCTTTGACGCAGCAGACCATCTCATCACCACCGTCTATCCCAATGGCTCCTCGGCCTCGACGTCCTACAATGCGGCTGGACAGCCGATCGCGCTCACGGGTTTCGTCACCAGCATCCAGTACGACCTCTTCGGCCGCATGACGCGCATGGAGCACGCCAACAGCACGGCCGACATCTATACCTATTACGATCCGCAGAATTCTGGAGTGACCCAAAACCACCGATTGCGCGAAGTTGCCGTCGTCGGCGGGAGCAACTTTTCGACCTACTATCTTCGCAATCGTTACGACACGTACAACGGCCGCGGGCAGCTCACCGAGATCGACGACCTGCTCCATGCGAGCGGCGATCTGTCGAACCAATCGGTCTTCACTTACGACTTCGCGGGTCGGCTCTCGAGCTACGATCGGCCGTACGAGCAGCCGCACATCGGGCCACTGACATATGGCTATGACAATCTGGGCAATATCCGGATCAAGGAAGGTCGCTCGGTCTACTACAGCAATCCAGACAAGCCACACCAGCCGACGGCGCTCCAAGTACCCGACGAGCCCGCACCGGTCTCCATCACCCACGACGAAAACGGCAATCGAACGAGAAAGTCCCGCGCCAAGTATCGATACAATAGCCAAAATCAACTCAAGAAGGTCGTCGCGCGTGGTCATAAGGCTTTCTTTACCTACGATTACACGGGACGCCGCGTCAGCAAGAAGGACGTGACCGCCGGCTACAGAACGGAGGTCACACGCTACTTCAGCGACTACTACCAGACCGCCCCTTCCTACGAGTTGCGTCGCTACTTCATCGGCGGAATCTATGTCGGGTCGCAGCAGACCAACATCCCGACCGGCGCCGCGCAGGCCGAGGCCAGTCCGTTCGGCGAATCACTACAAATCGCCGGCGACGTACACGGCGCGAACCCCGTACTGCGGCTCACGTTCAGCGGCAAGGCGCGTGTCGCGTGCATGGTCGCGATGTCGCTCCTCATGCTCGGGTTCGTCGTGCGTTCACCGCGGCGTCGCCGGCTCGGACTCGTCGCGGTTCGAGTAGGGCCGACCGTCACGCTCATCCTCGCGGTCTCGATCGCCACGGTGCCGTGGACCATTATCCTCGCACCCCAAGAAGCCGAGGCGCAGAGCACGGCGATCGCGACCGTCCTGCACTACCACCACGACCATCTCGGCTCGACACAGGTCGTGACGGGCAGCACGGGAGCCATCGAGACCCAAATCCGGTACGACGCCTTTGGTCAAGTGCGAGGCCGCTTCAACAGCGGCGGGACCAAGCTGACTGTAGCCGCTCACGCTCTTTCGCGTCCTGAGGGTCCGTTTCGGACCGGTTGGATGATGGCGAGAGAGCGTGACGC
>JAIEPK010000006.1 GCA_019749875.1 Candidatus Binatia bacterium | reverse complement strand
GCAGCCGCTGCCGCGGCTGCGACGCGAGGATCGGACGCAGCGCCTCGAGCCACGGCCAGAACGCGGGGGCTCCGCCGCCCTCGTGGCAGCGGCCCCACGACACGCGCGCCGTTCCGGGCGGTCCGACGACTTCTTCGACGACGCGGGTCTTGCCGATCCCGGCCTCTCCGGTGACGAGCACGATGCGCCCCGCACCATCGCCGGCCGCAGCCCGGTGGCGCGCGAGCGCCGCCGCCTCGCTGCGTCGCCCGACGAACGGTGCCGCTCCTGCCGCCATCGAGTCGATCTGTCGGCATTCCCGCCGGCCGACGCAAACACCCCGTCAAGCTTTGCCGAGCCCGGCCTCGATCTCCTCGAGCGTCAAGCCGCTGGTCTCCGGTGCATAGAGGAGCACGATGAGCGCGCCCACCACCGGACCGATCGCCAGCCACCCCACCGCGGCCGGGATTCCGATCTCGATCGCCAGCGCACCGATCAGGGCCGGCGTCGCGAACTCCATGACGCGACCGAAGAGGTTGGTCGTCCAGCTGTAGCCGGTGGCGCGGATCGCGGTCGGGAACAGCTCGGTCGCGTAGGTGTTGGTCGCAGCGTTGGCGCCGAGGAAGCTCACCACGGTCACCGACATCAAGAGCATCTGCAGCGGCATGCCGCGCGAGTCGACGTGGAACAGCAAAAAGATCGCGATCGCGGCGAGGACGTAGAAGCCGGCGCACGTCCAGCGCCGGCCGACCCGGTTCAGGAGCCACGCCGCGAGCGGCGAGCCGAAGACGAAGCCTGCGAGATAGCCCACCGCGACCACCGCGCCGTACTCGGCCGCGCTGTAGCCCAGGTTGCGGGCGGCGTGGATCGTCCAGAACGTGGTCGCGGGAGAGGTCACCAGGTGGTTGCAGTTCCAGATCAGCGTCACCAGCAGCGTGCGCCCGCGGTACTGCGGCTGGAACGGCACGCGCAGGTGCTCCCAGCTCTGCGCCCAGCTCTGCGTGCCGCGCTCGCGTGCGACCTCCTCGTAGCGGCGCGTCTCGCGCATGCCGAGGCGAAAGAAGAAGATCAGCGCGAGCGGGATCAGGCCGATCGCGTACATCATCCGCCAGTCGTAGTGCTTCAGCACCCAGCCGGCGGCGAGAAACGCGACGATCGTGCCCAGTGCCGCGACCCCCGACAGCAGCGCGATGCCGAAGCCGCGCCAGCGCGTCGGGTACTCCTCGCCGATGATGATGAGCGACAGCGCGAACTCGCTCGCGAGGAAGATGCGCGCCGCGAGCTGGTAGAAGGTGAAGCTCTCGACCGTGGTCGAGAGCGCCGTCAAGCCGGTGAAGATCGCGTAGCCGAGGATGGTCAGCGTGATCAGCAGCCGGCGTCCGTAGCGGTCGGCGAACACCAGCACGAAGAACGAAACCACCGCACCGAGGCGGGCGACCCCGACGACCGTGCCCCAGGCGCGATCGTCGAGCTCGTACTGCTCCTGCACGAACGGCGCGACGGTCGCGAGGATCGCCGCGTCGAAGCCGTCGAAGAAGGTCGCCGAGGCGAGCATCGCGAGCAGTGCCCAGAGGTAAGGGCTCATCTCGTCCGCTTCGATCGGCGTGGCCGTGGCGGAGCTGCGCGGGACGCGGGTCGGATCGACGCTGGAGCTCATCGGCGCCACTTCACCCGATCCTCGCACGCCGCACAAACCGCCGTACGCGCGTCGCCCCCCCGACGACGCGCGCTCAGCGGCGCAGCGGCGTGCGCTCGAGGTCCGGAAAGCCGGGCACCAGGAATGCCGCGAAGCGATCGGGGCGCAGCACGCCGAGACGCCGCAGCGTCTCGGCACAGCGCTCGACCGGCTCGCCGACGCCCAGGTACGCCAGCAGAAGCCGCACCGAGGCGGCGTGTGCGCGCATGTCGAAGCGGTCGAAGCCTTCTGCCGCAGCGGCGAGACCCGCGATCGCGGACGTCCGATCGCCCGCCTGCCATGCGACCCCGGCGCGCAGCGCCATCGCCGACGGCTCGATCCAGTCGACGCGCTCGCGGGTCATGCGCCACGCCGCTCGGCGCACGAAGCGCAGCATCGCGCGTCGCTCGGGGCCGCCGCGCGCAGCGAGCGCCAGCGCGGCGCGCGCCCGCGTCTCCAGCAGATCGAGCCGCACACCCTCGATGCGCAGCAGCAGACGGTCGTGCAGACGCCGCCACGGTGACCGCGTCTCCTGCCACGCCCGCTCCGGCGCGCCATCGTAGAGCTCCGCCTGCGCCGCCGCGTGCTGCGCGCAGTACTCGTGGAACGGGGACAGCGGGCCCGCCGCGCGTGCGTCCGCGATCTGCCGGCGGACGGAGCCGGGATCGTCGGCCGCGAGCCACGAGAACGCGGTCGATCCCAGGCGGAGCGCGACGATGCTGTAGAGGTCGCGGCGCTCGTGCGCGCGCTGCTGCGCGTCGAGGATGCGAGCACGGGCACGCCCGTGCTCGCCGATCCCGATCAGTGCGAGGATGACGCCGATCTCGAAGTTGGCCGTCTCCCACGTCGTGCCCACGTGACGCGCCTGGCAGAGCCGCAGCCCGCGCTCGCAGTACGAAAGAGATTCGACGAAGCGCCGTCCGCCGAACGCGACCGCGGAGCGCGCGCTCAGCACCACCAGCTCGACGCGCGGGTCACCGACCGCGGCCGCGAGCCGCGCGGCCTGCGCGACGATCTTCTCCGCCTGCGGGCGCTTGCGGCTGCCCCCCTCCCAGGCCGTGATGCCCGCCTCGGTGCACAGCGCACGACTGAGGTGCGCCGCATCCCCGACACGCCGTGCGAGCAGGGAGTGGCGCAGCTGGAAGTCCGTGCCGCGCACCACGTCGAACATCGACAGCCCGACGCTCGCCGACCAGTACAGCTCCAGACGCTCGCGCTCGCGCTCACCGGCAACGATGCTCGGCGATCCGGCGATCCGCGTGCCGAAGCGCGTCTGCAACGCGAGCCAGGCGCGACGGCCGAGCACCGACGCGATGGCCATCGGCAACGTCCGCGGATAGCGGACGTCGCACGCCTCGAGCGTGGCACGCAGCGCGCCCAGCCCTTCTTCGTAGCAGCCGCTGCGCATGTACAGCTCGGACGCGCGGCGTCGCAGCGCGACGCCGCGCGTGTCGCTCGGGGCCGCCGTCGCGAGCGCGGCGGATGCCGTCTCGAGGTGGCGGGCCGCTTCGGCGGCGCGCCCGGCGAACGTCAGCATGCGTCCGATGCGCGCGTGCAGGACCCAGGCGGGCACCGAGCGCGTGCCGAGCGCGAGCGCACGCGCGTACAGCTCGGCGGCCTGATGGAACGCGAGGTCCGCCGCAGCACGTCGTCCCGCCGCGAGCGCCAGGTCGGCCGCGCGAGCGGTCTCGCCCGCCTGCTCGTAATGATGCACCAGCAGACGCGGATCGGCGTCGCCGCTGGCGGCGAGAGCACCCGCGACGACCCGGTGCAGCGCGCGTCGCCGGTCCGGTTCGAGGCCGGCGAGAACCGCGTCGCGGATGCGGTCGTGATCGATCGCGTCCGCGACGCGCGCGTCGACCGGTACCGGACGCGCGAAGCGGCGCGCGTGCAGCAGCGCCAACGCGGGCCGCGGATCGACGTCGCTGCCGAGCGCACGTCGTACGACGTCGCGATCGAGCGGGCGCCCCGCGACCGCGAGCAGATCGAGCACCTCGCGCGCCGGCGCGGGCAGGCGTGCCATGCGGGCGGCGATAACGCCGTCGAGGCGCGGCACGACGATCTCCGAACGACCGCCGCCCGCATCGCGCTGCTCCGCGAGCTCACGCGCCATCTGCAGCGCGAACAGCGGGCTGCCTTGAGCCTCGTGCGCGATCGAGGTGAGCGGTACGGGCGGCTCGTCGCCGAGCAACGAGCGCACGAGGGACGCCGCTTCGTCCGCGGCGAGCGGCCCCAGGTGCAGCACGCGCTCCGCCCGTGGTGCATTCTGCGCCGCGGCGCGTGCGCGCACCGCGTCGAGCAGTGCGCTCGGCAGATCGCGCTCCTCGCGGAACGACAGCAGGAGCAGCACGCGCGGCGGATCGGGCGCGCGCAGCAGATCCCCGAGCAAGGCCGCGCTGTCGAGATCCCCGCACTGCGCGTCGTCGATCCACAGCACCACCGGGCGCACCGCCGCGACGCGCGCGAGCAGCTGGCGCAGCGCCGCGAACGCGTCGCGCCGGCCGCGTGCGGGATCGACGTCCGCGCCGCCACGCGCGACCGCACGCGCGATGCGCGGCACGCGGCCGAGCACCGGGAAGATGCGCCGCGCCGACGCGACGTCGTCGGGGAGGAGGTGCTTGACGATGTCGTCGCCGAGGCTCGCGAGATGGCGCGCGAGCGCGTCGATCGCTCCGTCGAGTGCCTTGAACGGGATCGTCTCGTGCGGATGGCAGCGTGCCGCGAGCACGAGCGCGCCGCGCTCGGCGGACGCGCGCTGCGCGAAGGTCTCGACCAACGCCGTCTTTCCGATGCCCGACGGCCCCGACAGGTGCAGCGTGAGGGCTCCGGCGCGGCTGCGCTCGAGCGCGTCGAGCAGCCCCGCGAGCTCGGCGTCGCGTCCGACGAGCTGCGTGTGCGGCAACGGCGGCAGCGCATCCGCGAGTGCGAGGTGGCTGCTCCGCAGCGCGAGCCGCTCGACGACGTCGTTCCCGACCGGCCGGCGCACCGGGTCGATCTCGAGCAGCGCGAGCGCGAGCGACGCGAGATCCTCGGGCGTCGCCGGCGCGAGCACGCGCGGTGGCGTCGGCCGTGGAGCCCGACCGGACAGCACGTCGAGCAGCTTCGCCCCGTCGAACGGCATGCTGCCGGTGAGCGTTTCGTAGAGCATGACGCCGGCGCCGAACCAGTCGCTCGCGACGCTGGCATCTTGCCCGGCGAGCAGCTCGGGAGCGAGGTAGCCCATGGTGCCCGCGGTCTTCTCCCCACCGTCGTCGGACGACGCGACCGCGAGGCCGAAGTCGAGGAGGACGACGCGCCCGTCGCGCGTCACCAGGACGTTGCCCGGCTTGACGTCGCGGTGCAGGATGCCGTGTCGGTGCAGCGCATCGAGGCCCGCCGCGAGCTGCAGCAGCGCGCTGCGCAGGTCGGCATGGACCTCCGCCGGCGGCGCACCGGCCGCGAGCCGCGCACGGAACGCGTCGACGAAGTCCAGGCCGTCGACGAGCTCCATGGTGAAGAAGTGCTGGTCGCCGTCGACCACCAGGTCGAAGAACGACACCAGGTTCGGGTGCGCGAGGCGCGTGAGCGTGCGGAACTCGCGCTTCAGGCGGTAGAGCGCCTCCGGATCGCGGGCGCGCAGGGTCTTGAGCGCCACCAGTCGGCCGAGACGACGATCGAAAGCCCGGTACACGAGACCGCTGCGACCACCGCCGAGCACGTCGCGCAGCTCGTAGCGGTCCGCCAGCGCGACCTTCGGCGCCCGGTCCTCGGGCTCTCTCCATGCGAGTGCCACGTGCGCGGCGACAGTAGCGCACTCCGTCGCCGCCTGAAAAGTTTTCAATTCGATCGCCGGGCGACGCTGCTTGGCGACGCGTCGTGCTAGCGTCGGGCCGTGTCCACGCTGCGCCTGGTCGTCTACTCGGACTACCTCTGCCCTTGGTGCTACAACGCCGCGGTCCGGCTCGAGCGGCTCGAGGCGGAGCTCGCCGGCCGCGTCGAGCTGACCTGGCGAACGTACCTGCTGCGCCCCGAGCCCGATCCGCGTCGCAGCCTCGAGAAGTTCCGCCGCTACACGCAGTCGTGGCTGACGCCCGCGAGCGAGCCGGATGCCGGCGCGTTCCAGACCTGGCAGGGCGACGCCGGGCCGCCGTCACACAGCATCCCGCCGCACCTGGTCGCCAAGGCCGCCGCCTCGCTCGGTGGCGACGCGTTCCGCCGCATCCATCGCGCGCTGCTTGAGGCGTACTTCGGGCACAGCCGCGACATCACCGACCGCGACACGCTGCGCGCGATCTGGCTTGCGTGCGGTCTGCCCGAGCAGGAGCTCGATCGCGCCGCCGAGCCGCACGTTCTCGAGCAGACGCTCGCCGAGCACGCCGAGGCGATCCGGCTCGGCATGAACGGCGTGCCTTCGGTGCACGTCGATGGCGACGACGCCTTCGTGACCGGAGCGTACCCGCTGGACATGTACCGCCGCTGGGTCGAGCGTCGCCTCGCCGCCGCGGGCGCTTGAACGGCGACGTCGCGAGCGCTGCGCGCGCCACGACGCGTTTCCCGCGAACTCGCCCGCCTGCTACAGTCCGCGCCGTCCGGCAAGTGGGGAGAACGGATCGGAGAGCGATGCGACGGATCAGCAGCGTGGGCCTCGGCCGGTGGATGCGACCCGGGATCGCGATCTCGCGTCGCAGGGCGCGCCTCCGGAGCGGCGTCTCGCCGGCGATCCGGCTGGGGATCGGCTCGTTGCTGACCGGGTGGCTGCTGCTCGCGACGCCGGCCGGTGCACAGGACGAGGCCCCGAAGCTGGTGAGCCACGGCGCGCAGGGCTACTCGCTCGACGCGAACGGCACTCCGGTCGCCCAGGTGCTCACCGAGGTCGGGCAGCAGGCGGGCTTCACGGTCGAGGCGCCCGACACGTTCAACTCCCAGATCACCGTCAACATGCAGGACGTGCCGCTCGATCAGCTGCTGCGCCGGGTGCTGCGCGACGAGAACTACATCATCGTCTACCGCGGCGGCGTGCAGAGAACCTCGGTCTCGGGCGACAAGATCGACAAGATCTTCCTGCTCACGCAGGCGCCCGCCGCGGGCGGGCCGCGGCCACCGGGCAACGCATCGCCGCTCGCGGGGCCGGCCGGCGGCCCGGGTCCGGGACACGCA
>JAIEPK010000158.1 GCA_019749875.1 Candidatus Binatia bacterium | reverse complement strand
GCGCGCTCGTCGCGGCTGCGTCGCGCGGGGGCGCTCGCGAGCTCCGCGTCGAGCACGGCGAGCGTCGCACCGATGGTGAATCCGGCCCCCGTGATCGCGGCGCGACCGAGCGTGTCTTGCAGCGCGAGGCTGCGCGCGCTGGCGTCGGGCGCTCGGCCGACGCCGCTCGCGATCGCCGCTGCGCGCCCGGCGGCCACGTCGTCGAGAAACCCGCTTCCGTGCGCGACGCCGGCGGAGAGACCGACGAGCGCGGCTGCGAGCGTCATGACCAGCGCGGCCACGATGCGTGTCGGCGTCATCCGGCGGCCGCGACGCGCGCGCGCGCGCGCGGTCCCGTCGCGGCTCGTGCGAGCGAGCACGGCTGCGACGCGAGCCGTGCTCGCCACCGCCGAGAGCTGGAGCACCGCGCGCGTCACCGTTGCCCTCCCGGCGCGGCATCCGCCGCGCCCGCATCCGCCGCGGCGCCCCTACCGCGGGTCGTCGGCAGCTTGATCGGGCGCGGCACCTCGATGCGGAACGGTGCCGACACTCGCTCGCCGCGCTGCACCGACGCGTCGCGCGCCACGATCTTGAGGCGCGCGCTCGTGCTCGAGATGCCGATCGGAACGAGGAAGCGGTGCCGGGTGCGCCCTCCCGGCACGTCGCCGACGATCTGCGTGAACGTCGTACCGTCGTCGGTCGAGAGCCAGATCTCTTGCGTGACGATCCGTCCGTCGTCGTGCGCGCGCCACGCGACGTCGAGCGGGCGTCCCGCGTGTGCGACCGCGCCCGCGATCGGCGCTGTGATCGCGTCGACCACGGGGGCTGCGTCGGCGGGCGGCGCGATGACGATCGGGATCGTGCCCTCGTTGTCGGCGAGCGTGCTCTCGGGCATCAGCCGGTCGGGGTTCCAGAACACGTGCAGGCGGTAGTCGCCCGGCGGCACGTCGGTCACGTCGATCCACTGGCAGTCGAGCGTCGCGGGATACCAGTCGGCCCAGCCGACCTGGACGCCTTGATCGGCGCAGTCGTAGCGCCGCGGTGGGGTATCGGTAACGAGCTGCGACGGCAGCGTGTCCTGCAGGCAGAAGCCCTGCTTGCGGCCGGTGCGAACCAGAGCGCCGCTCGCGTCGAGCAGCTCGTACCGTGCCGCGCCGCGAAAGTGGTAGTGGCGGTGGCAGCCGCTGTAGACGAACAGGTCGGGACGCAGCTTCGGATTGCCGACCGCCAGATCCGCGTCGCCGCGATTGTGCACCAGCACGTCGAAGCGCAGCAGCTTGCGGATGCCCGGTCCGCCGACGCACGCCTCGTCGGGGTGCAGCACGCACGTTCCCGAGATGGGGATGGTCGAGTCGAGCGCGGGCGCGCGGCCCGGCCGATGGAAGATGCCGGTCGCGAGACGTGCCGTGCTGCGCATGCGCTCGACGTCGAGCACCAGATTCGGGCCGTCGGCTGCGTGCGCGGGCGCTGCGGCGCGCGCGCCGAGCACCAGCGCGGCGGCGACGAGCGTCGGCAGTGCGCCGATGCGCGCGCGTCGCCACGCCGTGCGCCTGCCGACGGGCGCGCGTCGCGCAGCCGTTCGTGGTGCGCTCGCGCCGAGACGGCTGGTGCGGGCTGCCGTCAATGCACTTTTCCACGCCGCTTCGCGGCTTCCTCGTGCGCCGTGCGGACGCGCTGCGCGATCACCATCAGGCCGCCGAAGTCGACCGGCGCGTCGTACGGCTCGCCGCGCAGCTCGCGGTAGGCGCGGTCGACGCTGAACACGATGCGCTCCGACTCGAGCCAGTCCGCATAGGGGCCGAGGTCGATCTTGAGCGCCGCTTCCTCGACGCTCGCACCGGTCGCGAACAGCCGCTCGGCCTCTGCGCGCACGTACTTCAGGTAGTCGCGCATCTCGAGCGCCGCGTCGGCACCGCACACCGGTCCGTGTCCGGGCACGACGGTCTGCGGCGCCAGCGCCGCGATCCGCTCGAGCGCCGCGATCCAGCGCTCGAACGTCCCCTCCCAGCCGATCGGTGCGCAGTTGCGGAACAGCACGTCGCCGGTGAAGACGATGCCCGCCTCGGGAAGGTGCGCGATCACGTCGCCCGCCGTGTGCGCGGGACCGACGTAGAGCAGATCGAGCCGCACGCCGTCGACGTCGAGCGACATGCCGTCGTCGGGCACGAACGTCGTCGGCGGTGTGATCTCGATGCCGCGGAAGTCGAAGCGCTCGAGCCCCGCACGCAGCGCGCGCGCCGCGGGAACCGTATCCGGCAGATCCTTCAGGCGTTGCAGCGACTCGGGCGGCAGCGAGCGCATCAGCTCGGCACAGCGGCGGTGGCCGATGATCTCGGCACCGGGCAGCAGCTGGTTACCCCAGCAGTGGTCGCCGTTGTGGTGCGTGTTGACGACGCGTCCGATGGTCGGCGTCACGCGCCGCGCGATCTCGTCGAGCATGCGGCGCGTGTGCGCGAGGTCGAAGAACGTGTCGATCAAGAGCGCGTCCTGTCCGCTGCCGATCAGTCCCGCGTTCGAAAGGCCGAGCCCGCCGTCGGGCTGGAGGTAGGTGAAGACCTTGTCGGACAGCTGGGCGAGGCCGGGAACGAAGGCGGGACGCATGCGGGCGTGATGCCACATCGCGCGTGGTCGTGCATAGTCGAGTCATGTGCGGCCGCTACACGATCACGTCGCCGGGCCAGGTCATCGCCGAGGTGTTCGGCGTGGCCGAGCCGGTCGAGCTCGCACCACGCTACAACGTCTGCCCCGGGCAGGACGTGCCCGTGGTGCGCACGCGGCACGGCGCCGGCGACCGCGAGCTCGACCTGCTGCGCTGGGGGCTCGTGCCGTGGTTCGTCAAGGAGCCCGGCCCCGCGGCGCGCATGATCAACGCGCGCGCCGAGACCGCGGCGACGAGTCCGGCCTTTCGCGAGGCCCTGCAGCGCCGTCGCTGCCTGCTGCCCGCCGACGGCTTCTACGAGTGGCAGGCGTCGTCGGCGGGAAAGCGTGGCCCGAAGCAGCCGTTCCACGTGCGCCGCGCCGACGGGCGCCCGATGGCGCTCGCCGGACTCTGGGAGCGCTGGAAGGGCAAGGACGGCACGCGCATCGAGTCGTGCACGGTGCTGACCACGTCGCCGAACGAGCTGCTCGCGAGCATCCACGACCGCATGCCCGTGGTGCTGCCGCCGGACGCATGGGCGCTGTGGCTCGATCGCACCGTGCAGGACGCCGCGCGCGTGCTGCCGCTGCTCGTGCCGGCAGCTGCCGACGACATGCTCGCGGCTCCGGTGTCGTCGTGGGTGAACGACCCGAAGCACGACGACGCGCAGTGCCTCGCGCCGCCGTGAGCCGCGGACGCGCTCGCAGAGCGCGCGTGCTCACCCGAGGTTCGAGCGGTCGCGCTCAGCCCGCGACCGGCGTGTACTTGATCAGCACGCGCTCACCCGACTTGAGCCCCTCGCGGAACGACTGCTCCCAGCGCGACCATTTCTCCGGATACTTGCCGGCGAGCTGGTCGCAGAACTTCGTGTAGAGCGCCGGATCCTTGACGAACGATCCGTCGGCGCGGAACGACGGCCCGCTCGGGCTGCCGATGGCGATCTTCGCCTGCGGCCGCCCCCAGCGGATGCGCTTCGCGCGCCACGACTCGGGCGACGAGCCGACCCACAGCGCGCCGTCCATCACCGCGAACCAGATCTCCGCCGGCTTCGACAGCGTGCCGTCCTTGCGGGTGCTCTGGATGTAGACGAACTTCGCCTCGCCGAGCTGCTTCAGCTGCTCGGCGCTCAGCGTACCGGCCGCGGGCTTGGCGTCGTCGGCGAGGACGCCGCGCGCGCCGACTGCGGCGAGCGCGAGCGAGATCGTGCCGGCGCGCAGCAGCTGCCGGCGGCTCAGGGTGATCGTCTCGAGTTCCTTCACGGGCACGAGCCTACCCGCTGCCGGTGCATCGGCCAAGCGCGCGCGACGTTGTCCCGCGGGCCTCGGCGCCGCGCGCGACACGCGTCAACGCGCGGGCGTGCGCCGTGCGAGCAGCCGCTGCGCGTCGGCGCGCAGCGCGGCGTCGATCGCACGGCGGAACGGCTCATGCCGATCATCGGGTTGCGGTGCTGCGTCGCGTACTCGGGCGACACGTCCTGCACCGGCGCCATCGACTGCTGGATCATCCCGACCACGCGCCCATGCACCGTCGCGCGCGAGGACGACGCCGGCGAGCAGCGCGAGGATCCAGGGAGCTCGGTGGCGCACGCGCATGCCCTCGGCGGTCAGCGTACGGACCGGCGGCTCGTTCGGGCACGCCGCGCACGAACGATCGAGCGCCGTCGCAGCTCGCGCAGCGCGCTGGTGTTCGCTCGGGCGGACGTCATGGACCGACGCGTCGCAGCGCGACGCCAGCCGCATCGGCTCGGCTGTGCACGGCTGATACCGTGGCGCACTCGGGGAGCGTCAAGCAGCTCGTCCCGAGCGAGGAGGATCCGCGAATGCGTCACCCTGTCGTTGCCCGATCGATCGTTGCGCTCATGCTCCTGTCACCCGCCGCCGCCCGGGCCGCGGCGGTCGTCGGGAAGGCTGCCCCGCTCGATCGCTACCCGGTGTGCGAGCCGTCCGCCGCGCTCGCGGTGCCGTGCAGCGGCGGCAGCGGCGCCACCTGTGCGTGGGTCGGCGACAACGAGCAGAGCGCGTCGCTCTTCCAGTACACGATCGACGACGCCGGCCGGCTCGCGCCCGCGGAGCCGTTCGAGATCTCGCTCGGCGAGGCGAAGGTCGGTGACGTCGAGGCGCTCGCGAGCGGCGCCGGCGGCGTCGTCGTGATGGGCTCGCACAGCCGCAAGAACAGCTGTGCGAGCGACAGCGAGCGTGTCGCGGTGGCACTGCTGGAGGGCGACCCGGTGCACGCTTCGCAGATCGCCGGCGCGAGCGGGTTCGACGATCGTACGGGCGCGTGCGAATCGCGCTGGCTCGTCCTGGCGGACGATGCCTCGCAGGCCGCGCGTGCTCTGCGGCGCGATTTCTGTGCGGCCGTGGCCGCGGCAGAGAGGGACGCGCGCGCGGGCGACCCGTCGAGCTGTGCCGGTGCGACGCTGAACATCGAGGGGGCGGTGAGCGTGCCGGACGCGAGCGGCAAGGATCGTCTCTGGATCGGGCTGCGTGCGCCGCTCGTCCAGGGGCTCGCCGTCCTGCTGCGCGCCATGCCCGCCAAGCCGGGCAGCAAGCGGCTCGGCTTCGACGGCATCGCGCTGGTCGACCTGCGCGGCAAGGGCGTTCGCGAGCTCACGCGGAGCGCGGGCTTCGTCTGGGGCATCGCCGGCTCGGCCGCCGACGGCAACGACGACAGCTTGCTCTTCCGCATCAAGGCCGAGCGCCTCGAGAGCGGCAACGTGATCGGCGAGACGCAGCTCGTGGCGAGCACGCTGCCGCCGACCGCCGAGGGTCTGATCGTCCAGCCCGAGGAGCACCGCGCGATCGTCCTGCTCGACGGCGACCTCGGCAAGACGGCGGGCTCGTGCAAGAAGAAGCCGCAGCAGCTGACGATCACGGACCTGCCGGACTAGCGCTCCCGCGGCGATCCGTTGCCGAGCCGTGCGCGACGCGCAACGACGCTTCTCACAGAAGCGGCCGCAGCACGCTCGCGGTCGTGCACCGGCGATCGCGGGGCGAGCTCGTGCAAGGGGACCGCAGGCGTGGTCTCTGGCACGAGTCCTTGTGTGACGTCGGCGCGGCGTGCGAGCTTGACGGGATGAGCGATCCGTTTGCGAACGCACGCCGGCACTTCGTCGAGACCAACGGCATCCGCATGGCCGTCACCGAGCAGGGCGAAGGCCCCGCGGTCGTGCTGTGCCACGGCTTCCCGGAGCTGGCGTACTCGTGGCGGCATCAAGTACCGGCTCTCGCCGCGGCAGGGTTCCGTGCGATCGCGCCGGACCAGCGCGGCTACGGCGACACCGACCGGCCCGAGCGGCTCGAGACCTACGACCTGGAGCACCTCGCGGGCGATCTGGTCGGTCTTCTCGACGCGCTCGGCATCGACAAGGCCGTCTTCGCCGGGCACGACTGGGGCGGCATCATCGCCTGGCAGATGCCGCACCTGCACCCGGAACGGGTCGCGGGCGTGATCGGCGTCAACACGCCGGCCTTCCAGCGCGCTCCCGTCCCGCCGCTGACGATCTTCCGCGCGACCATGGGCGACAACTTCTACATCTGCCACTTCCAGCAGCCCGGCGTGGCCGACGCAGGTCTCGCCAAGGACGTGCGGCGTGTGTTCACGCAGCTCATGCGGCGCGGCGTGCCGCTCGACGAGCTCGCGGGCCGCGCGGTGCGGCCCGACGGCAGCGTGCCGAACATGGTCGAGATCGTGCACGGACCGGACGGCGTCGGCGAGCCGTTCCTCTCCGAGGACGAGCTCGAGGTCTTCGTGCGTGCGTTCGAGAAGAGCGGCTTCACCGGCGGCATCAACTGGTATCGGAACCTCGACCGCTACTGGGAGCGCACGCCGCACCTCGCCGGCGCGCGCATCGACGTGCCGTCGCTGATGGTCACCGCCGAGCACGACCCGGTGCTGCGTCCGGAGATGGCGGAGCAGATGCGCAGCTTCATGAACGACCTCGAGATCGTGATGATCCCCGACTGCGGCCACTGGACGCAGCAGGAGAAGCCGGCAGAGCTGAACCGGATCATGATCGACTGGCTGCGCCGGCGTCACCGCGCCTGAACGCCGACCGTCGCGCGAGCGGTGGCCGCGAAGGGCGGCAGCGATGCGGCTCCCGCCACGCTGGCGGACGCCGATGCGAACGCCGCCGGCGCGTGCCGCGTCGGTGCCGGTGCTG
>JAIEPK010000093.1 GCA_019749875.1 Candidatus Binatia bacterium | reverse complement strand
GCCGGCGGGGGCGCCGCGGGCGGCGCGTCGACCACGACGTCGGTCGGCGCGAGCTTCGCGACGCGCGCCACGACCTCGAAGCGCAGCCGCTTGCTCGCGACGCGGAACTCGTCGCCGCTCTTCAACGTCGCCGGCTTCGCGACCTTGACGTACGTTCCGTTGGTGCTGCCGAGGTCGAAGACCGCGAGGCCGTCGCCGACCGGACGCACCTGCGCGTGGCGGCGCGACAAGCTCAGATCGCCCGGATCGAGCGTGACCTCGGCACGGCGTCCGACGAACACGCCGCGGTCGCCGATCGGATAGGTCGCGACGTACGCGCCGTCGGCATTGTGGTGCACCAGAGCGAAGCGGCCGTCCTTCTTGCTGACGACGAGGATCTGCGAGCCGATCCAGATCGCGTCGCCCTCGCCCACCGGCAGGCCGTTCACGCCCTGCGCGCGCAACCACACGCCGGAGCCGGTGCCAGTGTCGGCGAGGATCCAGTCGTCGCCCTTCTTGCTGATCGTCGCGTGGCGGTCGGCGAGGTAGACGTCGTCCGGGAACTCGACGTCCGCACCCTTGCGGCCGATCGCGATCTCGTCCTTCGACGAGGGGAAGGTCTCCTCGACGCTGCCGTCGGGGTTGAGCGACACGAGCTGCGCGCCCATCTCCTGCGGCACCGCGTCGGCGGGCTCGGACGGCATCGGCGGCGTCACGGCGGCCGGCGCCGCGGCGGCGGGCGCGACTTCCGCCGCGACGGCACCCTTCCTCGACGCGATCAGGTTCACGACCTCGACCGCCTCGACCATCGCGGCCTTGATGTTCCGCTTGAGCGTGATGGTCTCGTAGGTGCTCGAGTCGTTGAAGTCGGTGCAGCGCAGGAACTTCGGACCACGCGCGTCGCCGACGAGGAACACGCCGGGCAGCGACGTCTGGCCTTGGTGATCGACCAGCATCAGGGGCCGGTTGTTCACCGACGGGACCTTGATGTTGCAGCCCTGCAGCAGGCGGACCGGCAGGTCCTCGCCGATGCAGGCCACCACCTGGCTCTTCTTGAATTCGAGGTTGACGGTCTCGGTCGGGCGCTTGTCGGCGGCCTTCCGGTCGATGCGGACCGAGAGGTAGTCCTCCTTGTCCGGACCCGTGACGACGGCGACCGGCTCGGAGAACGCGAGGTAGCGGATGTTGCCGTTGCCGACGTAGGCGTCGAAGAAGACCTCCGAGAGCGCCTTCGAGACCTTCGGCATCTTGTCGCCGCGGTACGACCAGTAGACCGCGGTGTCGTCCTCGGCCTTGACCTTCGCGTTCGAGATCGAGATGACGGCCTCGGCCGCGGACGTTCCGCCGCCGATCACCAGCGCGGGCGCGCCGACGTAGTGCGTTGCGTCGTCGAGGCGGAACGCGAGCCCCTCGGTGTTGCCGGGGATGTCGAAGCGACGCGGCACGCCGGCGCCGATCGCGAGGATGACGTTGCGTGCGCGGTACGTCAGCTCCTTGCCGCCACGGTGGCTCCACAGCTTGACGTCCCAGATGCCGTCCGCGCCCTGCGAGAGCCCGGTGAACTCGGCGCCGATGCGTGCCGCGATCCCGTATTCCTTGTACTTGGCCTTCCAACGACCATCTCGTCCTTGTCGAGATCGTCGAAGTGGAGCGCGTTGAGCATCGGTCCGCCGACCGGGAACTGCAGCTTGTCGCCGCCGCCGTAGTTCGGCTTGATGAGCTTCTCCTTGGGATAGTCCCGGATCCGCTTCATCAGGTCGTCGTAGTCGACGACCAGGCACGAGAGGCCGAACTCCTTGGCGCGGACGGCAGCCGCGGTACCCGCCGGTCCGCCGCCGGCCACGAAGACGTCGATGACGTCGGGCAGGGCCGCCGGCTGCGCGACCTTCAGGGTACCGAGCGTGGTGTAATCGGATTCGACGACGTTCTCAGCCATGTGACTTCGACCGGCCCGTGCCGCCACTGCGCGACGCAGGCCGAGCCCCCTTCTGATTTATTGCGGCCAATGTCAATCTCCGGAGCACCCTCGCGGGACTCCGCGCGGGTGCTCTCGGCCGAGGGACGAAGTCGCTTTAGGGCGCGCGCCGCGCCACGCCTACGCACGACCCGCGACCCGATCGGCGGAAGCGATCGCGCCTAGAAGTACATCTCGACCGCGACCGTGCCGACGGCCTCGGGCCGGATGCCCTGATCGTTGATCGGGACGTTGACCGCGCCGCTGATCACCATGTCGTCGAGGATCTGGCCCTTCACGCCGAACAGGAAGTCGACGTAGTTGGTGCCGAGCGTGTTGTCGCCGAGGGCGGTGAAGCCGAGCGGAACGTTCACCTCGGAGCCCGGCGGCTGCACGAACGACGACGGCGTCCACTCGATGCCGCGGTTGAACTTCGAGCCGCCGACGCCGGTGTCGAAGGTCACCCCCGGGATCGCGTACGACACGCCCGTGTTCCACACGAAGCGGCGCAGCTCGGCGAAGTCGGTGTCGAAGTCGTAGCCCGCGTCGATGTGCGCCTTGGCGCCTTCGAAGAGGTTGATCGCGGTGATCAGGCGCGGCAAAAAGGCCGCACTGTTCGTTCCCGCATACTGATCTTCGCTCGGGCTCGGCAGGAAGATCTCCATCGAGAACGCGGCGTCGACGTAGTCGCTGTGCAGGAACTGCGCCTTGCCGCCGAGGCTGACGCGGCCGAGGCCCCACGACGTCACGTCGTTGAAATCGGCACCGAGCTGGTTGACGGTTCCTTCGCGATAGAAGATCCGGTCGCGGTCGAGCAGGATGTCGAGGTCTTCCTCGGATGTCGAGGCAGCAACGGGCGCGTTCCCGATCGGCGCATCCGCGGCGGCGGTCGGAGTCAAGAACGACGAGACGGCCTTGGCGCTGACGAGCGAAACCGGAACGTTGACGCTGAGCTCGAGCCACTCGAGCGGCCCGTAGCTGTAGGCGAAGTTGAACAGCCCGACCTTGGCCGTCGTCTTGAGCCCGAAGCGCGTGAACAGCGGATCGGGAAGCCCTGCCGCGCGTCCCCCCGTGATCTCGTAGGTCAGAGGGTTCTGCGTGTTGTTGAGCTGGAAGTACGAGCCCGCGACGCGCACGCTCATCTTCCCTTTGCCGATCGTCAGCGGCGAGCGATACGCCGTCGGACCGAGCAGTCCGGTCGCCTTGTACGTGTCGAGCGCCTCGTCGTACTCGTAGACGAACGACTGGCCCGAGGTGGGCGGCAGGTTCGAGATCCCCTGCGACACGCCGAGGAGGATCATCTGCTGGGCCGCGTCCGCGCGCTGCTGCACGCCGAACGCCGAGTTCGATTGCGCGCCCGCCCGACGCGCATCGAGCAGGCCGCTCGCCGCGAGCGCCGTCACGCCGAGCACGACGCCCCAACCCGTCCCGATCCGGTTCCTCATCGCTGCCCCCATCCCCCGGCGGCCCCGACGGGTCCACCGCGCGTTTGCCGGGAGCAGTTACCGGGATTTCCGCCGAGGTCAAGGCGCTGGGCGCGTCCGATCCGCTATTCGACGTAGCCCGGCGGCCGCTCGTAGCCGCCGACGACTTCCCCGAGCCGGCGCGCGAAGTCGATCGCGGTGCGATCCTCGAGATACGGGGCGACGATCTGCACGCCGACCGGCAACCCTTCGCGTGTTCGCCCGACCGGCGCCGACACCGCGGGCAAGTAGCCGAGCGTGGCGATCGAGATCCACGCGAACAGGTCGAAGTACGGCCGCTCGGCGCCGTTCACGATGATCTTTCGCGACGGCATCGGCTCGCTGTGGTCGTGCGGGATCGCCGGCACCGGCGTGACCGGACAGAGCAGCACGTCGTGCTCGCGGAAGAAGTCGCGCAGCGCCGCGCGATGACGCATGGCGGTCTCGCGCGCGGCGAGCCAGTCGCGGTGGCGCACGGTGCCGAACACGACGAAGCGCGAGAAGCCGTCGCTCGCGTCCGGATCGATGCTCGCCGCGCGCGCGGCGAAGGCGTCGAAGGTCTTGCGCGGATAGTCGGCGGCGAGGGCCGCGTACAGGAGGCGCTGGTAGTCGCGCATGCAATCGGCGAGCGCGAACGCCGGCCGGGCGCGCTCGTCGACGGTCACACCGGCGGCGCGCAGCGCCGCGACCGTCGCCTGCAGGCGTTCCGTGACCGCCGCGTCGACCGGAAACGACGCGTCGTCGAGCCAGGCCGCGACCTTGTAGTCGCGCAGCGAGCGCCGGCGCGGCGGCGGCAGCGCGAGACGCCAGCCGACGGCCTCCTCGTCGAGCGGGCCCGCGAGGACGTCGAGCAGCAGATCGAGGTCGGACGCGTCGCGCGCGAGCGGCCCCGCGACGCACAGGTCGGCCGCCGACAGCGTGCCCGGCGGCGGCGAGACATGCCCGCGCATCGGCACGATGCCGTACGAGGTCTTGAGCCCGTAGATTCCGCACCAGCCGGCCGGCGTGCGGATCGAGCCGCCGATGTCGCTGCCGAGCTCGAACGCGGTCATCCCGGTCGCGACCGCGGTCGCGGCACCCCCCGACGATCCGCCCGGGGTGCGCGCCGGGTCCCACGCGTTGCGCGTGACGCCGAACACGTCGTTGTAGGTCTGCACGTCGCCGCCGAAGAGCGGTGTGTTGGTCTTGCCGAACACGACGCAGCCCGCGTCGCGCAGCCGCCGCACCGCGACCGCGTCCGCGCGCGGCACGTGGTCCGCGAGCTGCGGCGAGCCCGACGTCGTGCGCAGGCCGGCGGTCTCCCAGGTGTCCTTGATCGTCGCCGGCAGGCCGTGCAGCGGCCCCCAGCTCTCACCGCGCGCCAACGCTGCATCGGCCGCGTCGGCACGCGCGCGCGCATGCTCGAGGTCCAGCGTGACGACGGCGTCGAGCGCGCCGTCGTGACGCGCGACGCGCGCGGCGAACAGCTCGAGCAGCTCGCGGCTCGAGACCTCGCGGCGTGCCATGCGCGCGAGGAGCGCGCGCGCCGATGCGAACGCGAGGTCGGGCATCCCGTCGTCTCCTCCGGCACCGAGCAGGGTCAGCGCCGCTTGGTCTCCAGCTCGGTGATGCGGCCGTTGACGAGCCCGACCGTCTGCTCGACCACACCCGTACGCGACACCGGCGTGCCGCGCGCGTCGGTGAAGTCGTCCGAGCGCGTGTACGTGATGCGCGCGCGATCGTCGCCGAGCTTCTCGATCTGCACGTTCGAGAACGTGACGCGCAGCCCCTGCTGGTCGTCGAGGACCTTCTGCAGCTCCGCGACCTTCGCCGACGACAGGCCGCGCAGCTGCCCGAGCCGGGCCGCGTCCTTCGCGTTGAAGGCACTCTGGTAGTCGTCGAGCCAGCTGCGCGCCTTGCCGACGACGTCGCCCGCCGGCGCGGGCGCCGTGGTCGTGCCGCTGGTGCCGGTGCTCGCCGTGGTGCTCGCGCCGGGACGCGGCGACAGCGTCCAGTCGGTGCGGCTCGACACCTGGTCGAAGTTGTCCTGAACGTAGCCGGTGATCTTGTGCGCGCGGTCGTCGCTCGGCTTGTACGAGAACGAGGGACTCTTTCCCTTCGCCGCCTGCTTGCCGTCGACCTGGAACACGTAGCTCAGATCCTGGCCGCCGATCGGGCGCCGCGCCGCGAGCTGAAAAGTCTGGCTGCCGCTCTCGGGCGCCTCGACCGCTCCCGCGGGCGGCGTCGCGCTCTCGAGCTCCGGCGTCGGCGGCTCGACGACGACGCTCCACGTGCGGCTGAACTTCGCACCCTGCGCGTCGGTCGCCGCGACCGCGATCTCGACCGGCGTGCGCCGGATCTTCGCGGGATCGTCGTTCGTGAAGGTGAACTTGCTCCCGCTCGCGACCTTCTTGCCGTCGACCGTCCACTCGGCCTCGACGCCGGTCGTGCCGGCCGGTGCCGCGAGCGCGAACTCCTGCGGCTTCTCGAAGCGCAGCCGCTCGAGGCGCGCCGGTGACGTGTCGAGCTTCAGCACCGGCTTGATCGCCGCGATCTGCCAGGTGGCGCTCGCCTCCGCGCTGCCGTCGCTCGCCGTCACCGACACCGTGCGATCGCCGGTCACCGGCACGCTCAGCTCGGCCCCGTCGTCGGCGACGGCCTTGCCGTCGATCTTCCACGCGTACCGGATCGCGTCGCCGTCCTCGTCCTTGACGTTGGCGGCGAGCTTGACGGTGTCGCCGAGCTTCGCGTCGAGCTTGCCGCCGGCCTTGGGCTGCGTGGTGAGCTGCGGCTTGCGATTGACGTTCGCCACCGCGACGCGCCACGTGCGCGTCTGCGCGTCGGCGCCCTCCCCGACCACCGCTTCGAGCTTCTTGGGCTGCTCGCCCGCCGCATCGAAGCCCGGGGCGTACTCGAAGCGCGGCACGTCGCTCGCAACCACGCGGTCGTCGAGCCGCCAGGCGATCTTCGGCTTCTTCGCCGCGTCGCCGCCGGCGACCTCGACGGCGAACGCCTGCTTGGCACCCTCCTTGACGCTCACCTCGTCCGCCGACGGCGTGAAGCCCGCGATGCGCAGCGGCGGCGGCGCGGGCGGCTCGACCTTCGCGACCTGCTGCGCGGGCTCCTCGGCGGGCTTGGCGACCGGCTGCGCCGGCTCCTCGGCCGGCTTCGCGACCGGCTCGACGGGCTTCTCCTGCACGGGCTCCGCCGGCTGCTGCGGCGCCGGCTCGGCCTTCGCGACCGGCTCCTGCTTCGGCTCCGCAGGCTTCTTGACGGGCTCGGCCGCCTTCTTGGCGGGCTCCTCGACCTTCGCCGTGGTCACCGGCGCCGGCTCGGGCGCGCGCTGCGAGAGCCACAGCGCGACCCCGGCCGCGGCGACGAGGGCCGCCGCACCACCGG
>JAIEPK010000450.1 GCA_019749875.1 Candidatus Binatia bacterium | reverse complement strand
CCGCCCGATCGTGGCGGCCGGCGCCCGCGAGCGCCTCGGCGAGCCCCATGGTCACGTCGGTGCGCTCGGCGGGATCGGCGTCCGCGACGCAGTCGAGCGCCTGCAGCGCGCGCTCGAAGCACACCACCGCGTCCTCGAACGCGAGGCGCGACAGCGATTGGCGAGCGGCGCGTGCGCTCCACGCCGCCGCGTCACGCGCATCGCCGCCGCGCGCCGCCTCGAAGTGGTGGTGCGACACCGTGGTGAGCACGGCGTCGAGCGATGCTCCGGCCGTGGCGACCACGGCCTCCGCCGCGCGGCGATGCAGCGGCGCGATCTCGGTGGCGGGGAGCAGGTCGTAGATCGTGTCGCGCACCAGCGCGTGCGCGAAGACGTAGCGCCGCAGCGCGGCCGGATCGGTGTGCAGGAGGCCGAGCCGCTCGGCCGGGGCGAGCCGTGCCACGGCATCCTCGACGCCGCAGCCGACCATCGCGGCGAGCACCGTCACGTCGAACTCGCGTCCGAGCACCGCGGCGGCCTGGACCGTCTCCACCGTCGGCGCCGGCATCGCGTCGAAGCGCTGCCGCACCATGCCGCGCACGCCGGCGGACGACGGCAGCCGCGCGAGATCGTCGACGCTTCGTCGCGACGAGCCCGCGAGCATCGACGCGACCTCCAGGACGAAGAAGGGATTGCCGCCGGTCAGCTCCGCCACCGCCTGCGGCAGCCGCGGATCGAGATCGTCGCCGAGCCGCGTGCGCAGCAGGTTGCCGACCTCGACCGCGCCGAGCCCGCCGACGAGCAGGATCCGTCCCGCGCGGGCGACCTCGGCGAGCACCGACTCGCGCTCGGGATCACGCCGCACCTCGCCGTCCCGCCACGTGGCGACGACGAGCAACGGGGCCGAGGCGGCGTCGTGTGCGAGCCAGGCGAGCAGCCGCAGCGACGGCAGATCGGCGCGGTGCAGGTCGTCCAGCACGACGACCAGCGGGCGCGTCCGGGCGAGGTCGAGCAGCGCCCCGCCGACCTGCGCGAACAGCGTCACGCGCGAGGTCGCGAGCGATGCGAGCAAGTCCGCGGTGCCGTGCGCCCGGGACAGCACCGCGGAGACGCCGGCGTCCGAGTATGCCCGATCGATCGTGGCCAACGCCTGCGTCCACGGCCAGAACGCGGGCGCGCCGTCGCTTTCGCGACACCGCCCCCATGCGACCACGCAGCCGGCGGCCTCGGCTTCACGTGCGAGAACAGTGCCGAGATGGGTCTTGCCCACCCCCGCGTCACCCACCAGCCCGACCAGCGTCCCGCGTCCGGCGAGCGTGCTCGCGAGCGCCTGCCGCAGGTGGTCGAGCTCCTGCGCGCGGCCGATCAGAACCGGATCCCGGAACACAGGGACAGCGTCGGCCGGGTACCCGTCCAGGTCAAGACCAACCGACGAGCGTCGCGCGCATGCGTGCACCCACTCGGCAGCGCGATGCCGAGCGCGTGGATTCCGCGCGCCATCCCCACGATCGCCTGCATCCGCGGCAAGCCTGCTCCGCGCCGAGCGCGCCGGCCTGCGCACCCTGTACGTCCCCGACCTGGTCGTCACGTACCGGATCCCCGCGCAGCGACTGTCGCGCGACGGGGTCCTGCGACGCTTCTACTGGGGCGGGATCTCCGACGTGGCGAAGCGCGAGCTCGGCGACACGCCGACGTCATCGCTGCACCCGGCGCCCATCGGCGGCAGTGATCGCCCCCTTCGCCCGCCCGCACGACCCCGAGCGAGCCGCGCACGACGCGTCGTCGCCGCACGACGGATTGTACGTTGCTCCGCGGACGACGGCGCCGCGTACACGCGGTCGTGTAAGACTTGCCGGTCGCCGCACGCGGCAGTCGCTTCGCGAACTCGAGCGACGCGGGACGCTGATCACACCGTCACAAGGCGCGCTGCACGGCGCGATCAGCGGTCGTCATCAGACAAAAATTGCTCTTTACAGTCGCGACCCGAGCGAGGATGCTGCGCTGCCCGACGCGTGAGCAGCCGCTTGACGCAAGAACGCGCAGCGCGACGCCGACGCCGCACGGGCCGCAGCACATGTCGCGGCGTCGCGCATGGCGTCTCCTTTGCTGCGACGTCTCCCGAACCTGGAGGGAAGGTCACCGAGGGAGGTCTCCTTGAACACGTCCATGCCCAGGCGCCACGGCGCCGGGATGCTGTGTCTGGTCGCGCTGACGCTCGCATCCGCATCACTCGGCTCAGCTGCACGCGCGGGCGCCGCGACGCCGTCCGCCACCACGAAAGACAATCGCTTCCATCTCGAGGAGGCGACCATCGACGACATCCACCGCGGGATCCGGCGCAACCAGATCACCTGCCGCGGCCTCGTGCAGGCCTACATCGCCCGCATCAAGGCCTACAACGGCGTGTGCACGCAGCTCGTCACGCCGACCGGCGCCGCGGTGCCGGCGGCAACCGGATACGTGCGCGCCGGGTCGGCGATCAAGTTCCCGACCGAGACCTTCCCCGCCGCCGCAATGCTGCCGAACCTCGATCAGTATCAAGGCATTCCGCTGGACTTCGGCGTCATGGCGCCGTCGGCATCCGATCCGTCCGTCCTGCAGCAGGTCGGACTGATCACCGGCATTGCCGACGCGGGTCAGGTGAACGCGCTCGAGACCATCAACATCCGCGGGGAGCGCTCGGTCACCTGCAAGGGCGCGTTCGACGCGCCGCCGGGAACGGCGCTGCCGCCCGGCGCGCCGGCGGTGTGCGAGGAGTTCCGCAGGCTCCCCGACGCACTGGAGCGTGCCGCCGAGCTCGACGCGCAGTACGGCAACAAACCCGACACCGACAAGCTGCCGCTCTACTGCGTCGCGATGTCGATCAAGGATTGGTACGACACCAAGGACATGCGCGGCACCGGCGGCATGGACGTCGCCTTCGCGATGGACGTGCCGCCCGACGACTCCTCGCTGGTCGCCGCCATGCGCGCCAAGGGCGCGATCATCCTCGCGGTGTCGATCGCGACGCAGGTCGGCAACTCGAGCAGCACGGGACCCAATCCGACGCTGCGCGCGTTCCCGCCGTCGACCGACAATGCACGCGGGACGTGGGGCGGCGCGGTGTGCAACCCCTACGACACGACGCGCTCGCCCGGCTTCTCGAGCGGCGGCGCCGGCGCGTCGGTCGCGACCAACATGGTCACCTGCGCCATCTGCGAGACCACCGGCGGCTCGTGCCGGATCCCGGCCAACGCCAACAACGTCGCGAGCCTGGTGACGACCAAGGGCATCATCTCGTCGGAGCAGGGCTGGACGGCGCAGCACATCAACCACCGTCCGGGCATCCTCTGCCGCAACATCCAGGACTCGGCCAAGATCCTCGACGCGATGAAGGATCCGCAGCTCGGCTACTTCGACCTCGAGGACATGTTCACCTCGCTGCCGAAGACCCTCATCCCCGACGTGCCGTACGCGAGCTTCGTCCTGCAGGACAAGGACGTGCGCGGCAAGCGCAAGCCGCTCACCGGCAAGCGCATCGGCGTGGTGCGCGAGTTCTTCATCAAGCCGAATCCGAACAACGTCGCGATCAACGACCTGATCGATCAGCAGGTGAAGAAGGTCCTGCGCGACCAGCTCGGCGCGACGCTGGTCGAATCCGTGGATCCGGCCTACCCCGACGATCCCGGTATCCCCAACCTCGAGGTGGGCTTCCAGGAAGCGTTCGCCCGCATCATGCCGATCAACGCGCCCGAGTACTTCTTCCAGACCGTCGGTGGCGCGCTCGAGTTCGCGGTGCCGGGCTGGGACGTCACGAAGAAGGACTACCTGGTCGCGCTCGCGGCCGGCGAGGCGCCGCTGTCCGACAAGCTCAACCTGCGTCGCATCACGTCCGGGCTGGACAACACGCAGCGCACCCCGTTCCTGATGGACAAGTATCTGCTCGAGCGCGGCGATTCGAAGATCACGAGCTGGGCCGCCTTCGTGGCGAACGCCACCTGGTTCACCGACTCGCTGCGCGCGGGGTCGAAGAACGTCGCCGACGTGAACCAGCAGGACATTCGCGCGACCTCGGGCATCGACCGGCTCAAGATGGTGACCATCGCGCGTCTCGTCCTGAGCCAGGTGATGCTGGCGAACAACCTGGACGCGCTGGTGATCCCGAACATCCCGGCGCCGGTCGAGCGCAACGAGTTCGCGCGTGATCCGGTGGTGATGGACGTGCGGCCGAACGGCCCGTCGATCACCGATTTGCTCGGCGTGCCGGAGGTCGTGATCCCGGCCGGCTACAACGAGATCGTGTACGAGTCGCAGTACCAGCTGAGCGCCGACAAGAAGAGCTACGCACAGGTTCCCGGTACGGTGCCGACGATGGCAAGGCACCCGCTGCCGATCAGCATCATGTTCTTCGGCGGCCCGGGCGACGAGCCCTCCGTGCTGACCGTGGCGTCGGCCTACGAGGCCGCGACGCATCACCGTGTGCCGCCCCCGGGCTTCGGGCCGCTGCCCGGCGAGCCGTGACCCGGCGCCCGTAGAGACTCGGCCGACGGCGACCGGCCTCGCTCGAGCGGCACGACGATTGGTCGTCGTGCCGCTCGGACGAGGCTGCGTCGCGACCGCGCACGCGGGATGCTCGCGCGTGCGGACGACTTCCGCCGGAACGGCCGCAGCCTGAGCGCCTTCATCCTTCGCGGCGCAAGGCCACGTCGGAGGCGACGCGCGGTCGTCCCTACTCGTCCGACTCCCGCAGCCGCGCGAGCACGCTCAGGTCCTCGAGCGTCGTCGTGTCGCCGACGCTCTCCTTCCCCGCCGCGATGTCACGCAGCAGGCGGCGCATGATCTTGCCGCTGCGCGTCTTCGGCAGCGCGTCGGTGAAGCGGATGTCGTCGGGCTTCGCGAAGGCGCCGATCTCCTTCGACACGTGCTCGCGCAGCTCGGCCTTGAGCGCGTCGGACGCCTGGTACTGGCCCTCGAGGGTCACGAACGCGGCCAGCGCCTGGCCCTTCAGATCGTCCGGGCGGTCGACGACGGCCGCTTCCGCGACCGCGCGGTGCGACACCAGAGCGCTCTCGATCTCCATCGTGCCGAGGCGGTGCCCGGCGACGTTCACCACGTCGTCGATACGGCCCATCACCCAGTAGTAGCCGTCGGAGTCGCGGCGCGCGCCGTCGCCGGTGAAGTAGTTGCCCTCGATCTCGCTCCAGTATTGCTTGACGTAGCGGTCGGGGTCGCCGTAGATCGTGCGCAGCATGCCGGGCCACGGCTTGCGGACGACCAGCAGGCCGCCCTGGTTCAGGCCGACGCTCTTGCCGGTGCGGTCGACGACGTCGGGATGGATGCCGGGCAGCGGCAGCGTGCCGGAGCCGGGCTTGGTCGGCGTCGCGCCGGGCAGCGGCGAGATCATGATGCCGCCGGTCTCGGTCTGCCACCACGTGTCGACGATCGGGCAGCGCTTGCCGCCGATCTTTTCATGGTACCAC
Organism: Candidatus Binatia bacterium; assembly: GCA_019749875.1. GTDB lineage: Bacteria > Desulfobacterota > Binatia > UBA12015 > UBA12015 > VGTK01. The sequence continues at coordinate 1,335 of JAIEPK010000450.1, read as the reverse complement.
ATCCATGCCTCGGGATTGATCGGCTCGCCGACCGTGCCGAGGAGGCGCAGCGTCGAGAGGTCGTGCTTCGCCGGCCACTCCTCGCCCCACTTGACGACCGACCGGATCAGCGTCGGCGCCGTGTAGAGGATCGTCACGCCGTACTTGGCGATGATCTCCCAGATGCGGTCGGGCTTGGGATGATTCGGCGCGCCCTCGAACATCAGGCTCGTCGCCCCGTTCGCCAGCGGGCCGTACACGACGTAGCTGTGACCGGTGACCCAGCCGATGTCGGCGGTGCACCAGTAGACGTCGTCGTCCTTGAGATCGAAGACGAGCTTCGTGCTGTAGGCGACGTGCGTCAAGTATCCACCGGTGGTGTGCACCACGCCCTTCGGCTTGCCGGTGGTGCCGCTGGTGTAGAGGATGAACAGCGGGTGCTCGGAGTCGAGCGGCACGGCCGGGCAGTCGGCCGACGCCTTCGCCATCTCGTCGTGCCACCAGTGGTCGCGCTTCGCGACCATCGGCACGTCGTCGCCGGTGCGCTTCAGCACCAGCACGGCTTCCACGGTCGGGACGCCCTCCGCCAGCGCCTGGTCGACGTTGGCCTTCAGCGGCACGACGCCGCCGCGCCGGTATCCGCCGTCGGCGGTGATCACGACCTTGGCCTTGGCGTCGTTCATCCGGTCGCGGACCGCTTCCGCCGAGAAGCCGCCGAACACGATCGAGTGCGTGGCCCCGATGCGCGTGCAGGCGAGCATCGCGACCGCGAGCTCCGGCACGAGCGGCATGTAGATGCCGACCCGGTCGCCCGACTTGACGCCGAGGTGCTTCAGGACGTTCGCCGCCTTGCAGACCTCGTGGTGCAGCTCGGCGTACGTCAGCTTCTTCGAGTCGCCGGGCTCGCCTTCCCAGATGAGCGCGACCTTGTCCTTGGTCGGCGTCGCGAGGTGACGGTCGAGGCAGTTGTGCGAGACGTTCAGCTTGCCGCCGACGAACCACTTGGCGAACGGTGGCTGCCAGTCGAGCACCTGCGTCCACTTGGTCGACCAGTCGAGGTGCGAGCTCGCGATCCCGGCCCAGAACGCCTCCGGATCGCGCGCCGCCTCGGCGTAGAGCTTCTCGTAGTCCGCGAACGACTTGACGTGCGCGGACGATGCGAACTTCGCCGGCGGATCGAACTTGCGATCCTCGCGCAGCACGGACTCGATGACGGTCTTTCCTTCGCTCATGGCTCCCTCGGTGATGTCGCTCGTCCGGGCACTCTCACCAAGCGGGCGCGGCCGGTCAAGCGTGGCGACTTCCGGCCCCACGGGCCGCCGCTGCGCGCGCCCCGATGGCGCGCCGTGCCGCGCT
>JAIEPK010000374.1 GCA_019749875.1 Candidatus Binatia bacterium | reverse complement strand
GGCCAGGCGCACCGCCTGCGCGGCCCACCCGCGCTCGGCGCTTGACGCCCGCCCGCCGCTGAGCACGGGACCGGCTCGCACGCGCGAGTCGCTGTCCCCGGAATCAGCGCCGCCACCACTGCTCGGCGCACGGCCACGACGCCTGCTTCCGCACGTCGACCGCCGCAACGAGCGCAATCGCTCACGTCCATCAACGTCGTCGCAGCACGCGCACCTGCGCGCCTCGGCCCACGTGCGCCGACTCGCTGCGCGACAGACAGGGGATCTCCATGCTCACGCGTCTCTTCGGAATGGATTCGTCTCGTGCACGACGGCTCGCGCTCGGCGCTGCGGCCGCGTACGCCGCCGTCGCGGTACCCGCTGCGGCCTGGGCGGAGGAAGCCGCCGCACCGCCGGTGATCGACAGCGGCGACACCGCCTGGGTGCTCGCCTCGGCGGCGCTGGTCCTCATGATGACGCTGCCCGGTCTCGCCCTCTTCTACGGCGGGCTCGTGCGCGCGAAGAACGTGCTCAACGTCTTCATGCAGTGCTTCATCTCCGCCGGCGTCGTCGGCGTGCTGTGGGTCGTGTGCGGCTACAGCCTCGCGTTCGGCACCGGCAACGCGTTCATCGGCGACTTCTCGAAGGTGATGCTGAATGGCGTTACGCTCGATTCGGTGGTGGCGAACTTCGCGACGCCGCCGCGCAACATCCCGGAGCTGGTGTTCGTGATGTTCCAGGGCATGTTCGCGATCATCACGCCGGCGCTGATCCTCGGCGCGATCGCCGAGCGCATGAAGTTCAGCGCCTGGCTCGCGTTCATCACCATCTGGATCCTGGCCGTCTACTGCCCGATCGCGCACATGGTGTGGGGCTCGGAAGGCTGGATCTTCAAGTCGGGCGCGATCGACTTCGCGGGCGGTCTCGTCGTGCACATGTCGAGCGGCTTCTCGGCGATCCTCGCCGCGGTGATGCTCGGCAAGCGTCGCGGCTTCGGAAAAGAGCCGATGCCGCCGCACAGCCTGCCGCTGTGCATGATCGGTGCGGGACTCCTGTGGATGGGCTGGTTCGGCTTCAACGCCGGCAGCGCGCTCAGCGCGAGCCCGCTCGCAGGCCTCGCGTTCCTCAACACCAGCACCGCGGCGTCGATGGCGGTGATGGTGTGGGCCGCGATCGAGTGGCTGCACCGCGGCAAGCCGACCGCCCTCGGCGGTGCGACCGCCGCGGTCGCGGGTCTCGTGGCGATCACCCCGGCCTGCGGTGCCGTCTCGCCCGCCGGCGCGCTCGCGGTCGGATTCGGCGTCGCGGTGATCTCGTACGCCGCCTGCACGTTCCTGAAGCCGGCCCTCGGCTACGACGACTCGCTCGACGTCTTCGGCGTACACGCGCTCGGCGGCGCCTGGGGAGCGCTTGCGTCCGGCATCTTCGCGGTGACCCTCGGCTCGGGCATCGAGAGCAACGCGCAGCAGGTCATGGTGCAGCTCGAAGGCATCGCGTTCACGGCGGTGTTCTCGCCTGCCGTGACGTTCGTGATCCTGTCCGTGCTGAAGCTCTTCTTCGGTGACCTGCGCGTCAGCGAGGAGGACGAGGTCGAAGGCCTCGATCTCTCGCAGCACAGCGAGAGCGCGTACGGGTTCGCGAGCGGCTCGTCGTTCCTTCCCGAGCTCGGCCACGCGGTGCACGGCCACGCGACGTCGCACGCGACGTCGGCCGCGGCGGTCCGCGCCTCCTGATCGACCGTCGGCGGTGCGGGGGCCGCACGCTCCCGCACCGCCGACACCTTGCCGCGGCCCGGCTCTAGCGAGGATTCCACCCCATGAAGCTGATCGACGCGGTGATTCACCCCGGCAAGCTCGACGACGTGCTCGCCGCTCTCATGGCCATCGGGATCGAGGGCCTCACCATGACCGAGGTGAAGGCGCCGACCACGCCGGCCGTGACGGTGATCTACCGCGGCGCAACGCCGGTCGCGGTGGACAGCGTCCCCTTGGCGCGCATCGAGATCGTCGCGGCCGACTTCAAGACGCCGCAGGTCGTCGAGGCCGTCCGGCGCGCGGCGCGCGTCGGCCAGCGCGACGAGGGGGTGGTCGCGGTGCTGCCGCTCGACGACGTGCTGCGCGTCCGCACCGGGGAGTCGGGCGAGAGCGCGCTCTGACCTCGGGGCGTCACCCGGCCCCCCTGCCGACGCTGGAAGCGTCGGCCCGACCCGGCGAGCTCGAGCAGCTTATGTCTTCCGTGCCATGGCTCGCGGCGCGCGAGGCCCGCTAGTCCTCTCTCGGCCGCACGAGCGGCACGGAGGACGGCATGACGACACGACCCGATCGCTCCCGCCCCACGCACGTCGCGCTGGCGCTGCTGCTGGCGTTGCCGCTCGCCTGCGGCGGCGGATCCGACGCTGGTGAAAACTCCGGTCGCGAGCTGTTCGCGGGGAATGCCGACGAGCTCGTGCCGCACGAGACCGGGCGCAGCGCGCGCTTCCGTGTGACCGCACGCCAGGACGGCGAGTCACGCGTTTCGAGCTTCACCGTGACCGTGATCGCGAACGACGGCGACGCCTTCACCACGCGCTACGTCTCGGCGACCGGCGCCGTCGCCGACGGCACCTCGCGCGACCTCGGCGACGAGATCGTGGTGGTGCGCTTCGTGAACGATCCGGGCGGCTCCGCCGAGGAGGTGCGCGTCCTCGATCCGCCGGCGGGCGTCGTACGTACGCCGGTCGTCGCGGGCGAGGCGATCGAGAGCGGCTTCGTACGCACGCTGGAGCTCGGCATTCGCGTCGGCTCGGGGCAGACCGAGCAGCGCACGGTGGTGTTCACCGGCAGCGCGCGGCGTGTTCCCGAGGAGCGTGGGCCGGTGCGCGTCGCCGACGGCACGTACGACGATGCGATCCGCTATGCGGTATCGGCACGCGGCCGCACGACGATCCCCGTGCTCGGCCAGAGCGTCGCGGTCGAGATCGACGTGCGCGGCGACGAATGGTTCGCGGTCGGCGTCGGCGGCGTACGGGAAGACCTCGAGGTGGGCATCCGTGCGGGCGACGAGCGCACGACGGTCGTCTTCACGACCGAACGCGAAGGAGCACCGTCGTGACGGGGCACGTCGCGATGCGAGCCGCGGCGCGTCAGGCGCGCACGCCGAGGAACGCCTCGCGCACCTCGCGACGCTTGACCTTGCCGGCGCTGGTCTTCGGCAGCGACTCGACGAGCACCACCTCGCGCGGCAGCTTGAAGGGTGCCAGGTGCGGGCGCGCGAAGTCGCGCAGCTCGTCGCAGCTCACCGGCGTGCGCGCGATGACCGCCGCGGTCACCTGCTCGCCCCAGCGCTCGTGCGGCGCCCCAAACACGGCGACTTCGGCGACCGCCGGATGACGTGCGAGCACCGCCTCGATCTCTTCGGGGCTCACGTTCTCACCGCCGGTGATGATGATCTCCTTGAGACGTCCGGTGATGTAGACGAAGCCGTCCTCGTCCATGCGGCCGAGGTCGCCGGTGTGCAGCCAGCCGCCGCGCAGCGCGCTCGCGGTCGCGTCCGGGTCGTCGAGGTAGCCGCGCATGACGGTGGGCCCTCGCGCGACGATCTCGCCCGGCACGCCGGCCCCGCAGAGCTCGCCCGAAGCCGACTCGATGCCGAGCGCGAACAGCGCGTGCGGACGACCGACGGTGCCGTGGCGCTCGAGCGCCTCGCGCCCGACGGTGAGCGTCAATCCATCGGTGCTCTCGGTCTGTCCGTAGGCCTCGAGGATGTCGGCGTTCGGGAAGCGCTCGGCGAGCGTCTGCTTGATCTCCATCGGCGTGAGCGCGCTGCCGACCGAGACCTTCGCGACCCGGCTGGTGTCGGTGAGATCGCGCGACGCGAGCAGCGGTCCGATCATCGCCGGCACGAGCGGCAGGTCGGTCACGCCCTCGTCGCGGATCAGGCGCACGATGCGCTCGACCTCGAACGCACCGAGCACGACCGTGCCGCCGCTGATCAGGCGCGCCAGATAGTGCGAGACGAAGATCGGGTTGTGGCACAGCGGGCTCACCACCGCCGCGACCGAGCGCTCGCCGTCGCGCCGTGTCTTCACCAGTGCCGCGGCGGCCCAGAGCATGTTCGCGTGCGTGAGCACCACGCCCTTCGGGCGTCCGGTCGTGCCCGAGGTGTAGGCGATCACGGCGACGTCGGCGTCGGCGGGATCACGGCTCGCGTCGCGCGCCGACGCGAACGGCACGATCTCGTGCTCGCCGGAGCGCGCGTCCACGCGCAGCACGAGCGCCGCCCGGGCGTGCGTCAAGAGCCCCTCCACCTCGCCCGCGGTGAGCTTCGGGTTCAGCGGCACCAGGGCCGCACCGGCGCGCCACACGCCGAACATCGCCGCGATGTGCGGCGCCGCGTTCTCCACCGCGAGACCGACGCGCGATCCGGGTCCTACCCCGCGCGCGACCAGATCCTGCGCGATGCGCGTCGCCGCGGCGTCGAGCGCGAGCGCGTCGGTACGGCGCTGATCCTCGACGATCGGCGCCCAGCGCGCGCCGCGCAGCCGCGCGATCGCGAGCGCGTCGCCGAGCGTGTAGCCGGCAGCGCTCACCGCTCGCCTCCCGGCAGATGTCCCTCGCGCACCTCGAGCGCGCCGTCGGCGAACTTCTTGCGGAGGACCTTCTTGTCGAACTTGCCGACGCTGGTCTTCGGCACCTCGTCGACGAAGCACCAGCGTTCGGGCACCCACCAGCGCGCGACACGCGACGCGAGCGCGCCCGCCAGCACGTCGACCGTGCTCGCCGCCCCGTCGCGCAGCACGACGCAGGCGAGCGGGCGCTCCTGCCAGCGCTCGTCCGGCACGCCGATGACCGCCGCCTCGAGCACGTCGGGGTGCGCCATGATCGCGTTCTCGAGCTCGACCGACGAGATCCACTCGCCGCCCGACTTGATGACGTCCTTCGCGCGGTCGGTGATCTGCACGAAGCCCTTCGCGTCGATGCTGCCGACGTCGCCGGTGCGCAGCCAGCCGTCGTCGAACTTCTCGGGCGCAGGATCGCGGTAGTAGGCGCCGGTGATCCAAGGACCGCGCACCTCGATCTCGCCGACGGCGGCACCGTCCCACGGCAGCGGCTTGCCCTCCGCGTCGACGATGCGCATCTGCACGCCCGGCACGACGCGCCCGGTCTTCGCACGCCAGTCCATCTCGTCGGCCGGATCGATGCCGCGCGGCGGCAGCGCGATCGCGGCGATCGGGCTGGTCTCGGTCATGCCCCAGGCCTGGATGATGCGCAGGCCGTGCCGCTCCTCGAAGCGCTCCATGAGGATCCGCGGCACCGCCGAGCCTCCGCAGATGACCATGCGCAGCGACGACAGGTCGATCGGATTCGACTCCGCATGGCGCAGCACGTCGTTCCAGATCGTCGGTACGGCCGCCGACAGCGTCGGCCGCGTGAGGCGGATCAGCTTGCACATGCCTTCCGCCTGCAGGAAGCGCGACGGCATGATCAGGTCCGCGCCGGCCATCCAGGCGGCGTACGGCAGTCCCCACGCGTTGGCGTGGAACTGCGGCACGATCAGCAGCACGCGGTCGTGCTCGTTGAGGCCGAACGCCGCACCCGAGGTCGCGGCCATCGAGTGCAGGTAGGTCGAGCGGTGGCTGTAGGCGACGCCCTTCGGTTCGCCGGTCGTGCCGCTCGTGTAGCACATCGCGGCCGCACTCCGTTCGTCGAGCTCGGGCCACGCGTACTCCGGCTCCTCGCGCGCGAGCAGCTCCTCGTAGCGCAGCGTGCGTCCGAGCGGCGACGCATCGCCGTCGCCGATCACGACGAAGTGCTCGACGGTCCGCAGCTGACGCGCGACGCGCGCGAGCAGCGGCACCAGCGAGTCGTCGACCAGGATCACGCGGTCCTCGCCGTGGTTGATCACGTACGCGAGCTGCTCCGGAAAGAGCCGGATGTTCAGCGTGTGCAGCACCGCACCCATGCTCGGCACGGCGAGGTACGCTTCGAGGTGCTCCTGGCTGTTCCAGCCGAACGTCGCCACACGGTCGTCGGCGCGCATCCCGAGCCGGTGCAGCGCCGCGGCGAGCTTCAGCGCGCGCTCGCCGACCCGGGCGAAGGTCGCACGACGCACGCCGTCGCCGTCGAACGTGACCACCTCGCTGTCCGCGTAGACGCGCCGCCCGTGCTCGAACAGGTCCGAGATCAGGAGCGGGTGATCCTGCATGGTGCTGAGCATCGCGTGGCCTCCCGAGCGATCTCGTAACGTCCCGGCCGGGGGCCGGACAACCGCGACGGCGGCTGCGATTCGCCCTTGCAACCCGACCCGGACCCGTGCAAGGTTCCGCCTCGCGTTCGGGACCGGTAGCGACACGGCCCGATGCCTCGCGAGACCAGCAAGACGCCGGACCGCCCCTCGTTCCTTCCGTCCCCCCGCAAGTCCTCGAGTCTCAGGCGCAGTTCGTTCGACGATTCGACCCTCTTGCCAAGGAGCGGAAGGCGCCGATGAGCGACCGCCCACACCCGATCCACAGCGCCGAGCGAAGCATTCGCGGACGAGCCCGGCTGGCGCGCGCACGTCGCCGCGGCCTGTACCTCACCGGGCTCACGGCACTCGCCCTCGCCGCCGCCTCGAGCACCGCGGCTCTGCTCGGCACGCCGGCTGCACCGTCGCTCGCGTTCGTCGCGCAGTGCTTCACGCTGGGGGCGCTGTCGCTGGCCGCGCCGTCGGTGCCGCGGCTGCGCCGGGCGATCCCTGGTCTCTCGGCCGGCGCGGCGGCGCTGCTGGTGCTCTGCGTCGCGCTGGAGGTCGTGCGCGG
>JAIEPK010000421.1 GCA_019749875.1 Candidatus Binatia bacterium | reverse complement strand
CGCAGCGCGCGACGCGGCTCGCGCCACGCGCCGCGGCGGTCGCGAATGCGGCGCCGGGATTGGTGCTGCAGTCGAGCGGCGGGACGTTGCGTCCGAGCTCGTTGCCGAGCGCGCAATCCGTGAGCGCCTTGGCGAGGCCCTCGGCGTAGCGCGATGCCGCGTCGTCGAGCGACTTCTGGCAGGATCGCGCGGCAGCCGGCACGGGCGTCGGCAGCGCGGGGGGACGCGCGCCGTACGCGGACTGGAGCGCGTCGCCGTCGAGCGCCTCGGCCTGGCAGATGGCGCAGCTCGCCAGATCGCTCATGTCGAAGAGCGTGATCTGCGCGCAGGGGGCCGGGCAGACCGACGGATGGCCGAGCGTCGCGGGCGTCAAGTTCTTGCCCGAGCACGTCGCGTCGCGCGGGCCGCCGAGGCGCTCGCGCAGCTTCGCGTCGGCCGCGGCGATGCGCTGGTCGCGCGTCGTGGCGTCGCACGACAGCCCCTGCGCGCGGCGCTGGTAGCAGCGCGACCACTCCTTGTAGTGGTCCTTCCGGTAGCGCGCTTGCAGGCGCGACACGCTCTTCTGGCAGCTCTGCACGAGCTTCGCGTTGGTCTCGACGAAGGTCTGTGCCATCTCGACCGGCTCGGACTGCCCGTGGTCGTCCCACAGGTCGAAGAGGATGTTGCCGGCCGCGGTGGTCGAGTTCTCGTCGCGCAGGAACTCGACGTAGTCGCGCGTCGTCGTCTGGTAGTACAGCGTGACCTCCGCGCGCACCGCGTTCGGTCCGACCGGGTAGACGACGTCGTCCCAGTACTGGCCGTCGGCGTAGGTCGCGCCGACCGGATGTCCGTCGAAGGCCTCGTAGGCCGCGTTGGTGAAGCCGCGCGGCGGAATCCGGTTGTCCTTCAGGCGGACGTTGTTGAGCACGAGGTGGAAGCTGCGTCCGGGCTGCTTGCCGGCGGCGGCGACGTCGGCGCTCATGCCCATCTCCGCCTCCCACACGTGCAGGTGCGGATCGTACGCCGGATCGGGCGGCAGGACGCCGTAGCCCTGGATCGCCGCGCTCGAGAACACGTAGCGGCCCGACTCGAGGAGCAGGTTGCGCTCGGCGTCGTAGGCGCGCACGTGCAGCCACATGCGGCGGCCTTCGGGGTAGCCGGTCGGGAGCTTGTGGCCGCTCTCGTTGGTGACGCGCACCGTCAAGTTGCCGCCCGCGATCGACGCCTCCAGCGTCGCCGCCTTGCGCAGCATCTGCGTCGAGTGCGCGATGCCCTCGTCGAGCGCGGTCGCGTCGACCTCCGCTCCGAACGCCGGGTGGTGCGGCAGCACGCGCGGGATGAAGGTGTTGGCGCCGGCGAAGGTGTGGTGCGGGACGTTGTTCCGCGTCAAACCCAGATTGGCGTCCTTGCCGCTGACGCGCGGCATGTGGCAGTCCTGGCAGCTCGACACGGTGGTCTGGTTGCCGCCGAACTGCGGTGCGTGGACGCCGGTGGTGGCGTACTCACTCGCCTCCCACTCGTCGTAGGTCGACTGCTCCGGGAAGCCCTTGGTCTGGTCGGCCGGCGTGTCGACCGCGTTCAGCTCGTACGCGCCGGTGAGATCGTTGCGGGTGAAGGCCGGGTTTCTCAGGTTGTGGCAGGTGCCGCAGATCTCCGACGACGAGTGGAACGGCGACACCAGCGTCGAGCGCAGCGGCACGTGCGGATCCGTGCCGAGGTCGCCGACGGCGAGCAGGTTGAACGGTCCGCGCAGGCGATCGAGCGGGTCGACCACCATCATCGCGTTGCCGAAGGCCGGCACCGGCCCGCCGAGTCCGGCGAGGATCGCCGCGTCCTCGGCCGGATTGCCGGGGTTCGCGACCGGATCGACCAGACGGTGGCAGAGACCGCACTGCACGCCGTGACGATCGTCCGCCGTCATCGCCGTGCCGTCCTCGGGTGCCGAGCGGCCCTCGAGCCAGCCCTTGCCGAGGTGACAGCGGAGGCACGTCTCGCCGGAGTGCGGCGCGTCCTGATTGGCGATCGCGAGCGCCGCCCACATCAGCGGATCGCGCCCCGACTGCGCCATCATCGAGCCGCGCCAGGCGCGGTACGGCTCGACGCCCGGCTGGCCGTAGTTCGCGTGGCACGGCGTGCACTGGTCGGGCGTCGCGATCGACGCGGTGATGGTCATTGGCTGCGTCCCCGGGAGACGGAAGTCCTCCCGGGTCGTGCCGAGCGGCGCCGCCCCCGCGACGGCCGCAAGCGATGCGGCCGTCGCGAAGGCGACGAGGGCGAGAGCGCGTCTCTGCATGTCGGTCGTCACCGTCTCGTGGGTTGAGGGATCAGCGGTGATGCCGCCTCAGGGAACGGGCGGCGCGGGGCAGCTCGGGAACGCGGCCGGCGGCAACGTGCATGCGCTCAGCGCCGGGACCCCCGGCGGGCTCACCACGACACCCACCTGGGTGTCGTAGATGTTGTCGCTCTGGCAGTTGCCGTCGGCGGCGGAGCCGATGAAGAGCGAGACGAAGTCCGCACCGAAGCCGACCCCCGGATCCGGGCTCGCGCCATTTCCCGTGAGCCAGTTCGCATAGATGTAGTCGTCCTGCGGGACCGAATCGGCGCTGAACGGCGGTCCGAAATTCGCGAGCTGCTGGTCCACGAACGCGAGGCCGAAGGTGTTGTTGCCGCGCGCGATGTTGTGGTGGAACGGCGTCGTGTCGACCGAGATGATCAGCATGCCCGTGCCGTCCGGGACGCCTGCCACCGTGCCCGCGCCGAAGTTCGGCGTGTTGTTGTTCTCGAACACGTTGTGGTGCACCTCGTGGCACTGCGCGAGCTGGATCGGCAGCGAGCCGTCCTTGAACACGAGAATGCCGCCGGTGTTGTTCGCCGAGTAGTTGCCGTAGACCTGCGCGCTGCCGCAGTTCTCGATCTCGATGCCGGCGACGCTGTCGCGCACGTCGTTGTAGCGCGCGATGATGCCGCTCGACTGGCCGATGTAGAGCGGCGCGTCGTTGACGCGGAACACGCGTGACAGCTCGACCAGCACGTTGTTGCTGGTGACCGGGAAGATCGAGTAGGCCGACTGCAGGTTGCCGTCGCTGACGATGTCGCGGAAGGTGATGCCGTTCGCGAGCGACACGCGGATGCCGTCGTTGTCCTGGCCGAACAGCGCGATGCTCTGGAAGACGAGGCCGTCGATGCCGTTCGCGCGGAAGCCGCGGCCGTTCACCTCGGGCACCGGCGGGACGACCAGCGGACGGTCGTTGGTCGCACCGCCGCAGCCGACGATCTTCAGGCCGTTGGTCGCGATCACGACCTCTTCCGCGTAGGTGCCCGAGCCGATCAGCAGCTTGTCATTGACGGCGGCCGCGTCGACCGCCGCCTGGATCGCACCGGTGCCGTGCGCGACGAACGTGCCGTTCTCGGCGTACTGCTGCTCGAGCGCGTCGGCCGCGCCGTCGTAGCCCTCGCAGATCACGCAGTTCTGCAGATCGGCGACGCTCTGCGCGCCCGGGCACGAGAACAGCGTGTCGATCTGGCCGAGCGTCGCGACCGGTGCGCACTTCTTGGTGATCTTGTCCTGGATCTTGGTGAACAGCTTGGCGAGGCTCTCCGCGGTCTTGTCGTCGGTCGGCGGAACGAAGTTGCCGCCCGAGAATCTGCCGATGCAGGCCGGCGACAGGTCGCCCGTCGCACCGTTCTTCATCTTCGTCTTGATGCAGTTGTTGGTGTACTTGAGCGCCAGATCGGCGACCTGCCAGGCGGTCTTGTTGATCTCCTTGATGCAGCTCGCCCGGTCCTTGCCGGTGCTCGGCCACGCTTCGTTGCTGGCACCGTTCGAGTTCGCGACGATCCACTCGCCGATCACGTTGTGCTGCGACAGCATGCAGCTCGCGATCGGCGCGTCGTCGGTGAGGCCCGCGTACGACGACGTGAGCCCCGCCTGCGCGGCGTCGTCGCCGCACGCCTTGGCGATCGCGTCCGCGGCCTTGGTCGCGGCCTTCTCGATCTTCTCGGTGTCCTTCGCGGTCGGGCAGCCGCCGGTCGGAACTTTGAGATTGGCGCGGCAGCCGGCCAGCGTCTTCATCTTCGCCTTCAGGAACTTGGCGCCTTCCGACGCGATTGCGGCCTGACACTTGAGCGCCGCCGGCGCGACGGTGGTGATCGCAGCGGGTGTCCGGTCGGCACAGGTCAGCGCGTGCGCGGCGCCCGGAATGACGAGCACGGCGAGCGCGGACACGAGTAGTCGTCGCATGAGAGCCCCTCCTCGGATGAAGCGAATGGTCGGTCGCGGATGTGGAGATACCCCCATGCGGGGGCGGAGCCCGGACTTATTCGCCCCGCGCGGGCGATGTCAACGAACAATGACGACGATCGGTGCGCGTGATGGCGCGCGACCGCAAGCGTCGTCGGGCGACGTGCGACGACCCGCGGTGCGCTGCGGGCATCCGCAGCTCCGCGCCGGACGCTCAGGACTGCGGCTTCGCGAACCCGCGCACCATCTCGCGCAGCGCGGCAACGACTCCGGGCTTCGACGCGAGCGCCGGGTTCGCCGGCATGAGCGGGCTGCGTCGCACCACCGCGCCGCCGCCGACGATGGCGCGCGCGATCTCGTCGTCGCTCACCGTCTTCTGCCACGCCGCGTCGGTGAAGTTCGCGGGCTTGGTCGGCAGCCCGGCCGCGCCGAGGCCGTCGCCGGCGCCGTTCGCGCCGTGGCAGGTGACGCAGGTCGACTCGTAGACCTCGCGCGCCTCGGCCCGATCGGCCGCCGTCGGGACGACACCGGTACCCGGCGTCGGCTCTGCCGACGCGACCCGCGACAGCAGCAGCCAGGCGAGGAACAGCGCTGCCGCGATGCGGCAGATCCACGAGAACGAGCGCAGCAGCTCTTCGGAGGACACGCGTCTTCTCTCCCTTCGCGAGAGAAGCTTTGCAAGCGTCGCGCGCGGCGCGGCGTGGATGGGAGCGCGGCGTTGTGCGGTGTGGCGTGGTGTCGCACGGCCGGCCGCGTCCTCGCGCCCGGGCCGCGACCTCTGCTATGAGCCGCGCGTGACGAAGACCGTCCGTCGCCGTTTCCGCACGCTGGCCGCGTCTGCCGCGGTCGCCGCACTCTCGTTCGTCTCCCCGGGCGCGTACGCGCAGGACGACGTCGCCGAGCCGGTCGGTCAGGTGGTGCAGCTGCCCGCGAAGCCGGGTCCGCACTGGTTCTGGCTGAGCGACGTCCTGCTGCACCGGAGTGCGCTCTACGACGGCGACACCGGCCAGCTGCTCGGCACGATCACCGCCGGCTCGCCCGGCGTGGGCTTCACGATCTGGCCGCTGTTCCCGCCCGATCACGCGCACGTCCACATCCCGGAGAGCTACTTCTCGCGCGGCGTGCGCGGCGAGCGTACCGACGTCGTGACCACGTACGACGCGCGCACGCTGATGCCGGTGGACGAGATCGTGATCCCGCCGAAGCGCGCCGAGTACTTCCCCGGGGTCGCACCGAACGCGATCTCCGACGACGGCCGCTTCATCGCCGTCTTCAACGCCACACCGGCGCAGTCGCTGTCGATCGTCGACCTGCAGCAGAAGAAGCTCGCCGGCGAGCTGCAGGCGCCGGGCTGCAGCCTCGCCTACGCCGCCGGGCCGCGCCGCTTCTTCATGCTGTGCGCCGACGGTGCGGCGCTCGTGGTCACGCTCGACGATCAGGGCGCGCAGCAGAGCGCCACGCGCACGCCGAAGTTCTTCGATCCGGAGAAAGATCCGGTGTTCGAGTCGGCGGGCCGGCGCGGCAGCGAGTGGACGTTCGTGTCGTTCGAGGGCAACGTGCACACGCTCGACGTCGGCAGCGAGCCGGCCAAGATCGGCGAGCCGTGGTCGCTCTTGTCGGACGCGGACCGCAAGGAGGGCTGGCGCGTCGGCGGCGGCCAGCCGGTCGCGCTGCACGTCGCGTCGGGCAAGCTCTACGTGCTCATGCACCAGGGCGGTCCCGACACGCACAAGGCCGCGGGCTCCGAGATCTGGGCGTACGACCTTGCGCAGCGCAAGCGCGACTGGCGCATCGGCGTGAGCAATCCGATGGCGGGCTTCCTGCGCGGCCAGATGCGGCTCGGCCGCGAAACGCTGCGCGACCGCTCCGTGTCGTGGCTGCTCGACCACACGCTGCCGAACATGGGCGCCGAGAGCCTGCTGGTCACGCAGGACCCGAATCCGGTGCTGGTGGTGATGTCGCTGATCCCACCCGCGGTGACGATCCACGACGCGAAGACCGGTGCGGTCCTGCGCGAGGTCGCGGAGCCGGGACTGTCGGGCAGCGTGCTCGTCGCGCCCTGACGCGAGCGAGACGGACGCACCATGGATCCCGTGCTCGCGGTCGTCGTGCGGGGCGCGCTCGCGCTGCTCTTCGCCGTCGCGGCGCTGCACAAGCTGCGCTCCCGCGACGCGTTCGGTGCGACGCTCGACGCGTACGCCGTGCTGCCGCACGCGCTGAGCGCGCCGCTCGCGCGTGCGGTGCCGGTCGTCGAGATCGCGGCGGCCGTGCTGCTCGTCACGCCGCGCGCGGCGGCTGCGGGCGGTGCGCTCGCAGCGATGCTGCTGGCGATCTACGCGCTCGCGATGGGCGTCAATCTGCTGCGCGGGCGGCGCGACCTCGATTGCGGCTGCATGGGGCCCGGGGCGCGCAGCCCGATCGGACCAGGGCTGATCGTGCGCAACGCGCTCTTGATCGCGGTCGCTCTCGTCGCGGGACTCGCGCCGGTCGCGGCGCGTCCGCTCGTGTGGCTGGACGTCGCGACCGTG
>JAIEPK010000348.1 GCA_019749875.1 Candidatus Binatia bacterium | reverse complement strand
GGCGACGGTGCCGTTGCGCCGCTCGATCGCGCCGCCGGTCGCGGCTGCGAGCGCGTCCACGGATTGCGCGAGCGTCAAGATGCGAATCGCGCCGTCGGGTGGTGCTGCCGAGCCGCACGGCGATCCGCACGAGCACAGGAGCGGCGGCGCATAGAGACCGAGCACCTTCGCGATCCCCGGCATCCCCTCGCGCGGCACGTCGGATGCGAGCCAGACCTCCGCGTCGGCCGGCAACGTACGGGCGAGCGCGATCGCGTCGCCGCGCATGCGCTCCGAAGCTTCGCTGGAGCGCTCGGCGTCGACGAACGTCGCGACGAGAGCCACCACGAGACCGCAGGTGGCGAGTGCCTGCGGCAGTCGCGGCCAGCGTCGCGTCAGCACACCGAGCGACACGCCGCTCGCGACCGCGAGCATCGGGTAGAGGGGGAACAGGTAGCGCGGACGGCGCGACACCGCCGACATCGTCACCGCGAGGACGAGCGCGCCGTAGCCGAGCCAGAGCTGCGCCGCCGCGTCGGCGCGCAGGCGCCGCGCGAGCAGCACGACGCCGACGAGCGCGAACGGCAGCCACGGCCAGTAGCTGCGGAGCAGCTTGTCGAGGTACCAGAGCGGGCCGCGCTTCTCGTTGCCGCGCTCGAGCAGCGCGCCGCCGATCTGGCCGCGGAAGTAGGTGTCGGCGTAGCCGGCGTCGTCCTCGACGCGCGACCACGTCCACGGCACCACCAACACGAAGAACGTCGCCGCGGCCGCGATCGTCCAGCGCGACGACAGACGCTCGCGCAGCACGCCGTGCCGCCACCAGAGGAGCGGCGCCACCAGCACGCCGAACAGCCCCTGCGGACCCTTCGCCATCCAGCCGCCCGCGGCGGCGAGGCCGAGCAGCAGGACGGCGCCCGGCCGCGTGATCGACTCCCACGCCGCGAGCAGGCCGAGCAGCAGCCAGAGCGTCAACACGCTCTCGAGGTGGACGCCGCGCGTCCAGTGCACCACCTCGGGCGTGGTCATGTACGCGAGCGCCGCCAGGAACGACGTCGTCCGATCGAAGCGCAGGTGCCGGCAGAGCGCGTACAAGAGCAGGACGTTGACGACGCCGAGCAGGCCCGACACGAGGAGCGGCGCGCGCGTGTCGCCGCCGAGCCGGTGCCAGGCGGCCGCCGTCAGCCAGAAGAACAGCGGCGGCTTGTTGAAGTACGGCCGTCCGTTGAAGCTCAGGTGGGTCGCGTCGCCGCTCTGTCGGACGGCCTTGGCGATCGCGCCGTACATCGCGGCATCGCCGTGCAGCGGCTGGTCGCGCCAGGACACGAGCAGCAGCAGCGCCAGCACCAGCAGCACCGGCACGTGCCACCAGGTCGCGGCGGCGCACTCGCCACGCAGCGCTGGATCGGAGGCCCCCGCGAGCAGATTCATCGCTCGCAATCGGCCATGCCGGCGCGCCGTTCAGATGGCGCTGCCGGTCGAATCTTCACCGCTGCGGCGGCGATGGCGCCGATGCGAACGTCCCGCGCGATCTCGTCGCTTCCCCCGTGCCACGTCATCGTGCTCGCCCGACACAGACCCCGCCGCCGAGCGGTGAAGCCGCGTCCGATCGTTACCGATGGCGTGGCGCGGGCCGCGTTGCAAGCGCGGCCCGCACCTCGCGGACGTCCCCGGTCAGGGCGCGCAGTCGCCGATCGCGTACACCGTGCCCTCGTTCGTGCCGGCGTAGACGCGGCCGTCACCGAGGATCGGCGACGAGTCGAACGGCGCCGGGAACTCGCTCCGCCACAGGATCGTGCCGTCCTTCTGGAGCGCGATCAGGCTGCGGCCGTACGTCAAGTAGATGCGGCCGCGCACATCGATCACCGGCGGGTTGTTGCTGCGGAAGTCGCCGGTGCCGAGGTCGCTGCGCTGCCACTGCACGTTGCCCGCGAAGTCGAGCGCGTAGAGCGTGCTGATCAGCGGGTCCGTGACGCCGAGCACGATCGTCTTGCGCTCGACGTCGATCGCCGGCGGCGTCTGGATCTTCTCGCCCTGGCCCACGTCGAACAGCAGCTTCGCGGTCGGCTGCGCACCGGGTGCTGCGGGCGGATCCACCGCCCACAGGCCACGCCACAGGCCGAGGTAGATGCGACCGTTGAGCGGATTCACCACCGGCGCGTGGTTCGGCACGCGGCCCACGCTGCGCTTCGGCTCGAGCTGGATGCGCCAGCGCTCGGCGCCGGTCTGCGGATCGAGCGCCACCAGACCCGCACCGCCGAAGAGGACGTAGAGCTCGTCGCCGGCCGGGCTCAGCGCCGGCGACGCGTTGCGGATGCCGCCGCCGAGCGGGTTGATGCACCACTTCGGCTGGCGCGCGTCGCCCGGACACATCGCCATGATCGTGCCCGCACCGAGCGAGTCCGAGGTCATGTAGACCAGGCCGTCGTTGCCGACCACCGGCGGCGCGGTGATGTCTCCATCGGTGCAGACCTTCTGGCGCCAGGCGACGCTCGCGGACGCGCTGCCCGCCGGCGGCAGATCGATCGCCCACAGGTCGTTGTCGCGCGTGCCGACGTAGCCGAAGCCGCCCTTGGCGATCACCGGCGACGAGCGGTCGGCGAGCTTCCCCTGGTCGTCCGTGCCGCACCAGTAGACGGTGCCGTCGGCCGCGTTCAGCGCGCACATCGGCGCCTTGCCGACCGGGACGAAGAGCGTCTCGGGCTCACCGGGCAGTCCCGGCGCGAGAACGGGAGCCGCGAACAGGCTGCCGCGCAGCTTGCGGCTCCAGACCTGCTGGTTGCAGGTCGGACCACGGAACGGGCTCGCGCCGGTGTGCTGGACGTTGCCCTGGAACACCGGCCACGAGCCGGCCGCGAGCCCCACCGGACCGCTGATCGCCGGGCACACCGGGTTGGCCTCGGCGCAGGGGTTCTGCTGCAGCTCGCGGCTGCAGCGCTCGGCGCCGAGCGCGCTCGTCGCGAGCAGGCCGGCGGCCGTCAGCGCGAGGGCCGGCAAGAACGATCCCACGCGCCGGACGGTGCGGCGCTCGCGTGCGCTCGATCTACGAAGGGTCATGGATGAGGGCTCCGTGCCGTGCGCCCGCTCCGCGCGGGTCGCACCAGGTCCAGGTTCGACGCGCCGGCGGGAGAGGGGCCGGCAGAGGTGATGGCGAGCCTGCCGGTCCGCGCCGCGGTGGTCAATCGCCTTTTGCGGCGGCGGAGGATCGAGCGGACCCGGTGGCGTCCGCGTCCCCGGGTCCGCTCTTCGGGAGGGTGCCGGGCCCTTGCCGGCCCCGACCCGCCGTGGCATCGCGTGCCGATGCCGTACAGCTTCCCGCAGGGTTTCGTCTGGGGTACCGCGACCGCCGCGCATCAGGTCGAGGGCAACAACGTCGCGAGCGACTTCTGGATGCTCGAGCACGCGCCCGGCTCGCTGTTCCGCGAGCCGTCGGGCGATGCCGTCGACCACTTCCACCGCTACCCGCAGGACATCGCCCTGATCCGCCAGCTGGGCTTCGGCGCCTACCGCTTCTCGGTCGAGTGGGCACGCATCGAGCCCGAGGAAGGACGCTTCTCGATCGCCGCGCTCGACCACTACCGGCGCATGCTCGCGAGCTGCCACGAGCACGGCGTCAAGCCGTGCGTGACCTTCCACCACTTCACCTCGCCGCTGTGGTTCTCGCTCGACGGCGGCTGGGAGGACCGCAAGAACGTCGACCGCTTCCTGCGCTTCTGCGAGCGCACCGTCGCCCACCTCGGCGACCTGATCGACACCGCCTACACGATCAACGAGGCGAATCTCGCGGCGACGCTGCAGGTCGCGGGCGTGTTCCCGCCGGGCGGGCTGAAAGCGGTGGCGGGCTTCGTCGCCGAAGCCGCGCAGCGGCACGGCTCCAGCCTCGAGCGCATGGGACCGTTCCTGCTCGGCGACCCGATGAGGCTGCGCGACACGATGCTGGAAGCGCACGTGCGCGCCCGCGACGTGATCAAGGCCGGCCGCGGGTCGTTCCCGCTCGGCGTCACGCTCGCGATGCAGGACTACCAGGCGCTGCCGGGCGGCGAGGAGCACGTCCGGCGCGCGCGTGCCGAGAGCTGGGATCCCTTCCTCGAGGCGGCGCGCAAGGACGACTTCGTCGGCGTGCAGACCTACAGCCGCCACCGCTTCGACGCGAACGGCCCGGTCGGACCGGAGGCCGGCGTACCGGCGCTGATCATGGGCTACGAGTTCTGGCCCGAGGCGCTCGAGGGGACGGTGCGCTACGCGAGCGAGGCGGCCGGCGTGCCGATCTACGTCACCGAGAACGGGATCGGCACCACCGACGACGAGCAGCGCATCGCGTACGAGCGCCGCGCGCTCGCGGCGCTCGTCAAGTGCCTGCGCGACGGCATCGACGTGCGCGGCTACTTCTACTGGTCGCTGATGGACAACTTCGAGTGGCTGTTCGGCTACGGGCCGCAGTTCGGGCTGGTCGCGGTCGATCGCGAGACGCAGCAGCGGCGGCCGAAGCCGAGTGCCACGTGGCTGGGCGCGATCGCGCGCGCGAACGCGTTCCCGGACTGAGTCCGCAGCCGGCACCGCGCGTCCGCCACCGCGCGCGAGCGAGATGGTGGCTGACATTCTCCGCCCCGTGACGTAGCGTTCAGTCGAGGACGTGGTCCTCGCGTCACGAGCGGTCGAGGACGTGCGGTCCTCGCGTCGAGAGCGGTCGCGGACCGCCGGAGCACCCCATCATGATCCGTCCGAACAGCATCGCCCTTCGCGCCCTCGCGATCACCTTCTGTCTCGCGTCGACCGCATCCGCAGCCGTGCTCGAGGTGCCGCAGAACGGCGGCCAGGCGAGCGGCATCGGCTACTTCTCCGGCTGGAAGTGTCCGCCCAACGACGACATCACGATCGTCGTGGACGGCGGCGCGCCCCTGCCCGTGCCGAGCGGGGTGGCGCGCGGCGACACCGCGGCCGTGTGCGGCAACGACGGACGCAACGGCTTCCTCGCCCAGATCAACTTCAACCTCTACGGCACCGGCCAGCACACCGCGGTCGTGAAGCGCAAGGGCGTCGCGTTCGCGCAGTCGACGTTCGAGGTCACGAGCTTCGGCACGGAGTTCCTGACCGGCGTTTCCGGCTTCTGCACGCTCGACAACTTCCCGGCCGGCGGCTCGACGACCACGGTCGAGTGGGCGCAGGGCCAGCAGAACTTCGTGATCACGAACACCTCCGGCGGAGCGGGCACGGAGGCCGCCGTCCGCTACGTCAACGAGCTGGAGTGCAACGGGTCGACCTTCAACTCGATCCTGGCGGCGAACGGGTACGCCTGGGGCAGCAGCGCCGGCGGCTTCTCCCCCTACCAGGTGGTGAAGAACCGCAGCTTCCTCGGTCCGTTCACCGAGACCGACAACGCCCCTTGCGGGCCGACCATCTCGTACGACTTCACGCTGTTCATCGCGTCGGGACGCGCGTACACGCTGGTGCAGACGTACCTGCTCGGCGGTCCGTACCTGATCCTCAACGACGACGGGCCGATCGAGCTGTTGACCGCGGGCGCCCAGAGCACGCCCGGCGACGGCAAGCCATCGCTGAGCGGCGGCCGCGGCATCGTGAGCGAGGGCGCCGGGACGTTCTCCGCGGCGCCCTGAGCCGGGGACACCACCGCGCGGGCCATTGGCCGGGAACGGACGCTCTCGGCGTCCGCCCGCGCCTTGCCGGCATTCCGGGGTAAGGCTGCGCGGCGGCGGCGCCGATGAAGGGCTCGTGCCTCTCTGGACAGGAGCCCTCGCCATGAGCCCGATCGGTCGTCGCCTCGCACCTGCGCTGGCGTTCTTCGCATCCCTCGCGATCGCCACCGCGGCCCGCGCCGCCGTGATCGAGGTGCCCGCCAACGGCGGCTACGTGAGCGGCATCGGCTACGTGTCGGGCTGGAAATGTCCGCCGAACGACGACGTCTCGCTCGACGTCGACGGCGGGGCGACGCTCGCCGTGCCGAGCCGCGTGAGTCGCGGCGACACGTCGGGGGTGTGCGGCAACGACGGCCGCAACGGCTTCATCGCGCAGATCAACTTCAACCTGTTCGGCGAAGGGTTCCACACCGTCGTGCTGCGCCAGAACGGCGTGGCCTTCGCGCAGTCGACCTTCTACGTCGCGACGCTCGGCGCGGAGTTCCTGACCGGTGCGATCGGGACCTACCAGCTCGAGGACTTTCCCGCGCCCGGCCAGAACACGACCGTCGAGTGGGTCCCGGCGCAGCAGAACTTCGTCATCACGGGCAGCAGCGGCGACGGCCGCGGCAGCGAGGTCCAGGTCCGCTTCTCGAACGAGATCGTGTGCAACAACGCCGACTTCGTCTCGACGCTGTCGGCGCACGGCTTCCGGTGGAGCGCGCTCAGCGGCAAGGTCTCGGAGTACCAGACGATCCGGAACCGCGCCTCGATCGGCCCGTTCACCGAGAACAACAGCACCGTGTGCGGCGATCTCGCCCACCCGATCACGCTGCCGGTGCAGTCGGGACACGCCTACACGGTGGCGCAGAGGTTCCTGCCCAGCGGACCGGGCCTGGTCCTCGTGGACGACGGCGCCATCCAGACGAGTGCCAGCGCGGAGGGAGCGAGCGGCGCGGCTGCCGTCGCCGCGGGCGATGCGGCGACGGGCACGGGAAGCTTCTCCGCACGCTGATCGTCCGGAACGCCGCGACGTGCGCCGGCGAGCATCGCGCCACCCGACCGCGATCGCGCCGCGACGCGCGGCGTGCGTGGCGCGTCAGCGGTGTCCGA
>JAIEPK010000046.1 GCA_019749875.1 Candidatus Binatia bacterium | reverse complement strand
CGCGCGCCGCTTCGCGAGGGAGCCGCGCCGGTCGAGCCGCGAGAGCGGCTCCGCGGCGCGGCGAGCCGCTCACTCCTCGAGCAGGGCGCGCAGCATCCACGCGGTCTTCTCGTGGATATCGAGGCGCTGCGTCAGCAGATCGGCGGTCGGCTGGTCGTCGGCCTTCTCGGCGACCGGGAAGATCTTGCGCGCGGTGCGCGCGACCGCCTCGTGACCGTCGACGAGAATGCGCACCATCTCGGTCGCCTTCGGCGGCGTCGCCGGCGCGTCGGCGATCGAGCTCAGCTTGCCGAACTGCCCGTACGATCCGGGCGCGGCGTGCCCGAGCGCGCGGATGCGCTCGGCGATCGGGTCCACCGCGTTCCACAGCTCGGTGTACTGCTGCATGAACATCAGGTGCAGCGTGTTGAACATCGGGCCGGTCACGTTCCAGTGGAAGTTGTGCGTCGTCAAGTAGAGCGTGTAGGTGTCGGCGAGCAACGCGCTCAGACCCTTCGCGATCGCGGCGCGGTCCTTGTCGTCGATGCCGATCGAGATCGGCGGCGCGCCGTGCGACTTGTTCTTGGCCATTGCAGCTCCTCCCTCGGTGCGAATGCGAGAACCGCCCGCCAAGGTACCCGTTGCGCGCCTCGACGCCAGGGTCAGGCCTTCAGCCGGTAGCCGGTGCGGAAGATCCAGCCGACCACCGCGGCACACGCGACGAGAAAGCCGAGCGTCATCAGCAGGCTCGTCGCGACGCCGACGTCGGACACGCCGTAGAAGCTCCAGCGAAAGCCGCTGATCAGGTACACGACCGGGTTGAACAGCGTGATCGTGCGCCACGGCTCGGGCAGCATGTGGATCGAGTAGAAGCTGCCGCCCAGGAACGCGAGCGGCGTCACGACGAGCAGCGGCACGATCTGCAGCTGCTCGAAGCCGTCGGCCCACACGCCGAGGATGAAGCCGAACAGGCTGAACGTCACCGACGTGAGCACGAGGAACGCCACCATGACCACGGGATGCGCGACCTGCAGCGGCACGAAGAAGCCCGCGGTGGCGAGGATGATCGCACCGATCAGGACCGACTTGGTTGCCGCAGCACCGACGTAGCCGAGCACGATCTCGAGCGGCGTCACCGGCGCCGACAGCACCTCGTAGATCGTGCCCGACCACTTCGGCATGTAGATGCCGAACGACGCGTTGGAGATGCTCTCGGTGAGAATCGACAGCATGACCAGCCCGGGCACGATGAACGCGCCGTAGCTGACGCCGTCGATCTCGGTCATGCGCGCGCCGATCGCCGAGCCGAACACGACGAAGTAGAGCGAGGTCGAGATCACGGGTGCGACGATGCTCTGCACCAGCGTGCGGAACGTGCGCGCCATCTCGAAGCGGTAGATCGCGGCGATCGCGTGGTGATTCATCGCTCGCCCACTCCCGCGCCCTCACGCGCACGATCGCCGCGCACCAGATCGACGAAGATGTCCTCGAGCGACGACTGCTGCGTGTGCAGGTTGCGGAACGCGACGCCCGCCGCGTCGAGACGGCGCAGCAAGCCCGTGATCTGCTCGCGCTCGTCGCCGGGCGCGAAGACGTAGACCAGCTCGGCGCCGCCGCCCGAGAGCTCGAGCCCGCTGCCGGCGAGCGCGTCGGGCAGGTGCTCGAGGCGCTCGGGCAGCTCGAGCGTGAGCTGCTTGCGGCCGAGCTTGCGCATCAGCGCGTGCTTGTCCTCGACCAGCACGAGCTCGCCGTGGTTGATCACGCCGACGCGGTCGGCCATCTCCTCGGCCTCCTCGATGTAGTGCGTGGTGAGGATGATGGTCACCCCTTCTTCGCGCAGCGCGCGCACCATGTCCCACATGTCGCGCCGCAGCTCGACGTCGACGCCGGCGCTCGGCTCGTCGAGGAACAGGATCTGCGGCTCGTGCGCCAGCGCCTTGGCGATCATCACGCGGCGCTTCATACCGCCCGAGAGCGTCATGATCTTGTCGTTGCGCTTGTCCCACAGCGACAGCTGGCGCAGCACGCGCTCGATGCGCGCCGGGTCGCGCGGCTTGCCGAAGAGACCGCGGCTGAACGTGACGGTCGCGGTCACGGTCTCGAACGCGTCGGTGGTGAGCTCCTGCGGCACGAGGCCGATGAGACGGCGCGCGGCGCGGTAGTCGCGCACGACGTCGTGTCCGCCCGCGAGAACCGTCCCCGAGGTCGGCCGCACCAGCCCGCAGGTGATGCCGATCAGCGTGGTCTTGCCGGCGCCGTTCGGCCCGAGCAGGGCGAAGATCTCGCCGCGACGGATGTCCAGCGAGACGCTGTTCAGGGCGTGCAGGCCGGAGGCGTAGGTCTTCGACAGCTGCGAGATGCGAATGATGGGATCCATGGCGCTCGTTCCACGAGAAGCGCCGTGGCGTCCCGCGTCCGGTCAGATCGATCGTGTCATGGGAACGCGAACGCGACCTTCACGCAACCCGTCCGCTTGTCGATCGCCTGGTGCATCGCCTCGCGCCAGTCGTCGAGCCGGTAGCGATGCGTGACCAGCGACGACAGGTCGACCTCGCCCGAAGCGCACAGATCCACGTAGTGCTCGATCGCGTGCTTGCGCACGCCGCGGAACTCTTCGACCCCGAACGCGTTGGCGCCGACCACGCGCAGCTCCTTGAAGTAGATCGGCGTCCACTCGAAGCGCTTCGGGGCTTCCACGCCGATGATCGAGACGATGCCGCGCGGCCGCACGATGCGCAGCCCGATCTCGATGGTCTCGGGCGAGCAGATCGAGTCGTAGACCGCGTCGACGCCGCCCGCGAGCATCGGCAAGCCGTGCCAGCGCGAGCCCCACGGACGCGCGTTGGTGAGCTTCGCGATCGCGTCGACGATCTGTCTGCCCTTGCGCAGCGTGAGCACCTCGGCCGCACCGAGACGCCGCGCGGCCGCGACCTGCTGCGGGTAGCGCGCGATCACGACGATCCGCGCGCGCGGCTTCACGGCCTTCACCGCGGCGACCGCGGCGAGCCCGATGGTCCCCGCGCCGTAGATCAGCACGATCGGCTCGTCGCCGTCGGGCGGATCCTTCAGCACCGCGTGGAACGACACCGCGAACGGGTCGGCGAGGACCGCCTGCTCGTCGCTGACGGCGTCGGGCAGCGGGAACACCTGGCTCTCGTGCAGCGCGACGCGCGACGCGTACGCGCCGGGCGCGTCGGTGCAGTTGCCGAGATGGAGCCCCGCGCCGAGGCCGCCCGAGTCGAAGTTGTGGCACAGCGACAGCAGGCCGTCGGCGCACGACGGACACACCGGCGAGATGCCGCGCGGCTCGCACGACAGCCACGGGTTCACCACCACGCGGTCGCCCGGCTTCACACGGGTCACCGCGGGGCCGACCTCCGCGATCGTGCCCACGGTCTCGTGCCCGAGCACGTGCGGGAACGAGATGATGCCCGAGATCGGGTTGTCGAAGTGGCCCTTGAGCAGCACCTGCTTCTGGTCGCTGCCGCAGATGCCGGTGAGCGTCGGCGCGAACACCACCCAGCGATCGCCGCGCACGCTCGCGTCGGGGATCTCGTCGAGCGTCACCGGCGCGAAGCTCGCGGTGTACGCCTGCTTCGAGAGCAGGCCGAGCGTGCGGGTCAACACGATCTTCGGGACGTTCATGTGGAACTGCAGCGCCTTCATCACGAGCCTCCGCGCCGTCGACCAGCGAGCCACGGCGGTCCAGCTTCATCCGTCGCGACGGCGCGAAGCGCAAGCCCGGCACGCGCACCGGATCCGTCCACCCGCTCGACCGCGACTCGCGGCGTCCATTCTCGAAAGTGCGATCGCCGCCGCGTCGCCCTCGTGCGGCTGGGAATGTCGCCCGGCCAGGCGCGAGGCCGCGGCAGGCCGGGGCGTTTGCGCGCATCGGGCATGACCGTTGCTCCTTCGACGGCCGACGGTCGCCCGGTCCGCCATCCTGCTTCCCGGCGGCATCGAAAGGATACGCCCGTGCAAGTACTGGTCAGGCTCGCCACCGTCGTCGCGCTGGTCGGGCTCGCGAGCCCCGCGCTCGCGCAGTCACCGACCGCGCTCAGCCTCGATTCGGAGTCCGTGCTCGTCAACAAGACCCTCGGCACCCAGCAATGGGCGATCTCGCGCAGCTTCGCCACGCGCACCGTGTCGGGCAACGTCTTCGAGCCGGGACAAGATCCACGGTTCGTGTTCTGCGAGCAGACGGCGATCGTCGGCAGCATCTTGCAGCTCGCCTGCTACGGCACCGGCCGCTGCGAGGACGGCCCCTGCGCGGACGCGTGGGACCCGATCGCCAATGTCGAGCTGCCGGCCTCGTTCTTCGCGGTCGGTCCGCAGGGCGCGGCGGGCCTGCAAGGCCTGCTGGGACGCTGGCGGATGTACGACCATCTCGCCGCCCCGCTGCGCGAGCTGTTCACGCTGGAGGCGATCGAGGATCGCGCCGGCATTCCGACCATCGTCGGCGCGGACGGCGCGGGACATCAGGTCCTGGTGCAGCGCTCGGCCGACGTCGATCCCGGCACGAGGCCCGTCTACGAGTTCATCGCCGGTCTGGACGACGGCTCCCTCTGCCGCTTCTACGCGTTCAACCGCAACGGGGACGTCCTGCGCGGCAGGCTGCAGGTGGCCCCGTCCGCGGGCGCGCTCTGTGGACCGGTGGTCGCGACCTACGAGCTCGAGGGCGCCCGCCTCGGGCACGAGATGATGGTCGTACCGATGCGCCTCGCCGACGACGCCGCGACGAATCCTGCGCTCGACGCGGCCCGGGCGGCCATGGCGGAGACCCTCGTGGAGCGGCTCCCGTAGACGCATCCGCTCCGCGGCGAGACACCGCCCCCCGCATGGGGCGGGCGGTGCCCGGTGCATCGCTACGCGAGGCGCAACGCTGCCAGCGCAAGGCCCTCGTACAGCAAGTGGGCGGCGAGATGGCAGGTGACGTCCGCGTGGTCCAGCGACGGCGCGACCTCCACCAGATCCATGCCGATCAGGTTGATGCCGGCGAGGCCGCGCAACAGCGCGATCGCCTCGCGCGAGCTGAGCCCGCCCGGCACCGGCGTACCCGTACCCGGCGCGTACGCCGGGTCGATCGCGTCGACGTCGAACGTCAAGTAGACGTTGCGCAGCCCGACCGCGCGCCGCACCTCGGCGGCGATCCCCTCGACGCCGTGCGCCACGACCTCGTCCATCGGGTACACGCGCGCGCCGTACTCGAGACCGAACGCCGCCTCGTCCGCGGAGCCGAGGCTCGCGCGGATGCCGATCTGGTGCAGCTGTCCGCGCTCGATGAGGCCCTCTTCGAGCGCGTGCCGGAGCGGCGTGCCGTGGTGGAAGTCGTTGCCCCAAACCTCGCCGTCGCTGGTGTCGTGGTGCGCGTCGACGTGCACCACCGTCACCGGTCCGTGCCGCGACGCGATCGCGCGCAGCGCCGGCAGCACGATCGAGTGGTCGCCGCCGACCAGGAACGGCGTCGCGCCGGCGGCGAGCACGCGCGCCACCTCGGTCTGCACGAGATGGCGCACGATCTCCGGATCGAACGGTGGGATCGCGACGTTGCCGCCGTCGATCGCCGCCAGCGTGCCGAACACGTCGATCTCGTGGAACGGGTGGAACGGCTGCACGAACGCACTGGTGCGCCGCACGTGGTACGGCGCGAGGCGCGCGCCGGGCTGGTAGGTCGCGCCGCCGTCGTACGGCACGCCCAGCAGCACGGCGTCGGCGCCGGCATACGGTCCCGCGCCCGGGCGCTCGAAGTCCGCCATCGGCAGCCGGAAGAACGGCGTCTGGCCGTGGCGCAGGTACTCCGCCGCCGACTGCTGCGCGGGACGCGGCGCCGGCAGGCGAAGCGCTACGGAAGTGTTCTCGTTCATCATGCGCCTCACCCTTCCCCGAGCAGATGCTCGACCACGTCGTGCGCCTCGCGTGCGAGGTCGGCCGCCGACCCGAAGCGATGCGGCAGCAGCGCACGCCCGAAGCGCACGCGGATCGCGTTCTCGCGTCGCGCGAGCGTCCTCGTGAGATGCGGCAGCAGCAGCTCGTCGCCGACCCAGGTCAGTCCATCGTCGTCCGGCACGAGCGCCGCCGGCACGACCGGCACGGCCGCGAGGCGCGCGAGTCCGAACACGCCGCGCCGGAACGGCAGCACACGATCGCCGCGGGTCGTGGTTCCCTCCGGGAAGTTCAGCACCGACAGCGACGCCGCGAGCGCACGTCGCGCCCCGCGCAGCACCGCGGCACCGCTCGCGACCGCACCGCGCTCCACGAACAGGACCCCGTGCGCGCGCGCCGCGCGGCCGATCAGCGGCCACGACGCCAGCTCGCGCTTCGCGACCGGTACGCACGGCACGATGCTCGCGAGCACCAGCGGGTCGAGGTAGCCGACGTGGTTCGCGACCAGCACCACCGGTCCCTGCGGGATCGGTCCGCTGAGGGCGATGCGCAGGCCGTTCGACGCACAGATCGCGCCCGACAATCGCGACAGCGAATATGCCCGCGAGCGCAGCAGCGCCGCGTCGTCGAGCGGCGTGCCGCTGCGCCCGAGCGCGCGACAGGCATCGTTCACGCTGCGGCGCAGCGCCAGGAGGCGCGTCCACGCGCGCCACGCGGCGCTCGCTCCGTCCGGAAGCTGCGGCCACGCGACGCCGCGCGGCGCGCCGACGGCGGTTCCTGCGTTTCCGGCGAGCATCACGCGGCACTCCCGAGCAGCGTCGGCCGCTCCGCGGTCAC
>JAIEPK010000629.1 GCA_019749875.1 Candidatus Binatia bacterium | reverse complement strand
GGCGAGCCGCCGCTCGAGGTCGCGCTGCTCGAGGGGGCCGACGCGCTCGCGCCCGGGGAGGCGCGCACCCTGACGGCGGCCGACGGTCGCGAGGCGCTGCTGGTGCGCGTCGACGCGCACGAGACCGTTGCCTTCGACCGCCGCTGCCCGCATCTCGGCTGTCCGGTCCTGTGGTCCGCCGATCGCGCTCGTTTCGAGTGCCCCTGCCATCACGCCGCGTTCGACGCGCGCACCGGCCAGGTTCTCTTCGGACCGCCGCGGCGCGGTCTCACGCCGGCGACCGTGAGGGACGCATGAGCTTCGCTGAGTTTCGCAAGAGCGGCCACTGGCCGACCCTGCTGGCGGCCTTCGTCTACTTCGACATCAGCTTCTGTATTTGGTACTTGCTGGGCCCGCTCGGCAACTTCATCGCCGACGATCTGCAGCTGACCGCAACGCAGAAGGGCTTGCTCATCGCGACGCCGCTGCTCGGCGGCTCGATCTTCCGGATCGTCCTGGGCGCGCTCGCCGATCACCTCGGGCCGCGGCGCACGGGTCTGGTCGGCATCGTGATCACCTTCGTGCCGCTCGTGCTCGGCTGGCAGTTCGCCGACACGCTGCCGCGCATGCTGCTGGTCGCACTGCTGCTCGGGGTGCCCGGTGCGAGCTTCGCGGTCGCACTGCCGCTCGCCTCGCGCTGGTACCCACCGCAGTACCAGGGGCTCGTGATGGGCATTGCCGGCGCCGGCAACTCGGGCACGGTGCTGGCGTCGATCTTCATGCCGCGGCTCGCCGCGGCGTGGGGCTGGCACGCGGCGATGGGCCTCGCGATGCTGCCCATGGCGGCCGCCGGGCTGCTCTTCTTCGCGTGCGCGAAGGACAGCCCGAGCCAGCCGCCGCCGAAGTCGCTGCGCGACTACCTCCGCGTCCTGCGCGAGGTCGACACGCTCTGGTTCTGCGTGTTCTACGCCATCACCTTCGGCGGCTTCGTCGGCCTGGCGAGCTTCCTCGGTGTGTTCTTCCACGACCAGTACGGCGTCGACAAGGTCGTCGCCGGCGACCTGACGGCGCTGTGCGTGTTCGCCGGCAGCTTCATGCGCCCGGTCGGCGGCATGCTGGCGGATCGCCATGGCGGCATCCGGATGCTGTCGATCCTCTACGGCAGCGTCGGTCTCCTGCTGCTCGCGATCGCGACGCTGCCGCCGGTGTGGCTCGCGACACCGCTGTTCGCGCTCGCGCTGGCGCTGCTCGGTGCGGGCAACGGATCGGTGTTCCAGCTGGTGCCGCTGCGCTTCCAGCGCGAGATCGGCGTCGTCACCGGGCTCGTCGGCGCGGCGGGCGGGCTCGGCGGCTTCTTCCTGCCGTCGTGGCTCGGTCTGGTGCGCGAGCTGACCGGGACCTACGCCGGCGGCTTCGTCGTCCTCGCCGTGCTGTGCTTCTGGGGCATGAGCCTGATGATCGCGGTGGCGGGTGGCTGGCGACTCACGTGGGCCGCGAGCGCGAGCTTCGCGGGCGTGACCGAGAAGTCGCTCGCATAGCCGACGCGCGCCGCCGCGCGACGCGAGCGAGAGCCTGGTCGAGCGTGCCGTCTCGCGGGCGCGTGTGAAACTGGCTATGAGCACGCAACCCGGAGGGACCGCGTGCCAGAACGACTCTCGCTCGTGCAGCGCTTGCTGCACCAATGGAGCCACCGGCTCATCCGCAGCTCGAAGCTCCCCAAGGGCGCGGTCCCGCCGTTCCTGCGCAACCTCGGCATGCGCGGCTTCTACCCCGAGCGGATCATCGACGTCGGCGCGAACCGCGGCCGCTGGACGGCGAAGGCGCTGACGGTCTTTCCCGCATCGAGCTACACGCTGGTCGAGCCGCAGCTCGAGATGAAGTCTGAGCTCGACGCGCTGTGCGCCCGGCACGCGAACGTCCGCTGGGTGCAGGCCGGGCTCGCGGCGATCGACGGCGAGCTGCCGTTCACGCTGACCGGCCGCACGTCGAGCACGTTCGTCGTCAGCGCGGAGGACGCGCGAGCGCGCGGCTTCGAGCAGCGCATGGTGCCGGTGATGACGCTCGAGCGGCTGTGCCGCGAGGTCGCGGGAGGTGTGCCCGATCTCTTGAAGATCGACGCCGAGGGCTTCGAGTTCGAGATCCTGCGCGCCGCGGGGCCGCTGCTCGGCGAGATCGAGCTGGTGCTGCTCGAGCTGCCGTTCTTCCACTTCAGCGCGCGTCCCGGTGCTCTGCTGTTCCGCGAGGCGGTCGGGCGGATGGCGGAGTACGGCTACGAGCTCTACGACTTCACCGCGTTCCAGAAGCGGCGCTACGACGGCGCGCTCGGGCAGGCGGAGGTCGCGTTCGCACGCCGCGACGGCATCCTGCGCCGGCATCAGGACTGGGCGTAGCGCCCGGCCGCGGGGTCTTGGGTGGTGATCGACCGTGCCGCGGCGGCGGCGCCGCGAGGGGGAAGAGACGCATGCGGATGGAGCACCTCGCCGACATCGAAGCGATCAAGCAGCTGAAGGCGCGCTACTTCCGCCTGCTCGACACCAAGCGCTGGCAGGAGTGGGGCGAGGTCTTCACCGTGGACGCGCACCTCGACACCACCGACGACGCGCCGCATGCGGGCGCGGACGGCCGCGACGCGATCGTCGCGCTGGTGAGCGGTGCGGTGGGGCAGGCGGTGACCGTGCACCACGGCCACATGCCGGAGATCGAGATCACCGGTCCGTCGAGCGCGCGCGGCATCTGGGCGATGGAAGACCGCCTCGAGTTTCCCGGCGACCCGCCGGCGCTCGTGGTGCACGGCCGCGGGCACTACCACGAGGAGTACGAGCGCGCGGCGGACGGCGCCTGGCGGATCAAGTCGCTGCGCCTCGTGCGGCTGCTGCTCGAGCACGACGGCCGGCGCGTCCTGCCGCGCCGCTAGATCTCGCGGCCGCCGGCGAGAGAGGGGTTGACTCGGATCTATAATGCGTAGTAGGGCTACGCACTACGTATTCAAAAGGCGGCCGCACGGCGCGGCCGGGAGGAGAGAGAGCATGTCGACCGAAGAGCGCTACGCCCGCGACCGTGGCCCGATCGAGTGGGACGTCAAGCAGGATTACGCGACCACGTTTCGCTGGGAGTACGACGACGGCCGCGACAAGCTCCTGAACCTCTATGCGAAGGGGAAGGCCCTGCAGTGGGACGCGGCGGAGCGCATCGACTGGTCGGCCGAGCTCGATCACGACAACCCGGCCGGGCTGCCCGACGAGATGATCCCGATCCACGGCTCGGAGGTCTGGAACCGTCTGACCGAGAGCGAGCGGGCGAACCTGCGCCGGCACGTCCAGGCCTGGCAGCTATCGCAGTTCCTGCACGGCGAGCAGGGCGCGCTGATCTGCACCGCGAAGATCGTTCAGCAGGTGCCGAACCTCGACGCGAAGTACTACGCGGCGACGCAGGTGATGGACGAGGCGCGCCACGTCGAGGCGTACGCGCGTTTGCTGCACGAGAAGTACGACCTCGTCTACCCGATCAACAAGCACCTGCAGGCGCTGATCGGCGACACGCTGTCGGACTCGCGCTGGGACTTCACCTATCTCGGCATGCAGGTGCTGATCGAGGGCGTGGCGCTGGCCGCCTTCGGCGTGATCCGCGACCACGCGAAGAACCCGCTCGCCGCGTCGGTGAACGCCTACGTCATGCAGGACGAGGCGCGCCACGTCGCCTTCGGTCGTCTCGCGCTGCGCGACTACTACCCGCACCTCACCCAGAAGGAGCGCGACGAGCGCGAGGAGTTCGCGGTCGAGGGCTGCTACCTGCTGCGCGATCGCTTCCTCGCCGAGGAGGTCTGGGAGACCCTCGGCCTGCCGGTCGACGAGTGCAAGCAGTTCGTGGATCGCTCCGAGATGATGAAGATCTACCGCTCGGGGCTCTTCTCCCGTATCGTCCCCGCGATGAAGGAGATCGGCCTCTGGGGCCCGCGCATCCAGAGGGCCTACGCCGACATGGGAATCATGGGCTTCGCCGACACCGACGTCGAGGCGCTGGCGGCGCACGACGAGGCAGTCGCGATCGACTTCGACCGCAAGCGTGAGGTCGAGCGCGTCACGGCACTCGGCGCCGGGGCCACGGCGGCGGATCTCGCGGAGGCCGCGTTGCAGTGACGCGCGACTCCGCGCCGCGCCCGCGGCACGTCAAGATGAAGGATCTCGAGCGCGCGACCGGCGTCTCGCGCGAGACCATCCGCTACTACATCCGCGAGGGGCTGCTGCCGGAGCCGGAGCGCCCCGAGCGGAACGTGGCCTGGTACGACGCGTCGTTCGTCGAGCGCATCCTGCTCATCAAGCGGCTGCAGAGCGAGCGCTTCCTGCCGCTGTCGGTGATCAAGGGCATCGTCGGCGAGGTGCGCGAGCTGACCGACGTCGAGACCCGCGCGCTGCACGCGCTCGATGGCCAGATCGCACCGGCCGCCGAGCGCGCCGGCGCGGGGCCGCACCCGCCCGAGACGCTCGCGCGCCTCGCGAAGCGGGTCGGCCTGACCGTCAAGGAGATCCGCGAGCTGGCCGAGGCGGGCGCGGTCGAGATCGTGGCCCGCGACGGCAAGCCGTCGCTCGAGGGCACGTCGGTGGCGCTGGTCGAGAGCTGGGCGCGCTTCCGTCGGGCCGGCTTCACCGACGAGCTCGGCTTCACGACCGGCGAGGCCGCGCTGTACGTCGAGACGCTGACCGGGCTCGCACGCGAGGAGCTGCGCCGCTTCGGTGCGCGCATCCCGGCGAAGGTCGATGCCGACACCGCGCGGCGTCTCGCGCGCGAAGGCATCGACCGCGGCAACGAGCTGATCGGGCTCCTGCGCGAGTCGATCCTGCTGCGCCTGCTCGCGGCCGGGAACCAGCCGGCCGACGGCGCGGACACCGGCGACGCGGGCTAGCGTCGACGGAGAGGGTCGATCTACGGGCGCGGAACGACCAAGAGCGGCAGCGAATTGGCGACGCGAACCGGCTTCCAGACGTCGATGTCGGGTGCGGGCACGGTGAGCGTCGCGAAGGTCGCGTCGAATCCGGCGTCGCCGACGAAGCACGTGGTGGCGCTCGCGCGCTTGAAGACACGCAGCACCTGATCCGCTTCGCGCTGCCGCAGCTTGATCACGAAGTCGCCGGCGGTGCAGCCCTTGCCGAGATACGTCAGCGCGAGCGTGCCGGTCGTCGGACAGTGCGGCTCTGGCTGACCGGGTACCGGCGTCTGCCCGCAGAACGCTTCGACCGACACGTGCGAGATCGAAACGGCGACCGGCTCGAGCGCGTCGCCGGCGCGCGCGATCGCGCTGCCGCACGCCACGAGCGCCAGCGCTGCCGTCACGACCGTCGAGTGCTCGATGACACGCTTCATGCGACCCTCCTTCGCGGAAGGCACCGGCTATCACATGCCGGCCGGTTGTCGACGCTCGCCGGGGCGCGTCCATCGACCGCTGCGGCGAGCGTGTCGGGTGCCTGTGCGGTCCCGCTGCGCTCGCTGGCGGCGAGGAACCAGCCGGGCGAAGGCGTGGATACGGCGACGCCGCGGGAGAAGCGCAGACCGGCCGACGGCTCGCGTTGCCGGACAACGGCAGACTCGCCGGGTCCGCGAGCCCAAGGTTGCCATTGACATCTCCCGTCCGCTCGAGAGTAGTACGGTCGCGGCGAGCCCGCTCGGTTTCGCCGCGGGAGGTCGCATGGACGACGTCGCGGGTCTGGTTCTGGTCGTGGTGCTGGCGGTGTCGCTGTGGGCGCTGCGCGTCGCGCCGGGGGCAAAGGCCGCCGAGCAGCTCGCCGGCATCTGGCACGTCCGTCCCTGGGGGCGTCAGGTCTACGTCGACTTCTTCGGGCTCGAGGTGATGCTGGCGCTCTGGATGCTGAGCGACGCGTCCCTGCACGACCGCCTCGTCTTGGCGGCCGTGTGCGTGATGGCAATGCCCCTCTTCGGTGCGAGCGCCGCCGCGGCGTACTGGCTCATGCGGTAGGCGGAGGCGGCCGAAGCTCTGGTCACCGGCCCGCGGCGCAGGCGGGCGACATCTCGACTGGACAACTGCGCGCCTTTCGCGTTCAAGGTTCTGACCGCCGCGACGGCCGCAACCCGTCGATCCGCGCCACCGACCCCAAAAACACCCATGCGAAGACGTCTCGGCTTCTGGCTCCTGCGCGCCCTCGGTTGGCGCACCCGGGGCAGCTTTCCGCCCGGCTGTGAGCGCTGCGTGCTGGTCGCCGCACCGCACACGAGCAACCTCGACCTGTTCTTCATGCTCGCGTTCGCCATGGCCTTCGAGCTGCGCGTGCGCTGGGTCGGAAAGCACACGCTGTTCCGCTTCCCGATGGGCATCCTGATGCGCTTTCTCGGCGGCATGCCGGTCGACCGGCGCTCGCGCCAGGATGCGGTCGCGCAGATGGCGGCCCACTTCGCGCGCGAGAAGAGCCTGGTTCTCGTCATCGCGCCCGAGGGGACGCGTGCGCACGGGGCGAACTGGAAATCGGGCTTCTACTGGATCGCACACACGGCCCGCGTGCCGATCGTGC
The DNA here is from genome assembly GCA_019749875.1 of Candidatus Binatia bacterium. Classification (GTDB taxonomy): domain Bacteria; phylum Desulfobacterota; class Binatia; order UBA12015; family UBA12015; genus VGTK01. The sequence continues at coordinate 199 of JAIEPK010000629.1, read as the reverse complement.
CGAGCTTCCTCGACTGGTCGACCAAGACGGCGGGCTTCGCCGAGCCGCTGCTGCCGAGCGGTGACCTGCGCGGCGACATGGACCGGCTGCGTGCGGTCTATGCCGGCGTGCGCGGTCTCTACCCGGAGCAGCAGGGCACGGTGCGGCTCGCGGAAGAGGACGCGCCGCCCGCGGCGCGGGCCGCGGCGGGCGGCGAGCG
>JAIEPK010000360.1 GCA_019749875.1 Candidatus Binatia bacterium | reverse complement strand
GGCGGCGTTCGGACCGACCTCGAGCAGCGCCGCGACCCGCGCGCCGTCGTCACCGACCATGCCGCGCACGCGCGCATCGCTCCAGAACGTGCCGAGCACGATCTGGTTCAACGTGGCCCCGAGCGCACGCAGCCGCGGACGACGCGACGTCGCGAGCCCGGCGACGAGCCGCTCGCGCAACGCCTGGTCGGCGCGGTCGAAGCGGCAACGATGCTTGACGAGCATCCGCGCATCCAGCGTGCGCAGCGCGAGCCGCAGCGCGGGCCAGCGCCTGGTGCTGCGCGCCGCGAAGGCCGCGACGATCCGGCGACGCACGTCGGGATCGCGCGCATCCAGGTCGAGGCCTTCGCCGGACGGGACGAGCGTCGCGAGGAGTGCTGCGAAGAGCGCTTCGTCGCGGCGCGCGGTCGCGACGCCGGGCCGCTCGGCGAGCCAGAGGACGAGCCAGCCGAGCGCGCTCGCGACGGCGAGCACCAGACTCGCCGCGCCGACCGTCGCCGGCTCTACCCACGTCGATCCGGCGTGCCACGCCTGTACGGCGGCGGTCGTCGCGCACGCGCCCGCCGCGAGCGTCGTGAGCACGAGCACGGGCATGAGGTGCGTGCTCCGCCGCGGCGACCACACGATGCGCGCTCCGAGGGCCGCCATCGCGGCGACGAAGCCCGCGAGTGTCGCGAGGACCAGCGCATGCACCTGCGCGTCCATCGACGCTTGCGCCGCTTGCGACGCCTGCGTCAGCAGCGACGTCTGCGCCGGCTGCGCGGTGGACGTCACGAGCAGCGCGAACGCACCCGTGGCGACCAGGACCACCGCCACCCCACCGAACAACCAGCGCAGCCTTGCCTCAAGGCCGTCGGGCACGGCGTCCACCGCTAGCACGCTTCCGCGCCGTTGACCACGCCGATCGCGGCCCGTAAGGGTCCGCCTCGGAGGATCGAGCGATGCAAACGTTGGGCAGACTCGCGGTGGACCCGAGCTTCATCGTCTTCGCGCGCTTCGCGGTGGTGGCGTTCTTCGCGATCACGTTCCTGCAGTCGGGGCTGAACAAGGTGTTCGATTCCGAGGGCAACCTCGGCTTCATGCGCGAGCACTTCAAGAACGCGCCGCTGCTGTCGAGCAACGCGAACGCGCTGTTCTGGACGTTGACCGTGATGGAGGTGCTGGCCGGCGTCCTGTGCGGGCTCGGCATCGTGACCTTCAGCTTCGTGTCGGGCGGTTTCTTCGCACGCTGGGGTCTGCGCTTCGCGACGCTGTCGTTGCTCGCCTTGCTCTTCGGCCAGCGCCTGGCGCAGGACTACGCGGGGGCCGCGACGGTCGCGACGTACTTCGCGATCGCGTTGCTCGGCTTGCTGGTGTTCGCGATTCGGTGATCCGCTGGTCGCTCGAAAGGGGGCGGCGCCCCCTTTCCTCCACGCGGCAGAGCCTTCGCCGAGGGGATCGTGCCGATCGTGTTGGTCGTGCCGGGCCGGCGGAAGCTCGCTTCGGCCGTTACTTTTCGAGCTCGTCGCGGATCGAGTAGATCTTCTGGCGGGCCTCGTTGACGTAGGCGTCGAGGTTGCGACGTGAGTTCGCCAGCATGCCGCTGTCGCGGCCGTTGAAGACGTAGATCGGCTTGATCACGGCGCAGCGCGCGAGCGGCGGGTGGATCTCGCGGAACAGCGCGCGCAGTCCCGGCCGGCTGTCGAGCTCGGTGCGGTACTCGTGCTCGACGGCGGGCAGCATGTTCGCGATCACGTGGCAGTAGCCGGTGACGCGGTAGAAGTCGTCGTCGATCTGCAGCCAGTCGGTGTCGGTGCGGTACATGTCCGCGTGGCCGGTGCCGAGCAGGACGTTCCACGCCGTCAGCAGGGGGATCAGCTCGCTGTTGCGCGTGATGATCGGCCGTGACGAGGGATTGTCGCCGCGCAGCCCGGCGACGTACTGGTCGAGGCGCTTGACGGCCTCCCGGTAACGGCTCTCGGCCGACGGGAACGCCCACTTGTACGGGTCGTTGCGCAGCAGGTTGTCGGCCTCGACCAGGTTCTTGTCGTAGACGTCGGTCGAGACCTTGGTGAGCTCGTCCTTGAAGAGCCGCAGCGTCTCGCGCAGCGCGTAGAGGATGCCGAGCTGGCGGTTCGCGTTGTTGTCGGCGGCGACGCGCGGCCCCCAGATCACCAGGTCGTTGGGACGCCAGCCCGTCGTGCCCGACAGCTCGTGCTCGATGATGCGCGCCGCGGCATTGCCGAAGTGCGCGCCCGGCGCGTAGGGCTGGTCACCCGGCGGCGGAGGAATCACGATCTCGTTGTGGTGCTTCTGGCCGAAGTGGAGGATGAGCGGCAACAGCACCAGCAGGATGACCAGTGCCGACGCCACGTAGGGAGAGAGCTTGCGCATGGAGCGATGCTAGCGGGTTTTTGCCCGCTCAGGGAATCGCGGTCTCGAGACGCTGCACGATCTGCGTCGTCGCGGAGTTCATCGCTGCACGATTCGCGTTGCCGAGCGCGCTCGCCGCGTAGGCGTTGCTCGCCTTGCCGAAGCCGAACAGCGAGAAGCCGTTCGCGGCGGACTCCGAGCTGAAGCTGCCGTTCGCCATCACGCTGCCGACCAGGCGTCCGTTGGTCGGATCGACGATCTTCAGGTCCATCGCGACGGTGCCGGTCCGGCGCGCGACCGTGTTCTGGTAGGTCGGGTTCGCGAGCGCCACGCCCGCTCCCGTGTAGGTCGCGGGCGCGTTGCCGGCGATCGCACCGCCGATCGCGAGCGCCGCACCGATCGCACCGAGCGAGCCGCCGGTGGTCTCGCCGCTCGCCTCGGCGATCTCGCTGAACTCGGTCACCACGCCGCGCACGACGAACGGCCCGACCTCGCCGGCCTTCTTGTCGACCAGCTTCGACGGGTGGCCGCCGTTCTGCGCGTAGAAGTCCCAGTCGATGATGCGGATGTTGCCGGCGTTCGAGAGCGCCGTGGTCAGCTGCGCCGCGACCGCGGGGCCGATGTTCCCCGACATGCCCTGCCCGCCCGGGTTGTACGTCTGCGCCTGCGGGCCGGTCGGCAGGAGCCCCCAGCCCCACGAGCCGAAGCCGTAGCGCGTCTCGCCCGGCACCGGCGGCGGCGGCGTGCCCGAGCCGTCGGCGGCGATCTGGAACGGCTCGACGGTCACCACGTAGTAGGGCCGGTTCGGGTTGAACGGGATCTGCACGATGTCGACCTGCGCCGACTCCGGCGCACGATCGGTCGCGCGCACGCCCTGCTTGTTCACCGTCGCCGGTGCGCACGCTGCGAGCCACAGCACGCAGGCCGCCATCACCATCTTCCGCATCGGGTCGCTTCCTCCTGGCATCGGGCCGCCGCGCGGCTGCCCGGATCGAAGAACTATCGACCATCGCGTGTGCTTGCTCAAACGACGCTCGCCCGCGTGGCGCGTCCACAGCGGGCCGGCCGCAGGCGCGCTCGGTTGACCCGACCCGAAGGAGCCCATTAAGACCGACGCGTCCCGGCGCGCCGCGGTCCCGTGGCGCGTCCATCCGCAAACGACTGATTGGGGGAAGTCCAGTGTCGAGAATGCTCGAAGGCCGCGTCGCGGTCGTGACCGGCGCGGGCCGCGGCATCGGCCGCGGCGTCGCGATCCTGATGGCGCAGCACGGCGCGCGCGTGGTGGTGAACGACTACGGCGTCTCGGGCGACGGGCGCGACCCGTCGAGCGAGCCCGCCAACGAGGTGGTCGCCGAGATCGTCAAGAACGGCGGCGAGGCGATCGCGGTCGCCGACACGGTGGCGACCATGGACGGCGGCGCGCGCATCGTGAACGCCGCGATCGAGAAGTGGGGCCAGCTCGACATCGTCGTGACCTGCGCCGGGATCCTGCGCGACCGCATGATCTTCAACATGGCCGAGGACGAGTTCGACGCGGTCATCGCGACGCACCTGAAAGGGACTTTTTCCATCGTGCGTGCGGTGGTCGGCCACATGCGCGAGCGCGGCTACGGGCGCATCATCACCTTCACCTCGGGTGCGGGCCTCTTCGGCAACCCCGGTCAGTCGAACTACGGCTCGGCGAAGAGCGGCATCGCGGGCTTCACCAAGGTCGTGTCGCGCGACCTCGGCAAGTACGGCATCACCTGCAACTCGGTGTCGCCGGTCGCCGGCACGCGCATGACGCTCACCGACGCGTACTTCAAGGCGCGCGAGGTCCGGAAAGCGCAGGGCATCGTGCGCGAGGAGCGCGGCGTCGCCTCGATCGAGAACCTGAGCCCGGACGACGTCGCCCCGATGGTCGTCTACCTCGCGAGCGAGGGCGCCGGCAACGTCAACGGACAGATCTTTCTCTGCGCCGGTCCGTCGTATGCGCTGGTCTCGTACCCGCGTCCGGTGGCGTCGATCTTCAAGGAGTCGCGCTGGACGGTGGACGAGCTGCTCGAGACCGTACCCGACACGCTGATGGCCGGGGTCGCGAATCCCGCACCGCCGCGCGAAGAGAAGGCCTGAGACCGGAGACGAGGGAGAGCGAGACACGCGGGCTTGGCCCGCGTGTCGAGGCCCATCGGAGGAGCGCAGCGGCGGGAGCGAAGCTCTCGCCGCGAGCACCGCACGGGGGCGAAAGGGCAACATGAAGAAGCATCTCGAAGGAAAGGTCGCCGTCGTCACCGGATCGGGACGCGGCATCGGGAGAGGCATCGCGATCCTGCTCGCCGAGCAGGGCGCGTCGGTGGTCGTCAACGACCTCGGCTGCTCGGTCGACGGCGCGGGACAAACGGCGCAGCAGGCCGACGAGGTCGTGAACGAGATCAAGGCCGCCGGCGGGAAGGCCGTCGCCAACTACGACTCGGTGTCGGAGTTCGCGTCGGCGAAGAACATCATCGACACCGCCGTCAAGAGCTTCGGCCGGCTCGACATCCTGGTCAACGTCGCGGGCATCCTGCGCGACCGGATGATCTTCAACATGAGCGAGGCCGAGTGGGACGCGGTCATCGCGACGCACCTGAAGGGCACGTGGAACTGCACGCGCCACGCCGCCGGCATCCTGCGCGAGCAGAAGAGCGGCCGCATCATCTCGTTCACCTCGACCTCGGGCCTGTACGGCAATCCGGGTCAAGCCAACTACGGTGCGGCGAAAGATGGCATCGCCGGCATGACGCGCGTCGTGGCGCGCGAGCTCGGCAAGTACGGCATCACGGTCAACGCCATCGCACCGGTCGCGCAGACGCGCATGATCGCCAGCGTGCCGCGCGACAAGCAGCAGGCGGCCCAGGCCTCGCGCGGCATCGTCACGCCGAAGGCGAGCGCCGCGTCGACCATCGGCGAGCCGGACGACGTGGCACCGATGGTCGCGTACCTCGCGACCGACGCCGCCGCGGGAGTCAACGGCCAGACGTTCCTCGTGAACGGCGGCCTGATCGCGCGCGTCAGCGATCCGGCGCCGGCGCGCACCATCGTCAAGCGCACGCGCTGGGAGCCCGAGGAGCTCGCGGCGCAGTTCCCGCGCACGCTCGGCCTCGACGTGCCCAATCCGGCGCCGCCGAAGCCGACAGCCTGAGCGGCGACCGCCGCGGCGACCGCAAAGGGCGCGCCGCGGCGGTCATCCGGGCCCCTGCGAGATCCGCGGATCCCGACTCAGTCCTCGGAGCGCACCACGACGCCCGGCTCCGCGCTGCGGAAGAACGGCGCGAACGCCGCGTCGTCGTTCAGGTAGCGCTCGAGGAACGGCTGCACCCAGCGCAGCACGTGCGCGTGCGCCTCCGCCGAAGTGAGCGTCGCCGGCGGGCGGCAGTCCGAGCCCGCCCGGCAGAAGTCCGAGAACGCGTAGTGACCCGCGTCCTCGATCTCGACCAGATGCTTCGGCGGCGCCGACGTCTGCCACGCGGTGCGCATCGGCTCGACCGCCAGCACGCCGTCCTCCTGTCCCAGCAGCGTCATCGAGGGGACCGCGAACGCCTGCGGCTGCAGGATCGCCGGCGCCATCGCGATCGCGGCCTTGATGCGCGGCTCGATGTCCTCGACCAGGTACGCCGTGAGCCCGCCGAACGAATGACCCGTCATCGCGATGCGCGTCGCGTCGAGTGCCCCGAACAGCGGCGACGAGCGATCGGCGTTCGCCGCCAGCACCTGGTCGAGCACGAACACGACGTCGGAGGGACGCTCGCGGAACGAGCTCACCAGCGATTCCGACGTCAGGCAGAAGGGAATGTCCGCGGTGGTGTTGCCGGGATGCGACGGCGCCACGACCACGAAGCCCCGCGACGCCAGCAGCGGCGTCAAGAACAGCGACTGGCGCGGCGAGCCGCACATGCCGTGCGAGAACAGGACGACCGGGTACGGCGCGTCCGACACGGCGACCGGCGCGTCGACGATGCCGCGCAGCGCAGGGTCGATCGCCCCCGCGCCGGCTGGCGCCGGGTACCAGATGACGGTGTCGAGCGCGCGCGGCGCTCCGGTCTCGACCGAGGGCTTGGTGTAGGTGACGGTCCGCACGCCGACGGCGAACGGGCCCGGCGCGCGCGGGTCGACGCACGTCCCGGCGGTCCACTCGACGACGTCGGTGCAGTGCGTCTGCGCCGCGCACGCGGTTTCCATCCACGACGTGCGGCTCGTGCAGCGATCGGCGGTGGTGATGCGGCACGACACCGGCCGCGACGTCGCCCGCGCGCTCACGCGCCCGCACGCGACCTTGCCGGGCGCACCGCAGGTCGTGTCGAGATAGCCGCGCTGCCACATCATG
>JAIEPK010000676.1 GCA_019749875.1 Candidatus Binatia bacterium | reverse complement strand
GTGCAGCACGTAGCGCTCCGGCAGGCGCAGGCGTGCGCGCACCGTCGCGTCGCCGGCTGATGCGACGTCCGTGAAGCGCGCCGGTGCCGCGAGCGGGATCACGGTGATGCGGCCGCGCGCCACGCCCAGCGTCTCCTCGAGCTCGCGCGCGGTCACGCGCGACGGCACGATCACGCGCGACGCGTGCGCGATCGCGAGCCGCTCGAGAAGACGCATCGTCCGGAAGCGCGCCCGCGCGGCGCGTGACGCCAGGTCGTCGCCCGCGTGCGTCGCGTACCAGGCGCCGTGCCGGTGCAGCACGACGTCGTGCACGGTGACGATCGAGCGCACGGCGAGCAGCGCCGGCGCGTCGGTCTGCGCCGGGAAGTGCACGGCAGCGGGACGCTTCGCCGACAGCCACGCGGCGAGCTGGAGGTGCTGGTGCAGCTGCGTCGCGAGGCGCCCGTGACCGGGTCGGGCGCGCGGCGCGATCACCAGCCGCGCGGGCGCGAGCGCGTGCGTCAGCTCCGCATCGCGTTCGACGACGTAGCCGACGCGTCCGGGTCCGGCCTCGGGATCGAGCGCGCCCGCGAGCGACGCGAGGTACGTGCCGATGCCGCGCCCCGCGTGCGCCTTGAAGCCCTGCTGCAGACCGCGCGCATCCAGCCAGACCGCGCGTGCGGGCGCGACGGCTGCGGCGCTCTGTGCACGAGACGCGACCACGGCCTGCGCGCTTTACCCGACCGGCCCGCGTCGACCAAGCGCGACGCGGCCGGCAGCGCCCGCGGACGAGTCCCTGCTGCCGGCGCGTCGCCTGCGCCCTGGGTGGACGCCGCCGCGGGACACCGCCCCCGCACCGCGGCGCCGGTCGCGCAGCCGCCTTCGCCGGTGCGGTGCGCTTGCCTGCGGGAGCGCGACGCGGCAGATCCAGCTAAGCTCCCGCGCCGCGGGACACGCCGCCCGCCCGAGAGCCTCCGTGCACGACAACCTGTTCGAATCCGCCGACAGCATCCGCGCGCGGCGCCGCCCCGACCAGCAAGCGCCCTGCGCGCTCTGCGGCGGACGCTCGTTCACGCGGCTGTTCCACAAGCAGGGCTACGATTTCACGCGCTGCGCCGACTGCGCACTCGTCCGTCTCGACCCGCTGCCGACGCCCGAGCTGCTGGCAGAGGTCTACGAGCGCTCGTACCGCGAAGGCCTCTACGCCATGTTCGCCAAGGCCGACGACGTGCGCGTCGCGACCGCACACGCGCGCGCCGCAGCGATCGCGCCCAACGTCCCGGCCGGGCCATGGCTCGACGTCGGCTGCTCGACCGGGGCGTTTCTGCAGGCCGTGGTCGAGCGCGGCATCGACGCCGAAGGCTTCGACCTGTCCGCGGTCGCGGTCGAAGCCGCACGCGCACGCGGCCTCCGGGCGACGCAGTCGGCGGTCGACGACTTCACGCCCGGGCGCCGCTTCGCCTGCATCACGGCGTTCGATCTCGTCGAGCACCTGATCGACCCGAATCCGTTCCTCGCCCGCGTGCGCGACTGGCTCGCACCCGGCGGCCGGCTCGCGCTCACGGTGCCCGACATCCGCAGCGCGCAGGCACGCATCATGGGACGGCACTGGTACTACTACGCGCCGCCGGTGCACGTGAACTACTTCGACCGCGACACCATCGTCCGGCTGCTCGCGCGGCACGGCCTCGCGACCGTCTCGATCGGCGGTGCGCCGAAGGTCATGACCATCGACTACGTGCTGCAGTCGCTCGCGGCGTTCAATCCGCTCCTCCACCGCGGCGTGCGCGTCCTCGGCCACGTCACCCCGGCGTCGCTGCGCCGCCGGCCGCTGCGCATCCCGGTCGGCGAGCTGCTGGTGCTGGCGTCCGCTTGAAGCGCGCCGCCGACGACACGCGCGACCCGCTCTGGCTCACGCTCGCGGTCGCGCTCTCCGCGGTGCTCGTCCAGCTGCCGATCTTCGATCGCTGGTTCGCGCTGCTCGACGAGGGCTACATCCTCGAGATCGCCGACGACATCAATCGCGGCAACGTGCTGTACCGCGACGTCAACGTCGACGCTCCGTTCCCCGGCGCGTTCTATCTGCTCGCCTGGTGGTTCCGGCTGTTCGGCAGCTCGGTGCTGAGCTCGCGCGTGCTCGCGGTCGCGGGCTTCGCGCTGTTCGCGACGGCGGCGTTCCGCATCGCCCGCGCGCTGCTGCCGCGCGCCTGGTCGCTGGGCCTGCTGGCGGTGCTGCTCTGCTACCGCGTCTGGGCCTTCCCGCACTGGCACATCTACAGCTACTCGCTGGTCTCGGCGGCACTGCTGGCAGCCGCGGTGGCGCTGGTGATGACGTTCGTCGGACGGGGCGGTTCGCTGCGCCCGCTCGTGGCCGGCCTGCTCGCGGGCGCCGCGGTGATGAGCAAGCAGGACTACGGGCTCGCGGTGAGCGGGCTCGTGACGCTCGTGCTGGCGTTCGACGGCGTCACGCGGCGCGCCGGCGGCACCGGCATCGCCTCCGGGCTCGGGCCGGCGCTGCGCTTCGTCGCCGGCGGGGCCCTGGTGGTGCTGCCGTCGCTCGCGTACTTCGCCGCCGTCGGCGCGCTCGACGACCTCGTCAATCAAGCATTCTTGGTCCCGCTGTCGGGGGCCATGCAGTTCACCTACACGCGGCTACCGAACTGGACGCCGCTGTTCGCCCAGGATCCGGCGCTGCGCGCCGAGATCGGCAGCTACTTCCCGTCGATCCTGGCGACGCTCTGGTGGGGAACGATCGGCACGGGCCACGTCTGGAAGCAGACCGCAGTCTGGGACGTGGCGCTGAAGCTGGTCTACTGGGCGCCGCTGCTGGTGACCGGCACTGCGACCGTCCTCTGGCTCGCGGGCGTGGTGCGCCGGCTCGTGAGCGGCCTTCCCGCCGACGATCCCCGCCGCCTCGAGGACGCACGACGGCTCGTGCTGCTCGCCTGGGCGTGCGGCTTCCTCGCCGCGTTCAACCGACCGCGCGACTGGGTGCACCTGATGATGATCTACCCGCCGTCGGTGGTCGTCGGCGCGGTGCTGCTCGAGCGCGTCGCGCGTCGCCTGCCGCGCCCGGCGCGCGTCGCCTGGGGCACTCTGTGCGCGGCTCCGGTGGTCGCCCTGTGCCTGGTCTCCGTGCTGCTCGCGCGCGACCTGCGACGCGACGTCAGCTACGCGCTCGCGACGCCGCGCGGCGGCGTACGCATCGATCCGCGCAACGGGCCGATCATCGACGAGCTGCTCGCCTACGTCGACGCGAACGTACCGCCGGGCGAGCCGCTGCCGGTCTACCCCGTGCAGCCCATGCTGACGTTCCTCGCCGGACGCGACGCGGCGGGCGGCTTCCACGTCATCTGGCCGGTGCAGGACCCGTCACGCGACGATCGCATCGTCGCCGATCTCGAGCGGCGCCGGCCGAGCACGATCGTCTACAGCCTGTCGCAGTACCAGCACCTCGGGACGGTGCAGAAGAACGCGCCCAAGCTGTTCGCGTACCTCGTCGAGCACTACGAGATCGCGCGCGTGCTGTCGCGCGAGCCGCACGGACCGCTGGTGACGATCCTGCGCCGCCGCGGCACGGCCCCGCCCGGCGAGTCGGTGCTGGACCGGACCGCGCCCGCGGCAAGCAGCCTGACCCGCGCGCGCTGGCCGTTCGCCGACGTCCTCACGCAGACCGTCACGCTCGACACCGATCCGCGGCCGGCGTTCCTGCTGGTGCGCGTGCCGGCCGAGGGCGGCACGCTGCAGGCGTCCCTGGGCATCAACCCGGACCGCTGGCTCGGCCTCAAGAGCGGACCGTTCCGCTTCGCCGTGGTCGTCATCACCCGGCGTGCCATGAGCGATCGCGGCGAGCGCCGCCTGGTGCTCGAGAAGACGATCGACCCGGCGCGCACGGTCGCCGATCGCGGCTGGATTCCCTTCGAGATCGACCTCGACGACTTCGCCGGCCAGGAGATCCTCCTCGGCCTGTCCGTTTCGACGCCCAATCTCGCCGACGAGCCGTCCGACCTCGCCGGCTGGGCCGAGCCGCGCATCGTGCCGCGCGCGACGGCTCCCTGAGCGCGCTCAGGCGGCCGGCGCGGCAGCGGACGGAGCGGCGGCGGACGAGGCCTCCTGCGGCAAGCGCAGGAACGCGGTGACGCCGATCAGGTAGCAGACCAGCCCGGCGAGGATGACCGTGTTGAAGCCGGTGGTCATCGCGAGGATCGTCGCCAGCACCGACGCGACCACCGAGCAGAAGCCGTTCACCGCCCAGCACCAGGCGACGAAGCGCTCGTGGTGCGTCGTCACGCTCGACACCGCGCGCAGCCCGAGCGGCATGAACGATCCGAGCACCAGCCCGAGCGGCAGCAGCACCGCGATGGTGATCGCGACGCGCAGCGCGAACGGCCAGCCGACCGCGTGATCGACCAGCGGCGTCAGCCCGAAGCGGTAGAACACCACCAGCACGATCAGCGTCCCGAGCAGCGCGCCGAGCGTGCGGTTGCGCTCGTCGCCCCAGCGCTCGCTCAGCAGGCTGCCGATGCCGGTCGAGATCAGCAGCGAGAACAGCGTCACGGTGAGCGAGTAGGTCGGATAGCCGAGAAACAGCGTCAAGCGCTGGATCAGGCACACCTCGATGAACATGAAGCCGAGCCCGAGGCCCGCGAAGTAGATGCCGGCGTTGAGCTTGTACGGGATCTCCGCCCACACGTCGCGGATCGCGAACATCGGAAGAAGCAGGAAGACCGACGCGAAGGTCACCGCCACGCCGAGCAGGATCAGCAGCAGGCGCTCGCCGATGCCCTCCTCCACGTTGAGCTTGGTGTGGTCGGAGGCACCGAACAGCACCGAGTCGAACGACACGAAGTGCCAGAAGAACGGCGAGTCGTCGGTGATCGGGCGCACCTTGTACGGCAGGCCCGCGTAGAACGCCTCGCGCTCCGCCCCTTCGAGGAGGATCGCCTTGCGCACCAGGCTGTCGGGGTCGGACGCCCGGCCGCTGTAGACCAGGCGCGCGCCCTGCAGCCCGCTCGTCGTGGCGAGGAAACGCTCGACGTCCGTCGCGGTGAACGGCGACTTCTTCAGCAGGATGGTCGCCGACTCGAGCCGGCCGAAGCCGGGCGCGACCGCGACCAGCACGTGCTGCGCGAAGTCCGAGATGCCGACCGCGTGCAGCGCATCGCGCGCGGTGCCGATGTAGCGCACCACGCGGTTCGGCTTGGTGTCGAAGTCGATCTCGCCGAACTGCGCACACAGGATGCCGTTCGGGTCGAGGTGGTTCATCGCCTCGACGATCATCTCCTTCGTGTAGAGGTAGCTCTCCGACAGCACGAAGGCGCCCGAGGTCGCGGCATTCATCGCCGCATAGCTGTCCGGCGCGACCAGCCAGATGAGGTCGAATTCTTTACCCGACCCCTTCAGGAACGAGCGCCCCTCGGCGTTGACGATCGTGACCTTCGGATTCTCGGCGATGTGCCCGGTGAAGTCCTTGAAGTGCGTCGTCAGCAGCGAGACCGTCACCGGGTTGAGCTCGATGCCGGTGATGTGGCTCGCGCCGAGCCGCAGCGACGCGAGGATCTCGTTGCCGCCCGCCGAGCCGATGATGGCGACGCGCGGATCCGGCTTCAGGATGCGGAACGGATACGAGCGGTCCATCTTGTCGTAGCGGCCGAGCGATTCGGGATTGCCGTCGTACTGCAGCATCGACGAGCCGAGCGTGCCGTCGTGCACCAGGAAGTTGGTCGGCGGATCGCTGCCCGGCACCGGCACCACGTCGACACGAAACACCGGGCTCCACTTCGAGAACACGGTCTCCGCGTCGGCGCCCTTCACGCGGTCGCGTACCGGATCGGGCAGCGCGCGCGGGAACAGCACGCCGACCGCCAGCCCCACGGCAGCGATCGCGAGCGGCACCAGCGCGCCGCGCCCCGCGCGCAGCGCGAGCGGCAGACCGGCGAACGCGAAGGCGAGACCGGCGAGGAAGACAGTCCCTGGCGGCGAGATGGTCGAGATCGCCGGGATCACGATCGCGCAGCCCAGCGCCGCACCGAGCAGGTCGACCGCATAGAGGCGTCCGATGCGCTCGGTCTGCGACGCGAAGATCTTCGCGAGCGCGACGCCGCCGGCGAGAAACGGCACGAACAGCGTCACGCAGACGACCAGCAGCTTGACCATCTCGAGCAGCGGCTCGCCCAGCTCCTCGCCGCGGGTGAGCTTCATCACCATGCGGAACAGGTTGAGCGGGACCTCGGCGATGAAGAAGTAGCCGATCAGCACCGACAGGGCCGCGAGCGTGGTGCAGCCGAGGATGAGCCGCTCGGCGGTCGCCCGGCGCAGACGCTCGACGATCGCGACGAAGACGCCGCCCGAGCCGAGTCCGAGCAGCGAGATGCCGATCACCAGGTAGGTGAAGTAGTAGACCAGCTTGAACGAGAAGACGCGGGTGTAGGATACCTCGAGCAGGATCACCGCGAGCGACAGGAAGAAGGTCTCGAAATAGAGTTTGCGCATGCAGGGAAGTCGTTCGACGGTGGTCGGCCCGCGGCGAGGGTCCGGAACCTACAAGACGCGGGTGGCCTGGTAAACCCCGGACCTCGCGGGTGCAGGCACCTCGGGCGAACCGCCTGGCGGCGCGCGACACCGCGCAGACGGCGGCGAGTCACCGCGCGGCGCGTCGGGGCCGACGCACGCGCGGGGGCGCGATTGCGAG
>JAIEPK010000343.1 GCA_019749875.1 Candidatus Binatia bacterium | reverse complement strand
TTCGCAGCGCTGCGCTGCGGTCGCGACGCCGCCGTCGCAGAACGTCATGAGTGCGCGAGGTCTGCGCCGCTCCCGGGGACCAGCACGCGCGCGTGTGCGCTCGGTGTTGGATGGTGCCGCGCGCCGCCTGCTCACGACGCTGGCGCTCGCCGCCGTCACGAGCGGCTGCGCGCTGCCGCCGGCGTCGCTGCGCGGCGACTTCGCCCCGCTCACGACGGCCGAGGCCGCGCGCGGCGTGCAGGCCGCGCAGCCGGTGCGCTGGGGCGGCGTCATCGCCGAGGTGCGGCCGAGCCGCGAGCGCACCTGCTTCCTGGTCGTCGACCTGCCGCTCGACGACGTCGCGCGGCCGGTGCGCGTCGACCAGAGCGGCGGACGCTTCCTCGCCTGCGCGCAGGGCTTCCTCGATCCGTCGGTCTACGCGCCCGATCGGCTCTTGACGGTGGCGGGCTGGCTCGCCGGCACGAGCCCGGAGAAGGTCGGCGGCTACGAGTACGCGGCGCCGATCGTCGATGCGTACACCGTCTACCTCTGGCAGCCGCTGCCGCCGGCGTATCCGTACGCCTGGGGTCCGGGCCCCTACCCCTACTGGGGCTGGGGGCCCGGCGTGTGGGTCGGTCCCGGTTGGGGTCCATGGGGACCGTGGGGACCTGGGCCTTGGTACCGGCCGTGGTACTGGTAGCGCGTCCTGCTGCTCAGAGCCGTTCGCGCCGACGCGCGGCGACCTCGCGCGGGGCCGGCGCGCTCGTGATCGCGTCGCCGCGCGCCATGTCACGCAAACGTCGCAATCGGAAGTCGATGCGCGACCGCGACGCGGTTTCGCCGTAGCGGCCGGCCCGGTATAGGACCCGCATGCAACGCGGCAGGCACTCCGCGACCAGACCGGCGGTCGTCGATCGCGGAGCGTTGCCGGAAGCCGATTCATCACGGCGCTTCGCCGACGTCGTCGGCCGCAACACGCTGGACTACGCGCTACGCACGGTACAGCAGACGCAGAACGACATGTCGTCGCTGGCCGACACCAAGGCCAGCATCATGATCACGGTCTGCTCCATCGTGCTCACGATCGGGATCAGCCGCTTCGACGTCCCCTCACTGCGCTGGCCGCTGGCCTTGCTGACGGGCAGCATCCTGATCGCGCTGCTGTGCGCGGTGCTCGCGGTGCTGCCGTCGTTCGTCGCGCCGCACACGCGCGACGGCTCTGTGGATGTCGACGCGCCGTGGTTCAACCTGCTCTTCTTCGGCCACTTCACGGAGTTGCCCCGTGATCGGTTCGAGGAGATGCTCGCCGAGCTCGCGCGCGACGACGCGCGCATCTACGGGATGCTGGCGCGCGACATCTACGGTCAGGGCATGGTCCTCGCCCGGAAGAAGTACCGGCTGCTGCGCTGGAGCTATCTGGTGTTCTTCGCCGGCATCTCGGCGGCCGCCATCTGCGCGCTGGTCAACCTGTTCGTACGTCCGGCTTGACGGGCTCGGGCGGCCGATTCGCGTCGTCGATCGCTCGCGGCGCGAGACGTCACCGCCCGAGCTGCGGTTGCCATTCGAGTGCCTGCCCAGCGCGCGCGGCAGCGTCGTGTGACACCGCCCGCGGCACCGTACGCAGCACCCGCACCACCAGCAGCGACAGCACGACGAGCACCGGCCCATAGGTCCACAGATACGCGAGCGCGAGCGCGTGGGCACCGCCGGACGCGATCACGCGCGGTGCCAGCGCCAGCACCACCGCCGCCCACAGCGCGTTCAGCAGCGCCGTCTGCCACGTGCGCCGCGCCGACAGCAGGACGACGAACAGCGCCGAGCCGAGCACCTGCAGGAGGACGAAGCTCGCGACGACCGCGAGCAGCGTTGCGTGCTGCGCGTACTCCGCGCCGTAGAGTCCCATGAGCGGACGCGCGAGCACCAGCACCGGAAGGTACGTTGCGAGCGCCGCACCCATCGCGGTCGCGACACTCGTGCGGACCTCGCGCCGCCACACGGGCTTGCCGTACGCCGCCGCGAGCCGCGGGATCGCCGCGTTCGCGACCACGACCGCAGCGAAGCTGACCAGCGTCCGCACCTGCCCCGCCGCGTTCCACAGCGCCAGCTCGCGCAGCCCCTGCGCCGATCGTGCGAGCATCAGCGGCGGCAGCAGCATGCCGAGGTTCCACGCGAGGCCATTCACGAACGTGGGCGCCGCGGTGACGCCGAGCAGGTGCGCCACGTCGCGCAGCGGCAGCAACCCGCCGCGCAGCTGCGAGGCGATGGGCGCCAGCATCAGGACCGACTGCAAGGCGAGGAAGCCGGTCGCGGCGAGAATCCCACCGCGCACGCCGAGGACACGGACCAGCGGCACCGCGAACGCGACGCTCGCGACGCTCGCCGCGATCCCGGCGACACACAGCGTGCGGAAGCGATGCAGACCACGGAGAACGCCCTCGAGCCCGGAAGCCGCGAGCTGCACCGCGAGCAGCGCCGTCGCCGCGGGCACGAGATCCGACGGCAGCGCACGCGTCATGCCGTCGGGCAGCAGCCCGGCGAGCGCTGGCAGCGCGACCGCGACGACGACGCTCGCGAGCAGCACCAGCAGCAGCGTCGAGCGCACCGTACGGTCCTGGCGCGCGCGGTCCGCGCCCGCCGCGGCGATCGCCTGCGACGCCGTCTGCGCGAGCCCGAGCCCGGTGAACATCGCGATCAGCTGCACCGTGAGCAGCACCGACGAGAACACGCCGAAGTCCTGCAGATCGCGCACGGTGCGGCTCACCAGCACGCCGAGGGCGAACAGGAACGCACGCGTCGCGGCGGTGCCGAGCCCCGCGAGAATCGCGTCCTTCAGCAGCGCCGAGGCGTGCGACGAGAGGAGACGTCGCGCACGTACGAGTAGACGTGTCACGCCACGCGGTCCTTCCGGACGTCCAGCGTGTCGAGCCGCCCGCACTGCTTGTCCGTCACCAGGCGAGGGACCGGTCCCTCGCCCCCGTCGGGCAAAGCCCGCCGGCGCCCCCCCACCCTGCTCGCTTCGCTCGGCCGCGCGCTCCGCGCGCGGAACCGGGGTCGAGACGTCACGCCACGCGGTCCTTGCGCACGTCGAGCGTGTCGAGACGTCCGCACTGCTTCTCGTACAGCTCGTGCACGCTGCCGCTGCGGCGCGCGGGGTTGCCGATCATCACCGAGCCCGACTCGATGCGCCCGCGCACGACCGCACCTGCGCCGATGATGACGTCGTCCTCGATGACGGTCCCCGGCATCAGCAGCGCACCGCGTCCGATGAAGACGTTGCGCCCGATGCGGATGCCGCGCACGATCGCCTCGTCGCCGCCCTCGAGCTTGCCGACGGCGGAGAGCACGGTCGTCCAGGCGTAGTCGTGCGTGAGCAGGCTCACGTGCGACGACATGATCACCCGGTCGCCGAGCTCGATGCGGTCGAAGTCGTCGAAGAACGCGCTCGGCGAGATGTAGCGCGGCGCGCCGTCGAGCTTGACACCCGCCCGCCGCAGCAGCGGCAGCAGCGCGCGCATGTAGAGCCGGTGGTCGACGAGCGCGATCGGCTTCACGCAGGCCAGCGCCGCACGCAGCGGGATGCGGCTCAGGATGCGGCGCCAGCGAGAATGCGTCCGGACGGACATGGCTCTCCCTCCTCGTCCTTCTCTTCCAGGACGCGCAGCGCGTCCTGCAGGATCTCCGGCCAGGTGCGCAGCGCGTGCGCGACGCGCGTGCGGCCGCGCGCCACCAGATCGTCGCGCCGCGCCGGATCGTCGCGCAGCGCGAGCAGCGCGCGCGCGATCGCGTCCGCGCGCCACGGGTCGAAGTACTCCGCCGCGTCGCCGCAGACCTCGTGCGCGAAGTCGAGGTCGCTGGTCAGGATGGGACGCCCGAAGTGCATCGCCTCCAGGTACGCGCTGCTGAACGACTCGAGCAGCGTCGGGTGCAGCAGCGCGTCGCACGAGAGATACGTCGCGGCGAGCTCGTCCTGGCGCAGCGGACCCAGGTTCACGAAGCGGTCTTCCAGCCCGCGCGCGCGGATCGTGCGCAGCAGCTCCGCGGCGCGCACGTGCTGCTCGGGCGCGATCGTCAGCACGCAGGTGACGTCGCGCAGCGCGGCGCGGTTCCGGTCGAACGCGTCCACCACGCGCTCGATGTTCTTGTGCGCGTAGTAGCGCGTCAGGATCAGCGCCTTGAACTCGCCTTCGCGCCCGCGCAGCGGCGCGGGCGTCTCCACCCGCTCCGGCAGCGTCGCGAAGCGGGACACCGCGGCCGGGCATACCGCCGTCCGTCCGCCGAATGCGAAGCTCGACGCGAAGCGACGCCGCGCGCTCTCGGTCTGGCAGAACACGACGTCGACGTCGCGCAGCGCGCGCGCGACGTGGTGGCGGAGCAGCTGCTTGGTCGCGCGATTGCGCGTCGTCTCGAGCGCGTAGTGCTCGCGCGGATAGAAGAGGTGCGGATCCATCACCAGCAGCGCCTGCCGGCAGCCGGGCGCCCGCAGCGGCACGTTGCCGAGCGGCCACACCCAGTCGGGACGGAAGTCGCGCAGCAGCACCGGCAGCAGCCCGCGCTCGACGCGGAAGCGGTCGAGGAGCGATCCGAAGCGCACCTCGGCCCACTCGACGTTCGGCGCGGAGATCGGCTCGAAGCCGAGGTCCGCCGGCACGACCATCAGGTACTCGTGCTGCGGTGCCAGCTGCGGCAAGGTCGCGACGACGTTGCGGCCGACCACCAGGCCGCCGCCGACGCGCAGGTTGTGGGCGAGGATCGCAAGGCGCATCTCAGGCTCCCGTGAGGATTCCGAGACGCATCTCAGGCTCCCGTCTCGAGGACACGGATGGACAGCGCGTCGGCGGGGATCGCCATGATCCGACCGTCGACGCGCACGCTCGTTCCCGCCTGGCGCTGCGGGTTGTCGATCGCGAGCAGCGTCGTGCCGTCGCGATCGCGGAAGCGGCGCACGTCGACCCCCGCAGGCATCCCGCCGACACCGAGGCGATCGAGGTAGACCGGCTCGCGCTGCCACCAGCCGGTCGCGCGGCGCAGCGCGATCATGCGTGCGAGCGCCGCGTTCGGCACGTCGGGCTGATGCGGCGACTCGGCGACGTGCATCGCGTCGAGCTTGGCGCCGAGCAGGAATGCTTGACGCTCCGCCCAGTGCGCGTTCGCGGCTCCCCAGAACACGTGGTCCCCGTTCGACTCGCCGAGGAACAGGCTCTTGTCGGCGAGCACGGCGCGGCCGAAGCGCGGGAACGTCGTGCGGGTCGCACGCAGCGCGCCGAGCTCGCGCGGCTCGCGATCGGGCCCGCCGCCGAAGCTGCCGCCGGTGAGCGACCCGCTGACCAGCGCCGCGCGCGGGTAGACATCGACTGCGTACTCGATCACCGTTCCCTCCGGCAGGCGGTCGCGCACGAAGCGCGCGACGTCGAGCGGCTCGCCGAACCAGCGGTGTCCGAGCACGTCGACGTAGAACGCGTTCGCGCCGAGCGCGTCGCGATTCTGCGCCAGCCAGTCCAGAAGGAACCGACGCTCGGGCTCGCCGGCCGGGCCGTCGAGGCGCAGGTACGGGCTGCGCGGCCGCGCATAGAACCCGACGCGCCCCTGCGACGCGACGTCCGCGACCACCTCGTGCAGCCCGACGCCGTAGCGCGCGTGCAGCGCTGTGCGGTCGATGCAGCAGCCGACCTCGTCGCGCGCGCCGAGCGAGCGCACCAGGCTCCGCCCGGCGTAGTCGCTCATCTGTCCCCAGAGCTGCACCCACGGCAGCAGGTCGCGCCAGCGCTGCCAGCGCTCTTCGAGCCGCGACGCCTCGAACATTGCGAGGTTCTGCAGCTGCACGTTCTGCCAGCCGTCGCTGTCGCGCAGCCAGCGCGGATCCGCCGACCTCAGCCCCGCTTGCGCGAGGTGCGGCTCGAGCCACGCTCTGTACGCGAGCGCGGCGCCGAGCCACGGCGCGCGACCGTCGTTCTCGTCGCCGTCGCGACGCGCGATCAGCACGCGGTAGCGGCGCGTCTCACCGGTCGCGAGAGGGTCCGGCCAGCGCATCGCGAGGCCGTCGGGCGCGTAGACGGGCACCACGGTGCGCGGCGGCCACGTCGTCGCGGCGACGACCTCCGCAGTGCGCGCGTCCGCCAGGACGAGCAGCGGCGCGAAGCACTCGCCGGGATACTTCCGCCAGTCCAGGTCCAGCGCCGCCG
Organism: Candidatus Binatia bacterium; assembly: GCA_019749875.1. Classification (GTDB taxonomy): domain Bacteria; phylum Desulfobacterota; class Binatia; order UBA12015; family UBA12015; genus VGTK01. Next base: position 510 of record JAIEPK010000343.1, on the reverse strand, counting down.
CGCTCGTCGCCTGCACCGCGACGCCGAGCATCGCCGGATAGAGCAGCACGGTGGAAGGCGACGCCGTGTCGAGCGCGCTGGCGCGACTCCGCCACGGGAACGCGACGCTGGCGATCGGCACGCGTGCGGTGACCGCGAGCTCCCACTCTTCGTCCGCGACCTGCGCGATCGTGACGTCGGCCGCGTCGGTGCGCACGGTGCGGCTCGCGTCCGCGGCGAATCCAGGTCTCCCCTCGAGCAGGCCGTCCTTCGTCTCGAGCGCGAAGCCCGGCATCCAGTGATCGCCCGGCGCGACCTGGTCGGCGCGCGGCGCCGCGGTGGCGGGCCTCGCACCCGAACGGCTCGCCGCGGCGCGCACCGTCACGCAGGCGAGACCGAGGACCAGCCCGCACACCACGAGCCCGATGCGCAGCGGCGCGACCGCGCGACCGGATCCACGCACGTCAAACATGCACACGCCGCGCCACGGCGAGGCGCCGTCCGGCGACCGGCCGCGCGTCGCGCCGGGCC
>JAIEPK010000167.1 GCA_019749875.1 Candidatus Binatia bacterium | reverse complement strand
GCGACGACGCCCTGTCCGCTCCCCCACCCGCGCCGCTGCGCGGCGTGGCCCTTGCCCTCGCGTGCGCGCTCTTCCTGGCGACGGTCACGCTCTACGCGCAGATGCGCGAGCTGAACCAGATCTCCACGCTGCGCACGCCGGCGAGCGGTCTCGCGCCGGCGTGGCACTTCCTCGATACCGAGCAGCGTGCGCGCCACGAGGCGATCCTCGCGGCGCGTGCCGGCGACCCGTGGGGCTATCGCGTGCTGCAAGCCGTGGTGATCGAGGGCGTGCGCCGCGCGCTGCCGGCGATCGACCTGGCGTGGATCTTCGTCGGCGTGCGCTGGTGCGTGAACGTCGCCCTGTTCGCGGCGGCGGCGTCCTACCTCGCGAGCCTGGGCTTCGGCGTGGCAGCGGTTGCGGCCGGGCTCGCGGCACTCGGGTGGAGCGTGTGCTTGGCGAACTACAACGCGGGGCTCGCCTTCGACACCTACGCCGAGGTCGCGCTGTACCTCGCGGCCGCCTCGCTGCTGGTGCGCGGGCGAGCCGGTCCGGTCGTGCTGCTGGCGTGGCTCGCCGCCGCGAACCGCGAGACGGCGCTCTTGATGCCGCTGCTGATCGCGCTCGCGCCCGCGGTCGTCCCGACGCGTCGGCGGCTCGCCCTCGGCGGCATCGCGCTGGCGGGGCAGGTCGCGATCGTGCTCGCGCTGCGCATGGCGCTCGGCCCGCAACCCCTCATCGTCCCCGAGGGGTACGCGCCCGGTTTGCCGCTGCTCGGCTACAACCTGCTGCGGCTCGTGACCTGGTTGAACCTCGCGACGACGTTCCTGTTCGTGCCGGTGCTGGCGCTCGCGACGTGGCGTCGCTGGCCACCCGTGCTGCGACGCTCTGCCTTGCTGGTTCCGCTGTGGGTCGTGCCCCACTTCGTGGGCGCGATCGTCGCGGAGACACGCCTCTTCCTGGTGCCGTACGCGCTCGTCGTGCTGCCCGCCGCGCTGCTGGCGCTCGATCCCGCATCGGCGTCGTCGCCGGTGCCGCCGCGCTGACGCGCGCCCGGCCTACCAGCGGACGCGTCCGGGGCCGCCGCGCACGGTGCCGTGCGAGCTCTCGACGTCGACCGCGCCGAGGGCATTCAGGGTGCCGTGGCCGCTCGCCTCGAGCGTGAACGTCGAGCTGGAGAAATCGCCGCCCGAGCCGACCGCGAGCGTGCCGCGCGCGGTCGGCTCGATGCCGAGCAGGCGCACGTATGCGAGCAGGGGCTGCGCGTGGCTGTGCATGTTGGCGACCGGGAAGGCCTGCATGGCGAACCCATCCGCCGCCCACGTCCTGCCGGCGCGCGGCGACTCGGGGGCGTTCCAGGCATCGGGCCCCGACAGCGTGCCCTCCCACACCTCGGGATACGCAGCGGTGTGTGCGCCGAGCGTCATGCGGCGCCACTCGTCCCGAGCGAGCGCGTGGCCGCTGCGCGCTGCCGCCCAGACGAGCGTCATGTCGATCGCGTACCAGATGCCGCCCCGCGTGCCTTGGCCCCAGCTTCCGGCGCGAACCAGATCCTCCGGTGCCGGCCAGCGCAGGCGCGCGCCGAGCGGTGATCCGGCGCGATGACCCGCGTCGATGGTGTCGAGCAGCGCGCGCGCCTGCCTCGCGTCGGCGGCGCCGCAGAGGATCGCCCACGGCTGCACCTCGAGCCAGCAGTCGTCGTCGCCGACCGGCGCGACGCCGGGCGCGTACGCGCGGTGGAACCAGCGGCCGTTCCACGCCTCCGCGACCAGCAGGCGCAGCTCCTCGCCCTGCGCGCGCGCCTCGGCCGCGAGCGTGCGCTCGCCGAGCCGCTCGGCGAGGCCGGCGAACACCGGCAGCACCCACGCGGCCATGGCGGAATTCAGCACCGAGCCGCCGCGCTCGATCATCACGTCGCGATCGACGCCCGAGTCGTCGATCGCGAGGTCGTTCCAGTCAGCGTTCAAGATGCGCACGTGGCCGCGCTCGCCGCGCCCGACGACGTCGGAGAAGAAACGCAGCTGGCGGCGGAGATGCTCGCGCAGCGGAACCGGCTCGGCGCGACGCGACGGATGATAGGCGAGCGGCTCGTCGAAGGCGGCGAGGTCACCGGTCGCAGCGGCGTACTCGGCGGCGAGCCAGAGCGCCCAGAGATTCTGGTCCGATGGTCGGAAGACGATGTTGGTCGGACGCTTCGCACCGTCGAGCGCGTAGGGCAGGTCGCCTTCGGGTGTCGCCCACGCGCACGTGTTGCGCAGCACCGACAGTGCGAGCTGCGGAGAGGAGTAGACGAGCGGGAGGGCGTGCTGCAGCGGATCGCGCGCGGCGCCGTTGAAGCCCATGACGTACGCGTAGGCCGAGCCCTGATCGAGCGAGTGGCCGCCGATCACGCGATCGATTGCGAGCCCGCCCTCGAGCATCGCCGCGTGCCATGGAATCTCATGCGCGGCCTCGGGGGCGTCGTGCGTCGAGGCGCGCGGCAGGCGTCGCGCGAGCGACGTCGTCGTGTCCGCGAAGAGTGCGGCCGGATCGGAAGGTGGCGTGCCGTCGTCGCGGCCGAAGCGGAACCACAGCACCACGTCCGCTCCCGGATCGAGCCGTAGGTCGCTCGCGATCTCGAGCGCGGGATGCGGTGAAGCAGCATCTCCTTCCGCGACGCGGGCGCTTCCGGCCGTGTCGCCGAGCGCCTCGAGCACCAGCGTCAACGGCGGGCCGAAGACTGCCGACGCGAGCGCCGGATCGTCCGTCGGCACGACGAACCGCTCGCGCGCGACGAGCCCGTGCGTCCCCGGCGCGACGTCGTACGCGACCGCCGCTGCCGCGACCTGCCGCCGCCGCTGCTCGCTCTCGAGCAGGTTCAGGAAGCGCGGCGCGAGTGCCCAGCGCTCGACGTGGCGGATGGCGCGTGCAGCGGCGCCGGCCGCGAGCGTCAAGCGCACGCGAATCAGCAGCCACGGCACCTCGCCCTCGGGACAGAGCACGGTACGCTCGAGCGTCAAGCCACGCAGCGCGTCGGTGACCGTGAACGAGGCCGGCCCGAAGGTCCGGAGCGGCGTGCGCTCGCCGGCGCGACGCCGCCACGCGCTGCCCCAGCGTGCTCCGCCCTCTTCGACGATGGACTCGCCGCTGCCGGTCGGGTCGGGCGCGATGATCCAGCGCAGCCCCTCGGTCTCGTCCAGTATGCCGACGGCGCCGTCGTTCGCTGCCTGCAGCCGGATCGCGCGGTTGCCGAGCATCACCCAGTGGCGGCGCGTCGTCGGCGCGAGGAGCGGATCCCACGCCGCGAACGCGAGCGCATCCTGGTCGGCGTCATACGCGAAGGCGGGCAGGCCGTCCTGCTCGATCCAGCGCCCATACGGGCTCCGGCGTGGATCGACGCGGTCCGCGCTCGTCGCGCGGTCGCCGCAGCCGCTCGCCCACGGCAGACCGAGTGCCGCGCCGGCGGCGGCGCCGAGACGGAGAAAACGTCGCCGGGGGAGTGTCAGCGAAGCGGACACCGACCCGACTTACAGACCTGTAAGTCCGTGGTCAAGCGGTCTTCGACCGGCGGGACGCGCCACGAGCGGAGGGCACCCGACGCGGCCGCCGACGAGACCAAGAACTCCGACGTCGCCCGGGACGCCGAATGCGTCCGGAGCGGCGTCGTTCGCCGTCTCAGCCCGCGGTCTTGCCGGCGCCGAGGATCTGCATGACGGCGCTCACGCGCTCGCCGTGCGTCGTCTCCTCGCGTCCGTTGAGCCGCAGCAGACGTTGGATCTCGGGATCGCTCTCACGATCCGCCCACTGCTGGTAGCCCTTGTCGCCGTCGATCTCGCCCTGCACGATGACCGGCAGCAGCTCGACCGGGATGTGATCGGGCAGCGGGATCGCGTACTTCGCGGTGTCCTCGGCGGTCGGCTCGTACTGCTCGCGGCCGAGCTTGATCGCGATCACCTTGCGCACGCGCTCGGCGTGACCACGCTCCTCGCGCGCGTTCTTGCGCAGCAGGTCGGCTGCATCCGCGTTGCCGATGCGCTCGGCGATCAGGTTGTAGAAATCTTCGCCCGACATCTCGATGCGGTACAGCAGCCGCGCCGCATCGACGTCGAGCGTCTCGATCGATCCGAGCGCCGTCACCGCAGAGAAGAAATCCGGATGGTCCTGCATCGCCTCGTCCCTCCGCGCCATGCGGCGCTCCGTGAGGATGATGGAGCCTACGCGATCGGGCAACCCCGTGGATTCAACGAATCCACCGCGGCCGTCGCGGCGCCCGCACGAACGGCCGCGCGGCGCTGCCGGAGCAGCCCGAGGCGATCGCGCGGCCGGTGGTCGAGTGCCTGCGGCGCTGATCAGGGCAGCGCGATCGTCATCTGCGTCGACGGCGTCGCGCAGGCGGTCTCGCTCTGATCGAGGTCGCCGTCCATCAAGACGATCGCGCGCTTCTCGGCCGGCTGGAGCACGAGGCCTTCGGCCGTCGACGGCAGCCCGTCGTGAACGAACGTCACGTCGTCGATGGTGGCACCGCTGGTCAGCGCGGACAGCGGGGCGTGCCAGAGACGGCTCTTGCTGGTCGGGTCGTCGAGCACGCTGCCGGCGATCCCCCAGAGCGTGCCGTCGCTCTGCGTCAGCTCCCGGATCGCCTGCCCCTTCAGGTCGATTGCCGCGATGCCGTCGAAGGTCAGGTGCTCGTCCGGCTTCTGCGGCAGTACGACGCGCAGCAGGAGCGCCTTGCCGCTCCTCAGCAGCGGCGCGCGCAGACCGATCCACACGCGCGTCCGGCCGCCGTCGGTGACGTGCACCGCGCCCTCGACGTTGAACGGAGTGGCGGGACAATCCTTGTCACCCGGATGCTCCGTGGCGTACGCCTCGGCGCGCGCTTCCTGCTCGGCGATGACGTCGCACGCCTGCTCGCGAAGCCTGGCCGCGGGCCCTTCGGCCCCGTCGCCGCCGAGCGCGATGAGCGCAGCGCTGCACTGCGCGAGCGACTTCTTCCAGCCCTCGTCGCCGGCGACGCGCGTGGCCACCGGTGGCGAGCCCGCGATGCGCGCGACGCGCGCGCGGACCTTCTGCGCCTCGCAGCTGCGGCTCCGTCCGTGCGATCCGATCGCGAGCACGGCGTCGCCGTCGCGCGCCAGCGCCTCGATGTCGCCGTACTTGCGCGCGTCCTTCTTCGCGTCGCCGATCTCGATCGCGAACGGCGTCGCCGGTGACAGGACGCCGGTCGCGCCGACGTCGTACTCGAAGAGGTTCGCGCCTTGCTCGTTGTCGGCGACCCAGACGCAGGTCTTCGTCGCGTCCGCGCGGCACGGCATCTCGATGGCCGCCGACGCCTCGCACACGGGGAATCGCTCGAGCGTCGTCTCGGCGCCGGCGGTCGCACCGCCGGCGCCGCTCGCGGGGGCGAGGGCGACGAGCAGCGACGACAGGGCCGCCAAGGCAGTTGCGGCGAGGTGCTTCATGGGACTCCTCCGCGCGGGCCGACCGAGCGTCGCCGCGCGCCCGTCGACGCGGCCGCGCGGCGGCGATGAGCCGGGCGGGCCCGGGTCGTGGAACCGGTCGTGAGCAGCTGGCGCAGCAGGCCGACCGTCACGCGCGTGTGCACGTCGATCGCCTTCGCGCGGCCGATCTCGCCGGCCTTCCAGCGCAGCGCGAGACCGACGAAGCTCGCGATCATCGCGTCGAGCGCGACCTGCGCCTCGAACGCTTCGAGCCCCGCCGCGCGCAGCCCGTCGGTGATGCGCCGCTCGGTGGTGCGGCGCGATCGCGCGATGAGCGCATCGACCTGCGGGTTCACGCGCAGCGCGGTTCGCAGGATCGCGCCGCCGAGCCCGGCCGCGATCTGCACGTCCCAGAAGACCGCGACCAGCTCGCGGACCGGCGCGTCGTCGCCGCGCTGCGCGCTGCGCACTGCGCCTGCCAGCGCCGCGCGCAGCTCCGCGGCCGGCATGCGCACGTCGAGGCGCTCGACGTAGTCCTGCAGCACGCCCGCGAGCAGCTCCTCGCGCGACGCGAAGTAGCGGTAGACGAGCGTGCGCGCGCAGCCGGCGCGCTCGGTGACACGAGGCAGCGTGACGGCATCGAGCCCGCTCTCCTCGATCAGGTCGCTCGCGATGCGGACCAACTGGCGCTGCCGCTCCTGAGCCTGCGCCTCGCGCGACGGAAGGACGGCCGTCATTCCGATTGACCGTATGTCACTCGCTGACATACTGTCAACGAATGGCGGGCGGCATTCTCTCGATGGCGGAGCGCTACCGGCGGCCGGACTGGGTGCGCCGGCTGAACGCGATGGCGGGCTCGGTCGGGGGCGACGCGCGCCGCCTCGTGGCGCTCGACGGCGCCGAGCTGCTGGAGACGGCGGAGCGCTCGCTGGACGGCTCGCCGCCGCGCGGCGACCTCGGCGATCCGGTCTGGCGCGAGCGCTTCACGAACCTGGTGCGCGCGCTCGACGCAGCACCGCTGACGCTGGTCGGGCGCCTCATGACACGCCAGGAGCTGCTGCGCGGCATGCGCACGCGCATGCTCTTGACGCGTGCGCTGGACGAGACCCCCGCCATCGCGAGCGAGCGGATCGTCGCCCCCATGATCGTGACCGGACCGGCACGCTCGGGCACGTCGATCCTCTTCGAGCTGCTCTGGCTCGACCCGACCCTGCGCGCGCCGCTCGCGTGCGAGGCGCTGCACCCGCTGCCGCGCCGCGCGCCCGGC
>JAIEPK010000605.1 GCA_019749875.1 Candidatus Binatia bacterium | reverse complement strand
GAAGCCCAGCGGCCGACCGAAGGGAGCGCGGGGAGTGGGGCCCCGTTGGGCTCCGCCCCACGGGGCGAGGGGGCGCGTGCCCCCTCGCTTCTACTGGTACATGTCCAGCAGCTCGATCACGCCGAGCGCGCGCATCGAGTCGAAGATCGTGCTCTTGATCTCGCGTACGGTGGCGAGCTGCAGCACCTGCTGCGCGAGGTCCACCGCCGACGCGTACGCCACCGAGCGGATCAGCTGCTTGATGACCGGGATGAAGAACGGCTCCATGCTGAGCTCGTCCATCCCGAGCCCGAGCAGCACGAGCGTCGCCATCGGATCCGCGGCCATCTCGCCGCACATCGAGATCGGCTTGCCCGCCGCACGCGCCGCCTGCACGCACTGCGCGATGCTGCCGAGCACCGCCGGGTGCAGCGGCTGGTAGAGCGGCGAGACCTTCCGGTTGTTGCGGTCGACCGCGAGCACGTACTGGATCAGGTCGTTGGTGCCGATCGAGAGGAAGTCGCACTCCTCGGCGAGCTGCGGCGCCAGATACACCGCCGACGGCACCTCGATCATGATGCCGAGCGGGATGTCCGGGACGTGCTCGATGCCCTCGCGCTCGAGGTCGCGCACGACTTCGGCGAGCATCTCCTTGGTCTGCAGCACCTCGTCGAGCGACGAGATCATCGGCAGCAGGAGGCGCGTCGGACCGACCGTCGCGGCCTTCAGCACCGCCCGCAGCTGCTGGCGGAAGAACTCCGGCATCGCCAGCGACACGCGGATCGAGCGCCAGCCGAGGAACGGATTCTCCTCGCGCGCGACGTGCAAATACGCCGGATACTTGTCGGCGCCGAGGTCGAGCGTACGCAGCGTGACCGGCTGGCCGTGCATCGCGCCGATCACCTTGCGATAGATCTCGAGCTGCTCCTGCTCGGTCGGGAACTCACGGAAAGAGATGAACGGGAACTCGGTGCGGTAGAGGCCGATGCCCTCCGCACCGTGCCGGTTCGCGAGCACGACGTCGCCGAGCAGGCCGACGTTCGCGTTCAGCGCGACGCGCCGGCCGTCGGTGGTGACCGCGGGCAAATCGTGCAGCGACTCGAGCTTCTCGTTGAAGTCGCGATAGTCGCGCTCCATGCGCTGGTACTCGCGGACCACCTCGGGCCCGGGCGAGCGGTAGACCACGCCGGCATTGCCGTCGACGATGATCTCGTCGCCCTCGTGCGTGACCTCCAGCAGGTGCTCGATGCCGACCACCGTCGGGATCTCGAACGACTTGGCGAGGATCGTCGCGTGCGAGGTCACGCCGCCGGTCGCGAGCGCGATGCCGCGCAGCATCTTCGGGTCGATCTCCGAGAGGTCGGTGAGCGTCAGCTCGCGGGCGACCAGCACGCTGCCGTCGACCGGGGTCTCGTTGCTGCCGTCGATGCCGAGCAGGATGCGCAGCAGCCGCTGCCCGATGTCCTTCACGTCGAGCGCACGCTCCTGGAGGTACGGGTCCTCGATGCGCTCGAAGGCGATCAGATAGTCCTCGACCACGCGCCGCAGCGCGTACTCCGCGGACGTTCCCTCCTGGATCAGCGACCGTACGCGCGCCGCGACCGCATCGTCGCGCATCATCAAGAGGTGCGCGTCGAAGATCTGGCTGGTCGCCTCGGGCAGGATCTCGTTCATCTTGTCGCGCTGCCGTTCCAGATCGCGGGTCGCGATCGCGAGCGCGTTCTCGAAGCGCTCGTTCTCGACGATCGGATCGTCGCAGGCGCGGTCGTCGATCTCGGAGAGCTCGATCTGCGGGTGCAGCACGTGCACGCGGCCGATGCCGAAGCCCGGCGACGCCCCGATGCCGCGCAGGCGCTCGCCCGGATCGCGGTCGATCGACTGCGCCGAGCGATGCTCGACCTGGCGCTCGAAGGCCTGCAGGCGCCTGATCGCGTCGAGCATGCGGCGCCGGAAGTCGGCCTGCTCCTGCTCCTTGATCTTGAGGCTGTCGAGCAGCCGCGCCTGGACGAGCACGCCCGACAGCTGCCCTGCGATCGTGCGCAGCAGGCTGATCTCGTCGGCGGTGAACTGCCGGCGGCGGAGCGTCTGCACCACGAGGACGCCGAGCGGCGCGCGACGCTCGAGCACGGGCACCCCGAGGAACGAGTGGTAGCGCTCCTCGTGCGTCTCCGGGAAGAACTTGAAGCGTGGGTGGACCGGTGCGTCCGGTACCGCGACCGGCTGCATGGTCTCGATCACCAGACCGGTCAACCCCTCGCTGGTCTTCATCCGGACCCGGCCCACGGCGCTGCGCTCGAGGCCGGTGGTTGCCCACAACGTGAGCGTGGTCGCACTCTCGTCGAGCAGGTAGACCGAGCAAGCTTCCGTACGCATGCGCTCGGCGACCACCTGCACGACGCTGTCGAGCGTCTCCTGCAGGTTCTCGGACTCGCCGATCAGCGTGCTGACGTGCTCGAGAAGACGCAGGCCGTGGCGCGAGCGCACCGGTCCGTGCGTACCGTCGCTCCCATCGCCGCTGCGTGTGCGGTGCCCGCCCAACGACATGCCCGGCACAGTAGCACGACCCAGGCCACTCGTGTCCATCGCTGGTGCGGCGAAGTGGCCGCGAGAAGGACGATGGTGTAGACAGCGCCCGAGAGGGGCGCAGGCCGGGGCAACGTGGGGAAGGCGGGCAACAAACGGGTCGTACGCGCACGCCGACCGTTTCGGACGTTCTTCCTCGGCTTCGCGGTGATCCTGCTCGCCGCCGCCGGCAGCGCCGCGGCGATCCTCTACCGCGAGTTCACCACCAGCCTGCCTCCGGTCGAGAAGCTGCTCGACTACCGGCCGCCGGTCGCAACGCGCGTGTTCGCCGCCGACGGCACGCAGATCGGCGAGTTCTTCTTCGAGAAGCGCTATCTCGTCCCGATCTACAAGATCCCGCAGGCCGTGCAGCTGGCCTTCATCGCGGCCGAGGACCAGAACTTCTTCGAGCACACCGGCATCGACTACGTGAGCGTGCTGCGCGCGGCGCTCACCAACTATCAAGCGGGCTCGACGCGCCAGGGCGCGAGCACGATCACGCAGCAGGTCGTCAAGTCGCTGCTGCTCACCCCCGAGCGCAGCTACGAGCGCAAGATCAAGGAGATCGTGCTCTCGTACCGCCTCGAGCGTCAGCTCACGAAGGACGAGATCCTCTACCTCTACCTGAACCAGATCTATCTCGGGAACGGCGCCTACGGGGTCCAGGCGGCGGCGCTCGAGTATTTCGGCCGCGACGTGTCCGAGCTGTCGCTCGCGCAGGCGGCGATGCTCGCCGGGCTGCCCCAGGCACCGAGCCGCTACTCGCCCGTCAAGCACTTCGAGCGCGCCAAGGCACGCCAGCGCTACGTGCTCGACCGCATGGTGCACGAGGGCTTCGTCACGCACGAGGAGGCGGAGCAGGCGTTCGAGGAGAAGCTCGAGTTCCAGCGCGGCGACTCGCCGATGAACAGCGTGGCGCCGTACTTCGTCGAGCACGTGCGGCGTCTCCTCGAGCAGCGCTACGGCGCGAGCGCGCCCTACCAGCTCGGACTCGACGTGCACACCACGCTCGACCTGAACCTGCAGCGCGCCGCCGACCAGGCGCTGCGCGACGGCGTCCAGGCGGTCGACGAGCGGCAGGGGTTCCGCGGCGCGCCACGAAAGCTCGGCGAGCGCGAGCTGAAGGCGCTCCTGAAGGAGCCCACCGCCGCGACCGATCCGCCGCTGCCCGAGCCCGGCACGACGCTCGAGGTCGTGGTGCTGCCCGGCAAGGACGGCCGGGTCGGCCGCCGCGACGGCGGCATCGACGTGCGCTGGGCCGGCGGACACGCCGTGTTCCCGGCCGCCGGCCTCACGTGGGCGACCAAGGAAGGCTACCGACCCGCCGCCGGCGAGGTGCTCGACGCGAAGGTCGTGCAGCACGCCGACAAGCGCACCCTCGAGCTCGCGCACAGCAACGGCACGCAGGGCGCGCTCCTGTCGATGGAGCCCGCGACCGGCGACGTGAAGGCGATGACCGGCGGCCTCGACTGGAGCCGCAGCCAGTTCAACCGCGCGACGCAGGCCTACCGGCAGCCGGGCTCGTCCTTCAAGCCGATGATCTACGCGGCCGCGATGGACCGCGGCTTCACGCCCGCGAGCGTCATCAACGACGCGCCGATCTCGTTCAACGTCGGCGGCGGACAGGTGTGGACGCCGCGCAACTTCGAGAACCGCTTCTTCGGCCCGACCACCGTGCGGCAGGCGCTCACCAAGTCGCGCAACGTGGTGACCGTCAAGCTGGTCAGCTCGATGGGCATCAAGTACCTGCTGTCGTACCTGCCCCGCTTCGGCTTCACGCGACCGTTCCCGAAGAACCTGTCGATCGCGCTGGGATCTTCGGAGGTGACGCTGCTCGAGATGACCGAGGCGTTCGGCGTGTTCGCGAACCTCGGCATGCGCGTCGAACCGCGCTTCATCACCAAGATCACCGACGTCCGCGGCGAGCTGATCGAGGAGGCTCCGATCCTGCGCCGGCCCGCGATCTCGCCCGACACGGCGTACGTCATGACCAGCATGCTCAAGAACGTGATCGATGCCGGTACCGGCACCAAGGCGCAGATCGACCGTCCCGCCGCCGGCAAGACCGGCACCACCAACGACCAGCGTGACGTGTGGTTCATCGGCTACACGCCGCAGCTGCTGACCGGCGTCTGGGTGGGCTACGACCAGGACAAGTCGCTCGGCGGGAAAGAAACGGGCGGCAAGGCCGCGGCGCCGATCTGGCACGACTTCATGCTGAAGGCGCTCGACGGCCAGCCGGTGCTCGATTTCGCGGTGCCGAACGAGGTGACCCTGGTCGCGGTCGACCAGTCCGGCAACCGCACCACGCCGGGATCGGCGGGGGCGGTCTTCCAGGCCTTCAAGCGCGGCACCGAGCCCGGCTTCCCGGTCGCGCCGGGGCCCGCGGACAGCGGTGACGAGCCCGCGCCCGAGGAGTCGGTGATCGGCGCGGCGCCCGCCCCCGCTCCGGCCACGGTCGCCGCCACCGGCACGCCACCGACCACCGACGTCGCGGCGGCCTCGATGCCGGCGCGACGCTCGCCCTACACGCTGCCCGACGGCACGATCGACGGCATGGCGCGCCGTCGCGCGCAGCAGGCCGCGGCCGGCACCGGCAGCGCGCCACGGGTCGTCGGCAGCGGCAACGTACCTTCCGACATCGCCGGCAGCCGCGGCCGGGTATACTGATCGCATGCGAACCGCGATCGTCGTCGACCCACGCTACCGCGCGCACGACACCGGCGAAGGCCATCCCGAGCGGCCCGAGCGGCTGCTCTCGGTCGAGCGCACGCTGCACGACTGGCGCGGTGCACCCCTCGAGCAGGTGCCGGCACGGCTCGCTGACGAGGACGAGATCCGTCTCGCGCACAGCGCCGACCTCTATGCGAAGATCGCGCGCACGCAGCACGCGACGCGCAGCCACATCGACGCCGATACGGCGACCTGCGACCGCTCGTTCGAGACCGCCCTGCTCGCCGCCGGCGGGCTGCTCGAGCTCGGCGACGCGGTCGCGACGGGCGCGTACCGCAACGGCTTCGCGTTCGTCCGTCCGCCCGGACACCACGCGACCTCGGGCCAGGCGATGGGCTTCTGCCTGTTCAACAACGTCGCGATCGCGGCGCGCCACCTGCAGCGCAAGCACGGCTACCGGCGCATCGCCATCATCGACTGGGACCTGCACCACGGCAACGGCACCGAAGCGATCTTTTATGACGACCCATCGGTGCTGTACGTCTCGCTGCACCAGTACCCGTTCTATCCCGGCACCGGTGCCGTGACGGACACGGGTCGGGGCGACGGCCTCGGCTTCAACGTCAACGTGCCGTTCAGCGCCGGCGTCGGCGACGAGGGCTACGCGCTCGCGCTCGAAGAGATCATCGCTCCCGTGCTGCGCCAGTTCGCGCCCGAGTTCCTCCTGGTCTCGGCGGGCTTCGATTGTCACTGGCGCGATCCGCTCGGCGGCATGCAGGTCACCGAGAAGGGCTTCGTCGCGATGAGCCGCATCCTGCTGCAGGTCGCGGAGGACGTCGCCGACGGGCGTCTCGTCGCGGTGCTCGAAGGCGGCTACGACCTCGACGCCATCCGCGGGTCGACGGAGGCCGTGCTCGACGAGCTCACGCACGGGGCGCGCGGTCACGCGCCCGGATCGCACCACACTCAGGCGTTCGACCGACTGCGCGAGGTGCTCGCCCCGCACTGGCGCCTTTGACGCCGGCAGCGCGTTTTGCGCTCGCCGGGGTTTGCCGCACCCTGCGGCTTCGGTTAGCGTCGAGGCGATGTTCGGCATCGGCATGCCCGAGCTGGCGGTGATCCTGGTCGTCGGGCTGATCGTGCTCGGTCCGAAGCGGCTCCCCGAGGTCGCACGCGCGCTCGGCAAGGGACTCGCGGAGTTCCGCCGCGTCACCGGCGAGGTGAACAAGGAGCTCGAAGCGGCGCGCAGCATGATCGAGCAGGAAGCGCGCGAGCACGACCTCTCGCGACGCAAGGCCGACCAAGAGCGCGCTCGAGCGGCCGCCGAGAAGGCCGCGGCCGAGAAGCTCGCGGCAGCGAGCAATGCCGCCGCGACGCCGGTGACGCCGGCGTCCGGCGCGGCCGTACCGGTGGTCGAAGGCGCG
>JAIEPK010000595.1 GCA_019749875.1 Candidatus Binatia bacterium | reverse complement strand
ACGAGAATCTCCCGAACTGCCGAACACGGGATCCGTCCAACTTTATTTTCGGCGGCGGAACTGCGGAAGTTCGGCTATGGTCGGTCGCGATGGACTCCGCTGCGGCCGGACCGGACTCGGTTCTGGAAATCGGCCACGCGCCGTTTCTCGCGCGCTGCAGGCCGGACATCGCACGCTTCGTCGCCGTCGGCACGCGCAAGGCCGCGCCTGAGGCGCGGCTGGTGATCGCCGGCCCGGGCGCGCCGGCGCGGCTGCCGGCGCTGGCCCGACTGCTCGACGATCCCGCCCTTCGCCTGGTCGCCTGTCGCATCCATCATCGCCCCGGGACCGCATGGCGCCTGGTCGCGGCGCTCCTGCGGCGCACCTGTCGCGTGCCGATCGTGCTGCTCGACTTCGAAGACGAGGACACTCTTCACCACGCGCATCGACGCCTTGCCGTGCGTGCACACCGCATCTTCAAGCGGGAGCTGCCGACGGATCGCTGGCGCCTCATGCGACGCATGCCCCCGACGCCCATGAACGAGGCGCGGCTCCGGAGCGATCCGGGCGCACGGGCGATCGTCGCGGCGCTGCGTCCACTGCCGCTCGGGCTGCCGTTCGGGTGGACACCGACAGCGGTCGCGCCCAAGACCACCGACGTGTTCTTCGCCGGAGAGATCGCGGGCGGTGCGTGGCCGCGGGAGCGCGCCGCGGCGGAGCTGCGTGCGCTGGCGGCCGAAGGGATCGCGCTCGACATGCCGCAGGAGCGTCTGCCGCGCGCGGAGTTCGATCGCCGGATGGCGCAAGCGCAGCTGGCGTGGTCACCGGCGGGCTTCGGCTGGCACTGCTTCCGTCACGCCGAGGCCGCGGCGGCGGGGGCCGTGCCGCTGATGCCCTACCCGACCGTAGAGACGGCCGCCGGCTTCGTGCACGGCACGACGGCGCTCTTCTACGATCCGCGGCCGGGCGGTCTCGCGGAAGCGGTCCGCGCCGCTCTTGCCGATCCACCCCGGCTCGAGGGCATCGCGGCCGCGGCCCGCGCGCACGCGCTCGCGTGCTTGACGCCGGAAGCGGTCGCGGCGCGCGTGCTGGCGGAGTCGGCTGCCGATCGATGATCGGCTCCGGCCTCACCAAGCCGGAGCCGACATCCAAACGAGCTCGCCCACGCGGCCGGCGATCCGAACGCTCGAACGGCATCGCACACGCGCTAAACCTCGGCGTCGCGCGGCCGATGTTCCCACCGATGCTCCCGACGAGCACCTCCCGCCCGCGCCGGGGACGCCTCCGTCGCTGGTGGCCAGCGCTCGCCGCCACGGCGGTTCTCGTGCCGGCGCTGAGCCTCTCCGCGCTCCGGCAGCAGGCGGCGCGGAGCGCACCGCTGCCGATCCTCGGACGGGTGACGGACTTCGCGCTCGTCGACCAGTCGAACGCGCCGGTCGCGCGTACGGCTTTCGACGGCGAGCCGTGGATCGCGAGCTTCGTCTTCACACGCTGTCCGCTGGTCTGTCCACGGCTCAGCGACCACATGCGTGCGTTGCAGGCCCTCGCGCAGCGCGGCGATGCGAAGATTCATCTGGTCACCTTCAGCATCGACCCGGAACACGATACGCCGGCGGTGCTGGGGGCCTACGCCGACGGCTACGGCGCCGATCGACGGCGCTGGAGCTTCCTCACCGGCAGCGAGGGCTCGATCCAGCAGGTCGTGCGCAGCTTCTCGGTCGCGCTCGAGGGCACCGCCGATCCCACGAAGCCGGACTTCGGCATCATGCACAGCGGCCACCTCGTCCTGGTCGACGGGCAGGCGCGGATCCGCGGCTACTACCCGTCCGCCGAGAACGGCGTCGAGAGCAGAATTCTCGCCGATCTCGAGCGGATCGGCACCTCCTGAGTGAGAGCGAGGCCGGCGAATGAACGACCCCGAACGGCCGCGAATCCACGACCCCGCCGCGCGGATCGCGCGAGCGGCGAGCCTCGGCCGCTGGTGCATGCTGGCCACGATCGGCGTCACGGCGCTCGCCTGCGGCGACGCGGGCACCGGCGCGAGCTACACGCCACCGGACTACGCCGAGCCGGTGGTCCTCGCGAGCGAGAACGGGGTGCTCGAGGTCACGCTGTTCGCACGGCAGGGCGCGACGCGGCTCGACACCGTCGCGACGCCGGTGCAGAACTTCCTGCTGTTCGGCTACGAGGTCGAGCAAGGCACGGCGTCGAACGGCGTGCGCGCGGCCCAGAACCTCTACCCCGGACCCACGTTGCAGGTCTCACCGGGCGAGACGCTGATCGTCCATGTCGTCAACGAGCTCGCCGACCTGACGATCCCCGACTTCTACGACCCGGCGTTCACGCCGCAGGGCCAGCCGGTCCCGCTCTACCCGCGCCAGCTCACCTCGTCGCCGATCAACCTGCACACGCACGGGCTGCACGTGAGCCCGAAGGGCAACTCCGACAACGTCCTGCTCAACATTCCCGCCGGCTACACCAACACCTACCGGTACGACATCCCCGCCGATCACCCGCAGGGCATGTACTGGTACCACAGCCATCGCCACACCTTGACGGGACAGCAGACCTATCTCGGCCTCGCAGGCATGCTGGCGATCGGCCGCTCGGACGGCGACATCCCGCTGGTCACGGCCAGCGCGCTGCCGATCCGCAACATGGCCCTGCAGTACAACTACGTCTTCGACCGCAAGGGCGGACAGGCGATCCTCGACAACCCGAACTGGCCTCAGTACGTGAGCACGCTCGAGCTCCCGAACGGAACACAGCTCGCCGACGGCACCTACGTTCCGCTGCTGTCGCCGCTCAACTTCTGGCAGACGGCCGCGGGCACGACGTACTTCACCAACTGGTGGGCCGGCCCGCTGTCGCCGGACAACAACCGTGGCCAGCTGCAGTTCGTACCGAGCAACCTCCAGTCGTTCGAGGGCGGCAACGCGGCCGGCTGCCCCGCCGGAACGTCCGGCGGCGACGACAAGCGCAAGATCGCGGCGAACCCGGAGCTGCCGGACCACCTGCGCGACGTGCAGTACACCGTGAACGGCCTCTTCCAGCCGGTGCTGCGCGCGAAGCCGGGCCAGACCGAGATCTGGGTGCTCGCGAACGTCAGCGACTTCGCCTACGCGAACGTGACGCTCACCGAGACGGCGACCGGACGGCATCCGCCGATCGCGATCGTCGGCCAGGACGGCAACCCGTTCCCCGAGGTTCACCTCCCGTTCACCGACGACGGCACGACGCTCGTCATCCCGCCGGCGAGCCGCTACGCGATCGCCGTCACCATGCCGGAGACGGGCGATCTGCTGCTCGAGATGCCGCCGGCCGACGTACCGCCGATCGCTCCCGGGTGCGGGATCCTCTACACCAACGACGGCACCATGCAGCCGCCCGCGGTGCTCGGTCGCGTCTCGGTCGATCCCGCCCACTTGAGCTACTACGACGGCTTCTTCGCCTTCCCGACGCAGGTGCTGCTGCGCATGGAGCCTTCGAGCGGCACCGGAACGACGGTCGCCTTTTCCGAGGGTCTGCCGCTCGACGCGAACACCTCGTTCACGGATCTCGCGAACGTCACGCCCGACTACGATCGTGCGCTGACGGTCTCCGGCGGCTTGGACAACGAGAACGCGAGCAATCAGGACCCGAAGGCCTTCGAGTACGAGTTCAACGCGAACGTGTTTCCGTTCGTGTCGTTGCTGCAGCCCCGCCTCGACAGCGTCGAGCAGTGGACGCTCGCGAACCGCAACAACGACGAGCACCCGATCCACATCCACGTCAACGACTTCCAGGTCATGTCGATCGACGACCCGGTGCGCGGCCAGGTCACCGGCGTGCAGAAGTGGGGCGAGGACAATGCCAACCTTCCCGCGCCGATCACCGACCCCGACGACCACGAGATCATCGAGACCGAGGGCAGCCTCGTGCTGCGCCAGCGCTTCCTCGACTTCACCGGTACCTACGTCATCCACTGCCACCGCCTGAACCACGAGGACAACGGCCTCATGGGGATCGTCAACGTGATCCCGGCGGTGTCCTCGTACGCGGTGGCGACGAGCGGTGCCGGCGGCAGCGACACCACGGTGCGCATCTTCGACGGCGACGGCGACGCGCTGCTCGCGACGGTCGTTCCGTTCCCCGGCTGGAACGGCAACGTCAGCGTGACCATGGGCGACGTCGACGGTGATCAGATCCTCGACCTCGTCGCCGGCAAGGGAGCGGGCGGAGCGCCGGAGATCGTCGTCTACTCGGGGGCCGCACCGGCCGGCGGAGCGCCGTTCGGCACCGTCATCCTGAGCTTCCTCGCCTTCGATGCGGCGTTCCGCGGCGGCGTGACCGTCGCCGCGATCGACGTCGACGGCAACGCGCTCGCCGACAACGTCGTCGTCGGGTCGGGGCCGGGAATCGAGTCGACCGTGAACGTCTACGGCTCGGCCTTGCCGAGCCAGCTCGGCGCCGCTCCGGAGCTGTTCTCGACGTTCTCGCCGTATCCCGGATCGAGCAGCGGCGTCGCCGTGGCGACCGGCCTGGTCGACTTCGTGTCCGGGCGCAACAGCATCGTCACCGCGCCCGGCGCGGGCAGCCCGGCACAGATCAAGACGTTTCGCTTCGACCTCTTCCGCCCGAATACCGGGGCGGCCGCGTGGTGCGCGCCGAGCAACCCGCTGCCGGTCGACGTGCCGCTCGTGACGTCCGACTTCGTCGCCTTCGACGGCTACACGGGCGGCGTGTCGCTCGCGACCGGCTGGGTCGCCGGTGCGTTCGGCGGCGTGCAGTCGATCGTCGTCGGCCAGACCGAGGCCCCTGGTGCCGTCGCGATCTTCTCGAGCGGATCCGCGCTCGACGGCCAGCCGAAGGTCTACCTCGAGAGCCCCGACGCGCACACGACGACGGTGCAATTCGCGGCGATCTCCCAGTTCTCGCCGTTCGGCGACGCGCCGGGATCGGGCGTGCGCGTCGCGACGACCAGCACCGTCGACGGCGCCGACGTGCTGGTCAGCGGGCTCGCCTCGAGCGGCGACGGCGTGCGCGTGCAGAAGCTCATGATGGAGCGCTCCGCGCCACGGTCGGCGACGCTGTCGCCGCGGCTCGTGAGCGAGATCGCCGCGCCAGGGACGAGTCCGAGCTGGCTCGGCGGGGATTGACGGAAGGACGCGCCGGCGTGGTCGTGGCATCACGACCGCGCCGGCGCGTCACCCGCTCACAGCCGCTCGATGATCGTCCCCGTCCCGAGGCCGCCGCCGCAGCACATCGCGATCAGCCCGTAACGCCCGCCCGAGCGCTCGAGCTCGTGCAGCGACGTGGTGATCAGGCGCGCGCCGGTGCAGCCGGTCGGATGTCCGAGCGCGATCGCGCCGCCGTTCGGATTGACCTTCGCGTGCGCCGGCTTGCACGCCTTCTCCCACGCGAGAACGACCGATGCGAAGGCCTCGTTGACCTCGAACTCGTCGATCTGGTCGATGGTCAAGCCGGCCTGCTTGAGGACCTTCTCCGTTGCCGGAATCGGGCCCTTGAGCATGGTCACCGGGTCGACGCCGACCAGCGTGGTCGCGACGATGCGCGCGCGCGGCTTGAGGCCGAGCTCCTTGGCCTTCTCCGGCGACGCGAGCAGGACCGCCGAGGCGCCGTCCGAAACCTGCGACGACGTGCCCGCCGTGTGGATGCCACCCGGCATGACGGGATTCAGCGTCGCGAGCTTCTCGAGCGAGCTCTCGCGCAGACCCTCGTCCTTGCTCACGACGCGCTTCTCACCGGTCTCCTTGCCCTCCGCGTCGAGCACCGGCGCGGTCACCGGCACGATCTCGCGCTCGAAGCGGCCTTCCGCCCACGCCTTGATCGCCTTCTGCTGGCTCTCGAGGCCGAAGCGGTCGGTGTCCTCGCGTGTGATGCCGTATTCCTTCGCGATGCGCTCGGCGCCGTCGAACTGCGAGGTGGCCTCGTAGTGCTCGACGTAGCCCGGCGAGATCGGCGAGCCGCCCTTCATGTTCGTGCCGAGCGGCACGCGGGTCATCATCTCGACGCCGCACGCGAGCACGAGGTCTTCGATGCCCGCGCCGATCATGCCGGCCGCGAGCGACGTCGCCTGCTGCGACGACCCGCACTGGCTGTCGACCGTCGTCGCCGCGACCTCCATCGGGAAGCCCTGGCCGAGCCACGCGACGCGCGCGATGTTGAACGACTGCTCGCCGACCTGCGACACGCAGCCGCCGACCACCTGGCCGACGTCGCCCGGCTTGACGCCGGAGCGCTCGACCGCCGCCCGCTGCACCACCCCGAGAAGATCCGCGGGATGCATGCCCGAGAGCCCGCCCTTGCGACGGCCGATGGGGCTGCGAACGGCACCGACGATGTACACCTCACGCATGACGATTCACTCCTGAACCTCGATCGGCCGGACCCGCCGGGATGGCGGCGCGCCGCTACGAACGCACCCGGTCTCGTACCGCGAGGCCGTCGGCGACGCCAGGGTCCGCACGGCGCCGAATCGACGCACCGCAGCGGCGTCCAAGTGCAGGTTTCGCTCGCGGAACACGCAAGGTAAGGAACCTGCCGCGACACGGAGTGCCCGGAACATGAGACACCTTCTCCTCGCGCTGGCCGTCGTCGGCATCGCCCTCGGCGCGACGCCCGGCCGGGCCGCCGACGCGCCCGCAGCCCC